>JBNKNI010000001.1:0-269209 GCA_050293765.1 Reinekea sp.
ATTTGCGACGTAGGAAAACGGCGAATAAGTTCATAATGGCCAGGAACCCAAGTAAGACCATAATGGCACCGGATGTTTTCGCGACAAAGGCGCGCTCCGGCAGGTCGGACCATAAAAATATCTGTACCGGCAAAACCGTGGCCGGGTCTAATGGCGTACCGGGTACGTCGGCAATAAAGGCGACCATACCGATCATCAACAACGGGGCGGTTTCACCCAGCGCTTGCGCCATTCCAATAATAGTACCGGTGAGCATACCGGGCATGGCCAACGGCAGTACATGGTGCAAGACCATCTGCACACGTGAGGCACCCAAGCCTAACGCGGCTTCGCGGATGGACGGCGGTACGGCTTTAATGGCCGAACGCGATGAAATAATAATGGTCGGTAACGTCATTAATGTCAGTACCAGACCACCCACCACCGGCGCCGAACGCGGCAAGTGGAACACGTTGATAAATACTGCCAAACCCAACAGACCAAAGACGATAGACGGTACCGCAGCAAGGTTGTTGATGTTCACTTCAATAATTTCGGTGAAGCGGTTTTTCGGTGCAAATTCTTCCAGGTATATGGCCGCCGAAACACCAATCGGGAACGACAGCAGCAACGTTACCAACAGGGTAAAGAACGAACCGATCATCGCACCGCGAATACCCGCTTGCTCGGGTTCACGAGAATCGCCGTTGGTGAAAAAGGTGGTGTTGAAACCGGTTTTCAGTTCGCCAGATTCAATTAACGAGTCGACCAGGCTGATCTGGAAATCATTCAACCGGCGCTCGCTTTCCGGTACGTTCCGGTCGATCTGTTTTTTCATCAGGGCGTCTATTTCATCGTCGGCCATCAGCCAGATCTCTTCGGTGGTACCCAACAGTTCCGGGTGTTTTTCCAGACGATCTTTCAGGTCGTATTCTGCGACGCTGGACACCAGTGAATTCAACTGGCGGCGTGCCGAGCGACCGCTGACGTCCGGGAACCGTTCGGCCAGCGCGCTTTTCACTAACGCGCCCCAGTTGGCAAAGGCCAATTGCGATTCGTCGTTCATGTCAGCTACACCCAGCAGTTCCTGATCGTACGTGACGGTCAGGCGAATTTCAGTGGCGTAAAAAGTACTGAAACCGGCGGTAAAAATACTGCCCAGCAACATCGCCAGAAACGACAGGCCGATAACAATCGACACAATGCCATACGCCTGAAAACGTTTTTCTTTGGCGTAACGCTTGCCCAATTTTGCGGCCATGCGTTCTTGTTTCACCAGCGCCATACGTTCGATGGCATTTAAATTTTGCTCAGTCATATTGCTCTCGGAACCTCTTAACAACTGCCAATGCAACAACGTTTAACAACAGCGTTGTGAAAAATAACATCAGTCCTAATGCGAACGCAGACAGCGTTTTCGCACTGTCAAACTCTTGGTCACCCACCAGCAAGGTAGCAATCTGCACAGTGACGGTGGTCACGGCTTCCAAAGGGTTAGCGGTGAGGTTGGCAGCCAAACCAGCGGCCATGACCACAATCATGGTTTCACCAATAGCGCGTGACGCGGCCAACAAAACACCACCCACAATACCGGGTAATGCGGCGGGAAAGACAACCTGCTTAATGGTTTCACTGCGGGTTGCGCCCAAACCGTAGGAGCCATCGCGCAGTGAGTTTGGCACGGCGTTAATCACGTCATCGGCCAGGGAAGACACGAATGGGATAATCATAATGCCCATGACTAAGCCGGCGGCTAAGGCAGACTCAGACGAGACGCCGTTAACGCCGACGTCTTCAAAAAAGGTTTTCAATTGCGGCGCCATGGTTAAGGCCGCGAAGAAGCCGTAAACAACGGTTGGAATACCGGCAAGCACTTCCAGCAAAGGTTTAATAATGTTGCGCACGCGGCGGCTGGCGTATTCCACCAGATACACGGCGGTCATCAAGCCAATCGGCACGGCAATGATCAACGCGATACTGGCGATCATCAATGTGCCCACGAATAAAGGCACTGCGCCAAAGGCACCGGAAGAACCGGCTACTTCGGCGTTAATAGCAACTTGCGGGCTCCATTTGGTGCCAAACATAAATTCGGTGATCGGTACTTCACGGAAGAAGCGTACCGACTCAAATAAAACAGAAAACAGAATGCCGACGGTGGTGAAGATGGCGATCATGGAGCTGAGCATCAACAGCGTACGCAACACCACTTCAAATTGGTTACGGGCTTTCTGGGTAGGGCGAATTAAAGACCAGCCAATGCCACCGCCCAATACCGACAGCGCAATCACCATCACGGTTTTGCCGATTTTACTCTGCTGCTCTAGCGTGGTGATGTGCACCATGGCGTCGAGCAAGGCCGGGTCTGATGGGGCTGAAATCGCGCCGGAGCGCAAGTTGTACACTTCCGACCACAATAAATTCACCTGCGGACCGGACAACGCTTGCAAGTGATCGGGCAAGCTGGAAAACACGATGCCTTGAATAACCGTGTTTTGAAAGGCAACCCACAAGCTGAGAATCACCAACCCTGGTATACCAGCCCACACCGCTGCCATAAGACCGTAGTAATTTGGCAATGAATGCAGGTGCCGAATCCCACCGACGGACTGGGCGACAACTTCCGATCGTTTGCGGCCGAAAAAATAACTGACCGCGACAATCAGAACGAGCAGTAAAAACAGGGACGATGACGTCATGCTGGTTCCTCTTAACAACAATCGCCGCGAAAATCGTGCGGCGTATAAACCAAAAAAAGAGCCAGATTAAGAACCTGGCCCTTAGTCATGCTAGCAGAGCTAGCCTTACATTTTCATAACTTTCTGAGCATTCACGGAAGCGCGCATGGCTTTCAGTTCGTCACCGCTCAATGGGATCAGACCTTTCTCAGCCAGGTAACCGTCTTCGCTCTGCGCTGCATCGCTCAAGAAGGTGTTCACGTAGTCCAGAATACCTGGGATCACACCGATGTGCTGCTTCTTAACGAAGAAGTGCAAAGGACGTGATACAGGGTAAGAGCCGTCTGCGATGTTGTCGAATGTGATGTCAACACCAGAGAAAGACGCGCCTTGCAGTTTGTCGCTGTTCTGATCCAGGAAAGAGAAACCGAAGATACCGAACGCCGTAGAGTCTGCTTCTAACTTCTGTACGATCAGGTTGTCGTTTTCGCCAGCTTCAACGAACGCGCCGTCTTCACGCATAGAGTCACAGATTTCACCATACTTGGCTTTATCGGTGTTTTTCAGCGCTTTGATCCAATCGAACTTGGCACAGCCTTTCTGCATAACCAGCTCAACGAATGCTGCACGAGTACCCGATGTTGGCGGTGGGCCAAGGACACGGATTTTCACAGCAGGCAGTTTAGAGTTGATCTGATCCCAAGTTTGGTATGGGTTAGCAATCAGTTCGCCTTCTTTCTTGCCTGGTACGTGAGCGGCCAGCGCCAAGAACAGGTCTTTCTGAGTTACATCGATTTTCTGACCGGCTTTGCTGTTTGCAAACGCGATGCCGTCATAACCGATTTTCACTTCGATGATGTCGATGCCTTTTTCAGCACAGTCGTCGTACTGAGATTGCTTGATGTAGCTTGAAGAGTTGGTAATGTCTGGTGTGTTTTCACCAACACCTTCACAGAACAGTTTCAAACCACCGCCAGAACCGGTTGATTCGATGGTTGGTGTTGGGTTACCAGATGCGCGGCCAAAACGCTCAGCAACAACGGTAGCAAACGGGTATACCGTGGATGAACCCACAATGTTAATTTGATCACGAGCTTGTGCCGGTACTGCAGCGATAGTAGCAGCAGTCGCGAAAATGGCAGCAAATACAGTCTTCTTCACAGGAATTCCTCCAATATTTTTTTAGGTCTGAGCCTTAACTCGGAACGCATCGTAGACCGTGAATGTGACAATCGTATGAATTAAACATGACAGAATTATTACAACCGTCATATTTCTTTAAATATTGGACATTAAGGGGAAGAAGGGGGTTCTAAGCATGGGCAAGGACAGGCTTGATCGTTATAATGCGCAAAAAAACAACAACCAGCTCACATAATAAGACTAGACGCCATGAAAAAATTAGATGAATCAAACCCGGAACCCCGTGGTTCCCTGCAATTACGCGTATTGGCCAAACCGGCTGACGCTAACCCAATCGGCGATATTTCCGGTGGTTGGCTGGTCACTCAGATGGACTCAGCAGCCAGTATCGTCGCCAACAAAGTTGCCAAAGGCCGCACTGCGACGATGGCCATCGGCGATATGAGTTTTATCCGCCCGATCAAGGTCGGTTCTGTTGTCTGTTGTTATACCCACGTTATTGCCATGGGCCGCTCGTCCGTTCGAATCATGGTCGAAGTGTGGAGCCGTATGCCGGAAGACGAAGAACGGCAGAAGGTCACCGAAGCTGAGTTCGTCTATGTGGCTATTGATGAAAACCGCCGGATTCGTTCGCTGGAACCCAAAGCCAAGCTGGTGGCTTCTAACTGATCCACTGGCATTGCCTCTGACCTGACCTGGTTCAGGGGTAACAGACGCACCGCAACGACACGCTTTGTTCCAACCCGCACCGAACCAACCTGCCCGGTTGGTTCAAAAGTCGCTACCCTGCAACGCATAATCTGAATCAGAGAAAAGACTATGCGCCGATTTTCATCTTTAGCGACTCTTGTAGCGCTGTCGTTGTTTGGTACGGTGTTCGCTGCGCCTGCGTTGGTTGTCAGCGACGTCGACGACGATGGCAGTGTCGCCAATACCCGCAATTTACCGTTCGACCCAACCAGCCTGGCGGTGGACGCAGCGTTAGCCAAAGGCAATTACCGCTTTTATATCGATTCCGACGAGCAATGCCCGTTCCCGTTGGGTGCCGAGCCCGACCAATCGGTTCGCTTCAATAAAGCTTTACCCCTGGCTGCCTGCGCGGAACAACCGTTCGAGCTGAAGGTTCGCGTGGCCGGTGACATACGTTTCACGCTGAACGCGGAGCAGAACGAAATCACCTTAAAACTGCTGCCGAAAGAAACCCATGCGAAAGCTTTTTCACGCCCGCTGCCTGCGACCCAATGCCAGGTTTGGAACGGCGAGCCGGTCACGGTGGATGTGAGTTCGGTATTCAACAATGGTGAAACTGTCCGAGATTACTATTCTGGCCACCTGGCGCTGGTCGAACAGGGCAAGGTAACGTTGCAACCGGCTCCGGAAAGTAATGGCTTACTCTTGCTGGAAGCAGCGAATCATAGTCCCTCTGATTTCAGCTGGGATAACCTGACGGTCTATTTCATCATGACCGACCGGTTTTACAACGGTGACCCAAGCAATGACCACGCCTTTGGTCGGCAAAAGGATGGCAAAGACGAAATCGGCACCTTCCACGGGGGCGACATCAAAGGCATTACCGCCAAGTTGGATTACATAAAAGAGTTGGGCGCGAACGCGATCTGGATGACGCCGCTGGTGGAACAGGTGCATGGTTTTGTCGGCGGCGGCAGCAAAGGGGATTTTCCGTTCTACAGCTACCACGGTTATTGGGCACTGGACTACACCAAGCTGGATCCAAACTTCGGCACCGATGAAGACCTGCGTGAACTGGTACGTGAAGCGCACAAACGCGGTATTCGCCTGATCTGGGATACCGTCATCAACCACGCAGGCTACGCCACCGGACAAGACCTGGTCGACTATAACGTCGATGTGTTCAAGTCGGATCGGCGCATCGATAACAGCTGGCAGCCAGCGGCCGGTGAAAACTGGCACAGCTTCCACGATGCCATTGATTACAACAGCCAAAACTGGAACCGCGACTGGTGGAGCGCGGACTGGGTTCGCGGGACTTTTCCCGGTTATACGCAGCCTGGCGCAGACGACATTACCATGGCGTTGGCGGGCTTGCCGGATTACAAAACAGAATCAACA
This sequence comes from Reinekea sp., assembly GCA_050293765.1. GTDB lineage: Bacteria > Pseudomonadota > Gammaproteobacteria > Pseudomonadales > Natronospirillaceae > Reinekea. The sequence goes on from JBNKNI010000001.1 coordinate 5,892, forward strand.
GACAAGGTTGGTTTGCCGCCCATTATAAAAGCCAAAGCAGATACGAATACCCGAGATACGGAACAAACAGTCGTACAGCATTTGATTGACTGGCAAACCCGCTGGATCCGGGATTTTGGTATTGATGGCTTCCGCAGTGATACCGCCAAACATGTTGAACTGGAACATTGGGACACCCTGAAAACAGCGGCAACAGAAGCGCTGGCCGAATGGAAAGCGAAGAACCCGAATGCCGCCTTGGATGATGAACCGTTTTGGATGGTGGGCGAAGTGTTCGATCACCCACTGTTTAAGGACTATTACTACGACTACGGTTTCGACAGCCTGATCAATTTCGAATTTCAGGACAAAGCGCATGACCTGGGGCTGTGCATGAGCGACATGGAGCCAACCTTCGCTGCTTATGCTGCAGACATTAACAGTGACGATGAATTTAACGGCCTGACGTACATATCCAGCCATGACACGACTTTGTTTTACGCCAAATACCAGAACCTGACGTTGCAAAAGCGCATCGCAGCGCCTTTCTTGCTGTTACCCGGTGGCGTGCAGATTTACTACGGCGATGAAACCGGCCGTGACCTCGGCCCATACGGTGACGATTTCCATCAGGGCACCCGCTCCGACATGAACTGGAATGACATTAAACAAGACCGGGCAGATCTGCTACGGCATTGGCAGAAGATTGGCCAGTTCAGAGCGCGGCATAACGCGGTGGGTGCCGGTCAACACGTCAAACTATCCGACTCGCCATATGCGTTCAGCCGAGTGTTGAACACAGATCGGGTGGTGGTGGTCTTCGCCGGAAATCAAGAAACGAAATAACAAGCGGGAACTATACTGACGATTGATCTGGCTTAGGTAGTCGGATCAATTGTCATATTTTTGTAATGCTAGAGTTTTAATACGCGGTGAGATCACTATAATGCGGCACACTTTAGCTTAAACCGATAAGGTACTGCTTATGTCCGTAAGTCCATTGTCACAGTTGTTTGGCCGTTCTCCGGTTAAACCCATGCAAGAGCACATCAGCAAGGCACACGCCTGCACCAAAGAGCTGATCCCCTTCTTCGAGGCCGCAATTGCCGGTGATTACGACAAAGCCGCAGAGGTTCGTAAAGAGATTACCCGGCTGGAATCTGAAGCCGATGCGTTGAAAAAAGACATCCGCGCTCATCTCCCAAACAGCCTGTTCATGCCGGTTCCACGTTCTGACTTATTAGAACTGCTCAGCATGCAAGACCGAATAGCCAACCGCGCGAAAGACATATCCGGCATCATGGTTGGCCGTGAAATGAAAATCCCCGCGGAAGTTCAGGAACTGATGATGAAGTACCTGAAAGCTGCAATCAGTACGTCTAAGCGCGCTAAAGACGCGTTAGCGGAACTGGACGAACTCTACGAAACGGGCTTTGGCAGCAAAGAAGTGGATTTCGTGGGTTCTCTGTTAAGCAAACTGGACGCTCAAGAACACAAGACTGACGAGTTCGAAATCAAAATGCGCCGCGCACTGCGTGACATTGAACAGAACTACCCACCACTCGACATGATGTTTTTATACAAGGTGATCGAACAGGTTGGTGATTTAGCCGATGTTTCTCAACGCGTAGGTTCTCGCCTGCAAATTCTGATCGCTCGCTAAGCCAGGTCAGAAACTCACACGAAGTTTTAAATGAGGATACTTTTATGTCTGTCATTGGCGAATATGGGCAGCTTTTAATCATTCTGGCCTGCCTGTTCGGCTTTCTAATGGCCTGGGGTGTTGGTGCAAATGATGTGGCCAACGCTATGGGTACGTCGGTAGGCTCCAAAGCACTCACCATCAAACAGGCAATTTTCATTGCCATGATTTTCGAATTTGCCGGTGCGTATCTGGCCGGTGGTGAAGTGACGGGAACCATCCGCAAAGGCATTGTGGACCCCGGCGTTTTTGCCGACCAACCTGAATTGATGGTGTTCGGCATGATGTCCGCCCTGTTGGCTGCCGGCATCTGGCTGGCGGTGGCATCGTGGAAGGGCTGGCCGGTTTCAACCACGCATTCAATCGTGGGTGCTATTGTCGGCTTCGCTGCTGTTGGTATTGGTGTCGACGCAGTTAAATGGGCGAAGGTGACGTCTATCGTCATGAGCTGGGTCGTATCTCCTGTGCTGTCTGGCATGCTGGCGTTCTTCATTTTCCGCAGTGTGTACCGTTTTATCCTGAATACCGACGATCCGTTTGCCAACGCCAAACGCTATGTACCGGTCTACATGTTCCTGGTTGGCTTCATGATCGCGATGGTGACCATGCTGAAAGGCCTGAAACATGTTGGTTTACACGTAACATTCCTGCAGGCAACCGGGTTATCTTTCCTGATTGGTTTGGTTGTGATGGCCATTGGTGCGGCGATTCTGTCCCGCGTAAAAGTCGATGAAAAAGCCGACAAGAATTTCCGCTTCGCGTCGGTCGAGAAAGTATTTGCGATTCTGATGGTCTTCACGGCGTGTGCCATGGCATTTGCTCATGGTTCAAACGACGTCGCTAACGCTATTGGGCCTTTGGCGGCTGTTGTCAGCACTATTCAACATAATGGCGAAATTCTCGCGAAGAGCGCATTACCTAGTTGGATATTGTTACTGGGTGGTGCCGGTATTGTTGTTGGTCTGGCCACATTCGGCTACAAGGTGATGGGCACCATTGGTAAGAAGATTACCGAATTAACACCAAGCCGCGGTTTCGCTGCTGAGTTGGCGGCCGCCACCACGGTAGTAATCGCCTCTGGTACCGGTTTACCCGTCTCTACAACACACACACTGGTTGGCGCGGTATTGGGTGTTGGTTTAGCCCGCGGTATCTCAGCACTCAACTTGCGTGTTATTGGTAATATTGTGTCCAGCTGGATTATCACTTTACCGGCGGGTGCTATTTTATCGATTCTGTTCTTCTTCATGTTTAAAGGCATGTTTGCATAAGCAATCCTCTAAACTCAAAAAGCCAGCATTGCGCTGGCTTTTTTTACTTTCTGCAGTCTCAATTTTGCCCAGCGAATGGTTAGCCGAGGATAAACTCACGGTTTTTCACTGCAAATGGACTGTCCAGTTGATTCCTCTGCGCGCACCAAGCCAACCCACCTAGGCCATGATAGGCTCGGTATAGCTTCATCAGGGAAGGCCAATCCTCCACCTCGGGCAATGTACTGCCGTAGCCATCCAGCATCGGCTGCATAAGCTCCGGACGGAGCGTCCAGACTTCATCCCACAGTTTGAAAAAATCCATCGAAGGGTGCCCTCCGCGCATAGATTCCAGGTCGATAATACCGGTGATCTCCCCACCCTCTTGCAAGATATTTCCAGGTCGAAGATCAAAATGTACGGTTACGGCCTGAGTTGAATTCGGTATCTGGCGCAAATTGTCGTTGAACCGACGCAAGGCAAGCTTGGCGAGGTCCAGGTCTTCGCCATCCAGATAACCCGCGTACCTTTCCATATTTCCGAACAGCAGCTCATGCCAACTGCCAAAACCGTCGAAATTATCCGCAGGCTTAGTATGAAAACTGGCCACTGCCTGACCTATTTGAGCCACCCGGGAATCTTCCAGGTCTTCGACAGACTGAATAACACGCCCTGGCCGTGCTTCTATTAAGATCCAACCCTGTTCGGTGTCAACCTCAATCAAGTTCGGGGTTAAATGATTATCGCTGTGGATTTTAAGCCAATGCGCCTCTCGCACCGCTTTCGCAGCCGTGAAGAGCTTTTTCATGACGTAGGGTTTCCCGCCGGACATAAAATGCAACACTGACGAAGAGAAGGATTCTGTCACCGGTAGCAACGTACCTACGGTCAATCCCAAGCGCTGTTCTACAATTTCAATTAAGGCTTCCATGTTCAATTCCCTGCAAACGCAAAAAACCCGACACAAGGTCGGGTTCCTTAAAGCAAACCGTTCGATTAATCTTCTGAAGTTTCTTCAGTAACCGGACGATCAACTAACTCAACGATAGCCATTGGTGCACTGTCACCAGCACGGAAACCGCACTTCAGTACACGCATGTAACCACCAGGACGACCCTGATAGCGAGGACCTAATTCGTTGAACAACTTACCAACAGACTCTTTAGAACGTGTGCGGTCAAAAGCCAATCGACGGTTAGCAACAGAATCTTCTTTTGCTAATGTAATCAATGGTTCTGCAACGCGACGCAATTCTTTTGCCTTTGGCAAGGTCGTTTTAATCACTTCGTGCTCGAACAAGCTGTTAGCCATGTTTTGCAACATTGCCTTTCGGTGAGCACTGGTGCGGTTAAAGTGACGACCACTTTTACGATGACGCATTTCTACATTCCTTACCAGCCAGACTAAAGGTTACGCGAGTACCTTATCGTCATTCTTTAAACTTGCAGGTGGCCATGCTTCCAGGACCATTCCCAGAGACAAACCTTTAGATGCCAACACATCTTTAATTTCAGTCAGAGACTTCTTACCTAAGTTAGGAGTCTTCAACAATTCAACTTCTGTACGCTGGATCAGATCACCAATGTAGTAGATGTTTTCTGCCTTCAGACAGTTCGCACTACGTACGGTCAATTCAAGATCATCAACAGGACGCAACAAGATTGGATCAATCTTATCTTCTTCCTTCTCTTGAACCGCTTCTGCTTGGTGGTCGAGGTCAACGAATGCCGCTACCTGCTGCTGCAGGATGGTGGCAGAGCGACGAATCGCTTCTTCTGGATCTATCGTACCGTTAGTTTCCAGTTCAATGACCAATTTATCCAGGTCCGTACGTTGTTCTACACGCGCACTTTCAACGGCGTAGGCAACACGAACAACAGGGCTGAACGTTGCATCTAACTGCAAGCGACCAATTGGTTTACTCTCGTCTTCTTCGCTGCTGCGGGCTTCTGCCGGAACATAACCGCGGCCAACAGATACTTTCAATGTCATACTGACATTAGCATTGCTGCCCATGTGCGCAATTACGTGATCAGGATTCGCAACTTCGACACCGTGATCCAGCTGGATGTCACCGGCGGTTAACGTGCCTGCACCTGACTTTTTCAACGTCAATGTGCACTCTTCACGATCGTGAAGCTTAACAGCAACGTCTTTCAGGTTGAGCAGGATTTCCTGAACGTCTTCCTGAACGCCTTCGATTGTGCTGTATTCATGTAAAACACCGTCGATTTCAACTTCGGTGATCGCTGCGCCTGGCATAGACGACAGCAGAATACGACGTAACGCATTACCTAATGTATGACCAAACCCACGCTCTAATGGTTCGAGAGTGATTTTGGCACGGTTTGCATTTACTTCCTGCACATCGATATGACGTGGTGTCAAAAAGTCGGTAGCTGAACGCTGCATAGATGCCCCTATTTGCAGTGAGATTACTTAGAGTACAATTCCACAATCAAGTTTTCGTTGATGTCTTGCGACAGATCAGAACGCTCAGGTACAGAGTTAAACTTACCTTCCAGCTTCTTCGCATCAACTTCAACCCATGCAACAGGTGAGCGTGAACTCGCAACATCCAGAGCGTTCTTGATACGCAACTGATTAGCGGACTTTTCACGTACAGACACCACATCACCAGGCTTAACTTGGTATGACGGAATGTTTACCGTTTGGCCATTCACCAAAATTGCCTTGTGCGATACTAACTGACGCGATTCCGCGCGAGTTACACCAAAGCCCATTCGATAAACAACATTATCTAAACGCTGCTCTAGCAGTTGTAACAAGTTCTCACCTGTTGCACCTTTGATTCGAGCTGCTTCTGTATAGTAGTTACGGAATTGCTTCTCAAGAACTCCATAAATACGACGTACTTTCTGCTTTTCGCGAAGCTGAACACCATAGTCGGACAACCGACCACGACGTGCACCGTGAACACCTGGTTGGGTTTCGAGCTTACACTTTGAATCAAGTGCCCGAACACCACTTTTCAGGAACAAATCTGTGCCTTCACGACGAGACAGCTTACACTTAGGACCAATATAACGTGCCATTAATCTCTGTCTCCTTAATTAAACGCGACGCTTTTTAGGCGGGCGACATCCGTTATGGGGAATCGGTGTCACATCAGTAATGTTACTGATGCGGTATCCCACCGCGTTTAATGCTCGTACCGCAGATTCACGACCTGGACCTGGACCTTTTACTTCCACATCCAGATTCTTAAGACCATATTCCTGTGCAGCAGTACCGGCGCGCTCAGCGGCGACCTGTGCTGCAAATGGAGTGCTCTTTCGCGATCCACGGAAACCGGAGCCACCAGCAGTTGCCCAACTCAGGGTATTGCCTTGGCGGTCCGTGATGGTCACGATGGTGTTATTAAAAGAAGCATGGATGTGCGCAATGCCATCCGCTACTTGCTTTTTCACCTTCTTTCGTGCCTTCGTACCTGGCTTTGCCATCTTCGATTTCCTATGTAAATAATTTTGTCAAATCAAACTTAGCGTTTGATCGGCTTTTTAGGACCTTTACGGGTGCGTGCGTTATTCTTCGTGTTCTGACCGCGAACGGGCAGGTTACGACGATGTCGAATACCACGGTTACAACCCAAATCCATCAAGCGCTTAATATTCATCTGAACGTCTCGGCGCAAATCACCTTCAACAGTGAATTCACCTACCGCAGCGCGGATCTCGTCAAGCTTAGCTTCATCGAGACTAGACACTTTAGTTGTTGGTTCAATACCAACAGACTTACAGATGTCATTAGCACGGGTGCGACCAATACCAAAGATATAGGTCAGGGAAATCACCGCATGCTTATTGTCAGGTATATTGACGCCTGCTATACGGGCCATTCAACTTACTCCGTCTATTAAATAAAATTAATAGGGCGGGATGCCCTACTAATATGCTTCCCCTCAGAATATGAGGGCGCGAAAGGATAGCGTTTGCTCTTTAAAAAAGCAAGCGCTATCCAAGTAATTGCAAATTACCCTTGACGCTGTTTGTGCTTAGGATCAGAACAGATCACACGCACAGAACCGTTGCGGCGAATAATCTTGCAGTTACGGCAGATCTTCTTTACGGATGCACGTACTTTCATGCTTAACTCCAGTTACCGAGCCTTTAAAAAAGGCCGCCGGTTGATTTCAGGTTTGCCTTCTTCATCAGCGATGAATACTGATGTGACATCAAGTGACTTTGTACTTGCGCCATGAAGTCCATTACAACGACCACTACGATCAACAGTGAGGTACCGCCCAAATAGAACGGAACATTTGCTGCTATGATCAAGCCCTGAGGCAATAAGGACACAAGAGTGATATACAAAGCACCAAAGAAAGTTAGTCGCGCTGAAACCCCATCGATGTAACGTGAAGTCTGCTCACCCGGGCGAATGCCTGGGATGAAGGCGCCGGAACGCTTCAGATTTTCAGCAACATCTTTAGGATTAAAGGTAACTGCGGTATAGAAGTAACAGAAGAAAACAACCGCTACTGCAAACAATACCAAATAAAGCGGCTGATTCGGACCTAAGATGATCGCCAGGTCTTGCAGCCATTCCATACCTTCTTTTTGTCCAAACCAATTACCCAGTGATGCTGGAAACAGCAAAATACTGGATGCAAAAATTGGCGGAATCACACCAGCCATATTCACCTTAAGAGGCAAATGGCTGCTTTGTGCCTGAAACACTTTACGACCCTGTTGGCGCTTGGCGTAATTGATCGTGATGCGACGCTGACCCCGTTCAATAAAGACGACGAAAGCAACCACAGCCACGGCAAAAATACCGACGACTAACAGTGTAATAATGTTCAGATCACCCAAACGAGCAGACTCGAAGCTTTTACCGATTGCACCTGGAATTCCAGCCACAATACCGGCAAAGATCAACAAGGAGATACCATTACCAATACCACGCTCTGTAATCTGCTCCCCTAACCACATCAGGAACATGGTTCCAGTGGTAAAAGTGACGACGGCTACGAAGTAGAAAGTGAACGTCGCAGAGAACGCGATACCCTGACTCGCCAGACCTGCTGAAATAGCAAACGACTGCACGAGCGCAAGCACCAGTGTCAGATAACGGGTGTACTGTGACATCTTGCGACGTCCAGCTTCACCGTCTTTCTTCAACTGCTCCAGCTGTGGGCTAACGATGGTCAACAACTGCATGATAATTGATGAACTGATATACGGCATGATGCCCAGTGCAAAAATACTCATACGCTCAAGAGAACCACCTGAAAACATGTTAACCATGTCCAGGATTGTCCCTTGCTGACTGTCAAACAACGCCGCTAACTGCTCGGGGTTAATTCCAGGAACCGGGATGTGCGCACCGATCCGGTATACCAGCAATGCCAGCAACACAAATCGAAGGCGAGCCCAAAGCTCGCTCAAACCGCTACCACTGATTCCTGACGGTAGTCCTTGTGTGGTCATTCGAGATTATTCCTCTACTTTGCCGCCTGCTGCTTCAATGGCTGCTTTCGCACCTTTAGTGACTTTCAAGCCTTTAACGGTAACCGCAGACTTAATTTCACCTGAAAGGATCACACGAGCGCGCTGAATTTTTTCACCGATAACATCGGCTTTTTTCAGAGCTTCGAGATCTACCACATCACCTTCTACCAGCGCCAATTCGTTTAAGCGAATTTCAGCTACATATTGAGCTTGACGAGAGTTAAAACCAAACTTAGGCAAACGACGCTGCAATGGCATCTGGCCGCCTTCAAAACCTGGCTTAACTGAACCGCCTGAACGCGATTTCAAACCTTTGTGGCCTCGGCCACCAGTCTTACCCAGACCAGAACCAATACCACGACCCAATCGCTTGGATGCTGTTTTTGCACCGTCAGCTGGGCTAATTGTATTCAAAAACATCGTTTTACTCCTCAACGACGCGAACCATATAGTTCACTTTGTTGATCATACCGCGAACCGCGGGAGTATCTTCGAGTTCGCGAACCTGGTTGATTTTGGTCAAACCCAAGCCTTTAACCGACATGCGGTGCTTAGGTTGCGTACCAATCGGGCTCTTGAACAACTGAACTTTTACTGTCTTCTTAGCCATGGTTTACCCCAGAATCTTTTCAACAGACAGGCCACGTTTCGCAGCGATGTCTTCGGGTGAACGCATCAGACTCAGACCCTTAACCGTTGCACGAACAACGTTAGCCGGGTTAGTTGAGCCATAACATTTCGCTAAGATGTTGTGAACACCAGCAACTTCCAATACAGCACGCATTGCACCACCGGCAATAACACCTGTACCTTCAGAAGCAGGCTGCATGTACACCTTAGAACCACCGTGACGTGCGGTTACAGGATACTGCAACGTGCCGTCCACAATGTTCACTTCAACCATGTTTCTGCGAGCAGAATCCATGGCTTTCTGGATTGCAACAGGTACTTCTTTCGCTTTACCGCGACCGAAGCCAACTTTCCCATTGCCATCACCAACAACAGTCAAGGCTGTGAAACCGAAGATTCGACCACCCTTAACAACTTTTGCTACACGGTTAACCTGTACTAACTTTTCTTGCAGATCGCCGCCAGCTTGAACTTGATCATTATTCGCCATCATTCACACCTTAGAATTTCAGGCCGCCTTCACGGGCCGCGTCTGCCAAAGCTTTAATTCGACCATGGTATTTAAAACCAGATCGATCAAAAGCCACTTCTTCTACACCTGCTGCTTTCGCACGTTCAGCAATCAGACCACCAACTTTCGCTGCTGCTTCTGTATTGCCGGTTGCGCCAGAACGGATAGATTCGTCCAAGGTTGACGCGCTTGCGACAACTTGGGAACCGTTCGGAGCAATAATCTGCGCGTAGATGTGCTGGTTTGAACGTGATACGCACAAACGGTTGACACCCAATTCGCTGATTTTTACACGACTGCGGCGAGCACGGCGTATACGGGAAATTTTCTTTTCGCTCATAACCTATGCCCTTACTTTTTCTTAGCTTCTTTACGACGAACGTATTCGTCAGCGTAACGGACACCCTTGCCTTTATATGGCTCTGGCGGACGGAATGCGCGAATTTCAGCGGCTGCTTGACCCAACAACTGCTTATCGGCACTTTTCAGTACGATTTCAGTGTTACTTGGGGTTTCTGCAGTCACGCCTTCTGGCAACGCATAGTCTACCGGGTGTGAAAAGCCGAGTGTCAAATTAACGGATTTGCCTTCGGCTTTCGCACGATAACCAACACCGTTCAACTGCAGTTTCTTTTCAAAACCAGCAGTAACACCTACGACCATGTTATTTACCAACGCGCGCATTGTACCTGACATTGCGTGGGCGATTTTACCGCCATCACGTGGTGCAAACGTTAACGCATCACCTTCCTGCTTAATTTCAACAGAAGCGTGAAGAGCCTGAGTAAGGGTGGTTTTGCCACCTTTAACAGTGATTGAATCCGCGTCCAACTTAACTTCAACACCAGCAGGGATTGCGACAGGAGATTTTGCTATTCGAGACATTGCTATTTCTCCTTAGAATACTTCACAAAGTACTTCACCACCGATACCAGCAGAACGAGCTGCGCGATCAGTCATGACGCCTTTAGAAGTAGAGACAATTGCAACGCCCAAACCACCTGATACCTTAGGCAGATCCTGTGCACCGCGATATTGACGCAGACCAGGACGGGAGATTCGTTTAATAGATTCGATAACCGGCTTGCCTTCGAAGTATTTCAAATCGATGGTCATTACTTTCTTTACATCGCCTTCGACAGCGTATCCAGAAATAAAACCTTCAGATTTCAATACTTCAGCAACCGCGACCTTCTGCTTAGAAGAAGGCAGAGCGACTGCAGCATGGCCGGAACGCTGTGCGTTACGAATACGCGTGAACATATCCGCAAGCGTATCTTGCATACTCATGTGAAATATAACCTCTTTGTACAGCGAAACGCGGTAGCCGGGAGTTCGAAAACCCCCAGCCCAGACCGTTTAGCTTACCAACTTGCTTTTTTAAGCCCCGGAACATTGCCTAACATGGCTTGTTCACGAAGCATGTTACGAGATAGCCCAAACTTACGGTAAACCGCGTGTGGACGACCCGTCACCTGACAACGGCGCTGCATTCTAACAGGACTTGCGTCTTTTGGAAGCTTTTGCAGTGCAATTTGTGCTTCCCAAACTTCTTCATCAGAAGAATTTGGGTTTTTGATGATCGCTTTTAAGCTTGCACGCTTAGTTGCGAACTTAGCTACAGTCTTGGCACGCTTAGCTTCGCGAGCCTTCATACTCTCTTTAGCCATGAACCTTACCCCTTAGCTTTTGAACGGGAAGGACAACGCTTTCAACAGAGCGCGGCCTTCATCATTGGTGCGTGCAGTAGTAGTGATAGTAATATCCATACCACGCAGTTTATCTACCTTGTCATATTCAATTTCAGGGAAGATGATCTGCTCTTTAACACCCATGCTGTAGTTGCCACGACCGTCGAATGACTTCGGGTTAATACCACGAAAGTCACGTACACGCGGCAGTGAGATGTCAACCAAACGATCCAGGAATTCCCACATACGCTCTTTGCGCAGGGTAACCTTGGCACCGATCGGCCAACCTTCACGAATTTTGAAGCCAGCAACGGACTTACGCGCGTTGGTCACAACAATCTTCTGACCAGCAATCGCTTCTAAGTCTTTCACAGCACTTTCGAGCTGCTTCTTGTCGCCAATCGCCTCACCAACACCCATGTTCAAGGTAACCTTGGTGATACGAGGAACTTCCATTACGTTCTTGTATCCGAACTCTTCTTGAAGCTTGGATACAACTTCAGATTTGTATAGATCTTTAAGTCTAGACATAGTCGTACCCCTTACTCACCAATGACTTTCTTAGTGGATTTAAAGATTCGAACTTTTTTGCCATCTTTCACTTCAAAGCCAACACGGTCGCCCTTGCTGGTTTCTGAGTTGAAGATTGCAACGTTCGAAGCAGCGATAGGCGCTTCCTTCTCAACGATACCACCCTGGATACCTGCCTGAGGATTTGGCTTGGTGTGCTTTTTGATCATGTTCACACCAGAGACAACAAACTTGTCTCCCTTCTTGTCGTCAATAATCACCTTAGTGATCTTGCCGCGCTTGCCTTTATCTTTACCGGCGATAACGACGACTTCGTCGCCTTTAATCAATTTACGCATTATTTCTCTCCACTTCCTGCTACCGTCTCGTAACAAAAAGCCCCGAAGGGGCTTTTATAGTACTTCCGGCGCCAGGGAAATGATTTTCATGAATTTTTCAGTACGCAATTCGCGAGTGACAGGGCCGAAGATACGAGTACCAATCGGCGCGTTGTTCGCGTTTAACAATACTGCTGAGTTCGTGTCGAAACGGATAATAGATCCATCAGGACGGCGAACACCTTTTTTAGTGCGAACCACAACGGCGTTCATCACTTGGCCTTTCTTAACTTTACCGCGAGGAATAGCTTCCTTCACAGAAACTTTAATCAAGTCACCAATGTGAGCATAACGACGGTGTGAACCACCCAAAACTTTAATACATTGGACGCGTTTAGCACCGCTGTTGTCAGCTACATCCAATACGGATTCTGTTTGGATCATCTCTCAAACTCCCGAATTAAACGCGGACTGCGCGTTCGTCGATACTAACCAGCCGCCAAGTCTTTGTCTTGGACATAGGACGGCACTCTTCGACAGTTACGTAATCGCCGATGCTGCACTCATTCTTTTCATCATGAGCGTGCACCTTGGTAGAACGCTTAACGAATTTCCCGTAAATCGGGTGCTTCACTTTGCGCTCAAGCAATACAGTAATTGTCTTGTCAGCTTTATTACTGACAACTTGACCTGTTACGGTACGAGCTGTTTGTTCAGACATATTAAGCACCTGCCTTCTCGTTCAATACAGTTTTCACACGAGCAATGTCCTTACGAACCTGGCCCAGCAAATGCGTCTGATTCAACTGTCCAGTCGCCTTTTGCATGCGATACTTAAATTGATCGCGAAGCAAGTCCAACAGCGTGCTGTTCAGCTCTTCAACAGACTTTTCACGAAGATCTTTACCGTTCATCACATCACCTGTCGCTTAACGAAAGCTGTTGCTACCGGAATTTTTGCAGCGGCTAAAGCAAAGGCTTCGCGTGCAATCTCTTCAGAAACACCTTCCATTTCGTATAGAACTTTACCTGGCTGAATCTGGCAAACCCAGTATTCAACGTTACCCTTACCTTTACCCTGACGCACTTCAAGAGGCTTCTGAGTAATTGGCTTATCAGGGAATACGCGAATCCAGATTTTACCGCCACGTTTAATATGACGAGTCATCGCACGACGCGCGGCTTCGATCTGACGAGCAGTAATTCGGCCACGACCTGTCGCTTTCAGTGCGTATTCACCGAAGCTTACTTTACTTCCGCGTTGAGCCAGACCACGATTGCGGCCTTTCATCATCTTGCGGAATTTTGTACGTTTTGGCTGTAACATCTACGTACCCCTTATCGCTTAGCGTTTTTCTTAGGTGCGGCTTTAGCTTTGGCACGAACTTCTTCGATACCACCTAAAACTTCACCTTTGAAAATCCAGACTTTAACGCCGATAACACCATAAGTCGTGTTAGCTTCGGCAGTCGCATAATCGATGTCGGCACGCAATGTGTGCAACGGCACTCGACCTTCCAGGTACCACTCTGAACGAGCGATTTCAGCACCGCCTAAACGGCCACTTACCTGAACACGGATACCCTGTGCACCAGAACGCATCGCATTTTGCATCGCACGCTTCATAGCGCGACGGAACATAACACGACGTTCAAGCTGCCCAGCAATAGACTGAGCGACCAGCTTACCGTCCAGATCCGGCTTACGAATCTCTTCGATGTTGATATGAACAGGAATGCCCATCATTTTGGTCAAATCTTGACGCAAAACTTCAACATCTTCGCCTTTCTTACCGATCACGATACCAGGACGCGCGGTATGAATGGAGATTTTCGCGTTCTGCGCAGGACGTTCAATAACGATCTTGCTAACAGAAGCCTTCTCTAATTTCTTTTCTAAATAGCTTCGAACTTCAATGTCGTTCAACAGCTTCTCAGAATACGTATCTGAACCTGCATACCAGACCGAATTATGGTCTTTAACGATGCCGAGTCGGATACCAGTCGGATGAACCTTTTGACCCATTTGAACTTTCTCCTATTAATTCTGCTCGGCAACTTTAACCGTAATGTGGCTCGTACGTTTTAAGATACGATCCGCTCGGCCTTTCGCACGTGGTCGAATACGCTTCATTGTCATACCTTCGTCAACGAAGATAGTAGAAACCGTTAATTCGTCTACGTCCGCACCATTGTTGTGCTCAGCGTTTGCAATTGCAGACTCTAAAACTTTCTTAACCAGGTCAGCGCCTTTTTTAGGACTGAATGTTAAAATGTCTAAAGCATCAGCAACCGACTTACCGCGAATCATATCCGCAATTAATCGGCCCTTCTGAGCAGACAGACGCGCACCGCGTAATACAGCTTGTGTTTCCATCTCATCTACCCCTTATCGCTTAGCCTTTTTGTCCGCAGCATGACCCTTGTAAGTTCGAGTCAATGCAAACTCGCCCAACTTGTGTCCAACCATATCTTCGGTTACAAACACAGGTACATGTTGACGGCCATTATGGACTGCAAAGGTCAACCCAACGAAATCTGGGAAGATTGTGGAGCGACGTGACCAGGTTTTAATAGGTCGCTTTTCGCCCGCTTCCAGTGCAGCCTCTACCTTTTTCATCAAGTGCAGGTCTACAAATGGACCTTTCTTAAGTGAACGTGGCACAGCCTTTTCCTCTTAATTAATTACTTAGAACGACGACGTACGATGTATTTATCGGTACGCTTGTTCTTACGAGTTTTGTAACCCTTGGTTGGAACACCCCAAGGAGTAACTGGGTGACGGCCACCAGACGTACGGCCTTCACCACCACCGTGTGGGTGGTCTACCGGGTTCATTGCAACACCACGAACCGTTGGACGAATACCACGCCAACGTGACGCACCAGCTTTACCCAATTGACGTAAGCTGTGCTCAGAGTTGCTAACTTCACCCAAAGTAGCGCGGCAATCCGCCAATACTTTGCGCATTTCACCAGAACGCAAACGCAAAGTTGCATAAGCACCTTCACGGGCAACCAACTGAATGGAAGTACCGGCTGAGCGAGCCAACTGGCCGCCTTTACCTGGCTTCAATTCAACATTGTGTACTACCGAACCGACCGGCATGCTACGTAATGGCATGCTGTTACCGATTTTGATAGGAGCGTGCTCACCAGAGATCACTTGATCACCAGCTTTCAGGCCATTTGGAGCCAGAATATAGCGACGCTCACCATCGGCATAACAAACCAATGCGATGTGTGCGGAACGGTTAGGGTCGTATTCAAGACGCTCAACTTTAGCATTGATACCGTCTTTGTTGCGTTTGAAGTCAACCAGACGATAGTGATGCTTATGACCGCCACCAATGTGACGAGTCGTGATGCGACCGTTGTTGTTACGACCACCGGATTTGGACTTCTTCTCAACCAAAGCAGCGAGAGGCGCACCTTTGTGCAACTCAACATTTACTATTTTGGTCAGGTGACGACGTCCTGCTGACGTCGGTTTTGCTTTGACAATTGCCATTGCTCGAAACCCCTACCTTATTCTGCTGCCAGGAAATCGATTTCCTGACCTTCAGCTAGTCGAACGTATGCTTTTTTCAAATCATTACGCTTACCAACGCCACGCTGAGTGCGCTTAGTTTTGCCCTTTTGATTCAAGGTACGTACTGATTGAACTTTAACGTCGAACAATTGCTCAACAGCCTTTTTGATTTCCGGCTTAGTAGCATCGTTTGCTACACGGAAAACATACTGGCTATTGCCTTCAGCTACGATTGTCGCTTTTTCGGAGATATGTGGACCGAAAACGACCTGATAGATACGTTCCTGGTTCATGCGAATACCTCCTGCAACTTCGCTATCGCCGCAACAGTCACTACAACTTTGTCATAAGCAACCAGGTTAACTGGGTTAACACCAGCAACATCGCTTACTTCAACGTGAGGAACGTTACGAGCCGACAGATAAAGGTTCTGATCAACTTCATCAGCAATAATCAACGCATTAGAAACATTGATATCTTTCATTTTTGCCAGGAAAGCTTTTGTCTTTGGCGCGTCGAATTTCAGATCTTCAACAACAACCAAACGCTCCTGACGGACCAGTTCAGACAAGATAGATTTCATCGCGCCGCGATACATCTTCTTGTTAACTTTCTGTGACCAGTCTTGCTTAGAGCGCGCAAAAGTGTGACCACCGCCAACCCAAATAGGTGAACGGATAGTACCAGCACGAGCACGGCCCGTACCCTTTTGACGCCAAGGCTTAGCGCCACCGCCAGAAACATCTGAACGACTCTTGGTTGAAACAGAACCTTGACGGGCACCCGCCAGATAAGCTGTAACTACCTGATGCACTAAAGCTTCGTTAAAATCTTTGCCAAAGGTCGCTTCGTTTAACTCAACCTTGGACTTAGCGTTTGCAACTTGAATATCCATTGCTTCCCCTTAGCCTTTCACTGCTGGTTGAACGAATACGTGTGAACCGGTTGCACCCGGAACAGCACCTTTGATGAGCAGCAAATTGCGCTCTACGTCGACACGAACAACTTCCAAAGACTGAGTTGTTGTACGTACCGCACCCATGTGACCTGCCATTTTCTTACCTTTCCAGACACGACCAGGCGTCTGACACTGACCGATTGAACCGGGAGCGCGGTGAGAAAGGGAGTTACCGTGAGTGGCGTCTTGCATGCTGAAGTTGTGGCGCTTGATCGCACCAGCGAAACCTTTACCCTTGGAGGTTCCAGTCACATCAACTTTCTGACCCGCAGCGAACAATTCAACAGTCAGCTCTTTACCCGCTTCATATTCTGAAGCATCAGCAACTGTAAATTCGCGAGTCAATACACCCATTTCGACGTTAGCTTTCGCAAAATGACCTGCTTCTGCTTTGCTAATTTGATTTGCACGCTTTTTGCCAGCGGTTAACTGAACAGCGACATAGCCATCGGTATCGGCAGTTTTTACCTGCGCAATACGGTTTGGCTCAACCTCTAAGACCGTGACAGGAACTGAAGCACCTTCTTCTGTGAAGACGCGCGTCATACCTGCTTTTCGGCCTATTAAACCAATAGACATTCTAATTTCCTCTATGTACGGGGCTAAAACCCGCTATGGCCGCCCAAATATTGCCTTTCGACAAAGCCTGGGCCGTTACAGTAGAGACTTCTACTAAAGTCCGGATTAACCTAAGCTAATCTGGATATCCACACCTGCTGCCAAATCCAACTTACGCAGTGCATCGACTGTTTTTTCAGTTGGTTCGACAATATCCAGCATGCGCTTGTGAGTACGAATTTCGTACTGATCACGCGCATCTTTATTCACGTGCGGAGAGATCAGCACAGTGAAACGCTCTTTGCGAGTAGGGAGTGGAATAGGACCACGCACCTGCGCGCCTGTACGCTTCGCTGTGTCGACAATTTCTTGAGTCGACGCATCGATCAATCGATGATCGAATGCCTTCAAGCGAATTCTGATCTTTTGGTTCTGCATGTGACCAAAGCTCCAAGATTGTTAAACAGCGTTTATACCCTCAAATTTGAGGGAGGCGTATTGTATGTATCTTGTACACTGCTGTCAATCGCGATACTCATTTAAAAAAACCATGCAAAAACAATCGGTTACGGTAATAAATTGGTCGTGCTACATTAATTTACATATAGCGAAAGCACGAAGACTGCCCTGCAGGCCAATCTGAAAGGGGAGAAGGTGAAATGCACATGTCAAAGAAAGGCTACTTTAGTAAAAGTACAGACTAGCAAGCCCTATGGCCGGCCACCAAAGAACACGCTTGCACCACCGAGAATGGCATTATGCTTTTAACTCATGATGCAGGGCAGCAACGACCCGCCGCAACAACCGCGGACGGGCTCGTTACCCACCTCATAGACTATTTCTGCGAAATCGTTTCTGGCGCTGGCGCTAGAAATAACCACGCAATCGCGTATACAAACATGGATGTTCCTGCAGAGAACAACAAACTGGCCAAAAAGATTAATCTGAGGACACCTTTATCCACCTCGACGTAATCAGCCACTCCGGCACAAACACCTGCCAACTTGCCATCTTCAACATTTCGGTACAAACCAATGTCATAACCCCTTTTCCGCTTACCTTCTAGGAAAGCGGACTTTGTTTTGAATTCAGATTCAGTATGTGTAGACATAGTCTTCTCCTTCTATTTAATGCAACCTGCTCAATCTGATATTTCAAGTTATGTGCCAGAACTCATTATGCAATCAAATCAATAAGTTAGCTGTACTCCGCCCAATGAACACTAACTATTTGGTCAAAAATGTCATCCCTGCTAGTCAAACGCACCAAACACAACTTGCAACAAGTTTCGCGCAGGAAAGATGAAAGTGCTCAAATTTGTAATGAGTCAGCCGACAACCTGTTACATTTTGCAGGTCGCCCTACTACTGTTTCGCGCCCAAAAACGTGATACAGTTAACGGGTTTCCGCTTTGGATGACGGGATTTTGTGAGCCAGTTTGCAACTCGAATAAATGACACGACCATTAAGGTTTCAACAAATCTGTTGAAGCCAGGCATGTTCGTTTGTCGTTTAGATCGACCTTGGCTGGGCACACCTTTCCTTATGCAAGGCTTCTTAATTCAGTCGCCTTCTGAATTACGGCAAATCCGCGACCTGTGTGATCAGGTCTATGTCGACACCAGCAAAAGCTTGGTTCAACTCACTGGAGATAAATCCAAACGCAGTTTGTTTGGTCGTCGACAAATTGATGAAGTTGTCGAATTCTCACCGAACATCGATCGCGATTTAGCCCGCTCCGGCATCCGTAGTGCGTTACCCGCCTATAGCGCCACATTTAAAACGCTCAAGAGCTGCTTTAAAGCCTACAGCCAGAATCAACTGATAGATGCCGCGGCACTCGAAAAACAGGTTGCCACTTGTCTCGACGCCGTGATGCAAGACACGTCCGCCATGGCTTGGCTGTCCCGCGTAAAAACGCACAACCATTACACCAGCGAGCATTCGATGCACGTGAGCCTGCTGGCAATGGTGTTCGCTATACATTGTGGCTGGTCGAAAGAAGAGGCCCGCACTGCTGGCTTAGCTGGGCTTCTGTTTGACTTGGGCAAAATTAAAGTACCTCGACAAATTCTGATGAAGCCAGGAGCTCTGACAGAGAGTGAATGGCAATTGATTCATGATCACCCTAAATGGGGTCGATACTATCTGGAAAAGTCTGGTTTCAGCCTTGATGTAGTCAATGCCGCCTACTACCACCACGAACGGCCGGATGGTACCGGCTACCCGGTCAAAAGAGTTGGAGGCCAAGCACCATTAATCGCCCGACTCATTCATATTCTCGACGCCTATGATGCCATGATCAGCTATCGTCCGTACGCACATCAACGGACAGTCTTTGAAGCAACCAAGGTTTTATATAGAGGCCGTGATACCGAATTTGACGCCAAACTCGTCGATCAATTCATCGAGATGATGGGCGTTTTCCCCGTAGGCACCCTTGTTGAATTGAGTAGCGGTGAAGTCGCCGTGGTTATCGGTCAAAATAATGATGCACGCTTGTTACCCAAGATTTCCATTATTCGCGATCGCAATAAAAACCCTGTGAAAGAAACCGTCGCTAATTTAAAAGACATACGAGATTCGCAAGGCAGACCCCGGGTTCGGGTGAAGAGCATGCTGCACGACGGCAGCTATGGCATTTTCATGCAAGACTATACGCGTCAGTTATTGGTCAGCTAATTTCGCATCTTGAACCAAGTACCATAAACTCCACTCACATACTCGCACCTAACGTTATCTTTCTGTATAGAATGCAAGTTGGCTATTGCCAGACAGCCGCTAATCAGTGTTAACCTTATTCATCACTAAGGACGCTAGACAGGGAATAGAGCACAAACTATGAATTGGGATTGGCTACTAAAACTTGGCTTAATTATTTATGGCCTGCTGATTTTTGGCCTCAGCCTGCGTATTCTCATGAAACGCCGCCCCGTTGGCGTAACGCTTGCCTGGCTGCTGTTCCTCTACATACTCCCTGGTCTCGGCATTTTCTTCTACCTGCTTTTCGGGGAGCGATACCTAGGGCGAATTCGCGCCCAACGCGCCAATAAGCAGTTTCAGTACTACTCACTTTGGTTGCAGCGAATTTTGGTAACGCAACAAACCAGCCTGCCGACAACCGCAGTTGTGCGGCCCGTGATGGAGTTAACCCGAGGCAGCATTGGCATGCCTGTTATATCTGGGAGCCAATGGCAGCTATTTTCCGAAGCTCCCGAAGTCTTCCATACGTTGATCAATGATATTAATGACGCCAGAGAAGCTATTTTCTTTGAATTCTACATTTTGGAAGCTGAAGGCAATGTGGAACCAGTCTTGGCGGCACTTGAGTCTGCCGTTGACAGAGGCGTTCATGTCAATCTGATTTTAGATAGTGTTGGCTCCAATCGCTTTCTGCGCAGCAAACGCTGCCAACAGATGCGTGACAAAGGTATCCGTATATTGGATGCATTACACGCCAATTACTTACGTATGACTCTGCGGCGCCAAGACCTGCGCCAACATCGGAAACTCATCGCCATCGACAACAGAGTTGCCTATACCGGTTCGATGAATCTGGCCGATCCAATCTTTTTTAAAACCAAGTCCGGTGTCGGCCCGTGGGTTGATGTCATGGTCAGACTGGAAGGTGACATTACGAAAATCATTCAGGGCACATTGATTTTTGATTGGGAAATGGAAACAGGGATCCGTCTGGAAAAACATCTGGATTGGCCTACGTTTGAACACACTTCTGATTCTAATCAGATGCAGCTGTTACCCAGTGGTCCAGCCCTGGATGAGGAAATTCTATTACAAGTTCTGCTTACGGCAATTCATAACGCACAACGCAGGGTCATCATTACCACGCCTTATTTTGTACCAGACGAGGCGCTGCTGCAGGCGCTTAAGTCCGCCGCCAAACGGGGGTTGGATGTTACCTTAATTGTGCCCAGAAAAAATGACAGCAAACTGGCGCAATACGCGGGGCGTTCTTTCTATCACGAACTGTTGGTCGCCGGTGTTAAATTACTGCGATTTAATGGCGGTTTACTGCACAGTAAAACGGTAATTATCGACGATCATCTGGTCTTGATTGGGTCTGTGAATCTGGACATGAGATCTATTTGGCTAAACTTCGAAGCCACACTTATGGTCGATGACGCCCGGTTCTGTCAGGCCTTGCTAAAAATTATTGACGAGTACAGCAAACAGTCGGAACCACTGTATTTAAACGTCTGGCAAAAACGTTCATACACCAGACGCGTCCTGGAAAATATCGCCCAGTTAGCGAGCCCTCTGCTGTAGGTACGATACTCGTCAACAACAGTGGTCAGTTACAATTCAAATTCAGCCAAGGCTTCCATGTCTACCTCACTGCGGATAGCGCCCACAAGGTAGCTGGAAATTTCGACTTCTTGTGGTGCTACCTGAACGTGATCGTTACTGATCCAGTTTTGCATCCATGGCAATGGATTATCCTGACGCCCATATAAACTCCCCAGCCCTAATGCCGCGAGTCGCTCATCTGTGAGGCATTCAATATACTGATGCAAAATGTCGCTATTTAAACCGATCATAGAGCCATCTTTGAACAGGTAGTTGGCCCAGGCTTTTTCCTGCTCCGCCGCATCTTGAAAGATTCGAATCAACTCCGAACGATGCGCCGTTGCGATGTTAACCATTTCAGCATCATCCTGTCCGGCCAGCCATTGTTTCAAGATAAACTCGGTGCCGCTTAAGTGAAGTGCTTCATCGCGGGCGATCAATTTTATCAGTTTCGCATTGCCCTCCATTTTTGCACTTTCCGCAAAGGCAAAACTACATGCGAAACTCACGTAAAAACGGATAGCCTCTAATACGTTTACAGAAACCATGGTCAGTAACAGCAAACGTTTAAGATCCGTCATCTGCTCTTTGCTGCGATGCTCAATGGGCGTCAGGTGGAAGTGCTGTACCGCATTAATTAACTGGTCGTAGTATGTGGATATCGACTGCGCACGCTCAACGATTTCTGGTGTACTGACAATCGACTCAAAGATGAGGTTTGGTTCGCTGACAATGTTGCGAATAATATGAGTATAAGAGCGAGAGTGTACCGTTTCACTGAACGACCAGGTTTCGATCCAGGTTTCTAATTCTGGCAAACTGACAATAGGTAAAAATGCAATGTTCGGCGAGCGCCCCTGAACACTATCTAACAAAGTCTGATATTTCAGGTTGCTGAGAAAAATATGCTTCTCGCTTTCGGTGAGCGCCTGAAAATCTTTACGGTCACGCTGCAGGTCAACTTCCTCCGGTCGCCAGAAAAAAGACAATTGCTTTTCAATTAACTGTTCAAAAATCGGATAGCGCTGCTGATCATAACGCGCCACATTCACCTGCTCGCCAAAGAACATGGGTTGAGCAAACGCGTCGAAATGTTTCTGATTAAACGATTGATATGACATTTTCTATCCTCCTATATTGCGCAGGCACCGGATTCGCATGATTGTTCTAACTCGCCACTGTGTTTCTGTTGAGAGCCATCACGTGTGTTGTGGTAGTACAGCGTTTTCAGCCCTAACTTGTAGGCGTTCAATAAATCGTTGAGCAATAACTGCATTGGTACTTTACGATCGGCAAAACGCTCTGGCTGATAGCTCGTATTAGCGGAAATTGACTGATCAATGAATTTTTGCATGATCGCCACCAACTGCAGATAACCTTGGTTGTCAGACATGTCCCACAGCAATTCATATTGTTTTGCTAAAAGCCCAACTTCCGGAACTACCTGTTTCAGCACACCATCTTTCGACGCTTTAACACTCACCAGTGCCCTTGGAGGCTCAATACCATTGGTGGCATTCGCAATTTGCGCAGACGTTTCAGCCGGCATTAATGCCGTCAAGGTCGTATTTCGCATACCATGTTGTTTAATGTCATTACGTAGCGACTGCCAGTCGCATAACAACGCTTGCTGACACAGCGTATCGACATCTTTTTTATATCGGTCAATCGGTAAACTGCCCTGAGCCATTTTCGTTAGTTTAAATCCTTCGCAGGCACCTTGCTCTGCCGCGAGTAGCGTCGACGCACGCATCAACGCATACTGCAACCGTTCAAAGGTTTGATGCGTCAAATTCAACGCTTTGGGGTCGCTGTACCGATACCCGTGCTTAGCCAGGTAGTACGCATAATTAATCACGCCAATACCCAAAGGACGATTCTTCATGGTCGAAATTCGCGCTGCGGCAACCGGGTAATTTTGATAATCCAGCAAGGCGTCCAGCGCTCTGACCAATAATTCGGCACTGTCATCAATATCGGAGAGCTCTTTAATAGCACCCAAATTAATGGCAGCCAGAGTACAGAGGGCTATTTCACCATTCGGGTCGTCCAGAGCCTGTAGAGGTTTTGTCGGCAAAGCGATTTCCATGCACAGGTTGGACTGTTTGATCGGCGCCTGCTTTGGATCAAAAGGACCATGCTCATTACAGTGATCGACATTCTGAATGTAAATCCGACCTGTGGATGCTCTTTCCTGCAACAGCAAAGAGAACAGTTCTTTGGCTCTAATGGTTTTACGACGAACAGACGGATCGTTTTCATAACCTACGTAGAGCTGTTCAAAACTCGCTTGATCAGCAAAAAAAGCATCGTACAGTCCTGGTGCTTCGCTGGGACTAAACAGGCTGATCGTTTCGTCGCGCAATAGTCGCTGATACATCAGCCGATTTAACTGCACTCCGTAATCCAGATGTCGACAACGGTTGTCTTCAACACCACGATTGTTTTTCAACACCAACAAATCTTCTACTTCGATATGCCAAATCGGGTAAAAAACGGTGGCCGCCCCCCCTCGTATGCCACCTTGTGAGCAACTCTTTACTGCGGATTGGAAGTGTTTATAAAACGGAATACAACCCGTATGAAAGGCCTCTCCGCCACGAATAGGCGAGCCGATTCCGCGAATGCGACCCGCATTAATTCCTATACCGGCGCGTTGACTGACGTAATTAACAATGCTGGAGGTTGTCGCGTTTATCGAGTCCAATGTGTCATCACATTCGATCAAAACACAGGAGGAAAATTGGCGGGTCGGCGTTCGAACTCCCGCCATGATTGGCGTTGGTAGGGAAAATTTGTGCGTAGAAGCCGCTTTATAAAACCGCTTTACGTAACTAAGCCGCGTAGTTTTCGGGTAGGCCGAAAACAGGCAAGCGCCGATCAACAGATACACAAATTGCGGAGACTCAAAAACCTGGCCAGACACTCTGTCCTGCACCAGATACTTGCCCTGCAATTGCTTGACACCCGCGTAAGCAAGCGACAGATCCCGAGAATGATCGAGAGTGTTGTTCAAATATTCCCATTCTTTGTCGCTGTAAGATTCGGTAAGCAATGCATCGTATCGATTTGCTTGCACCATTTTGTGAACATGGTCGCGAAGATGCGGCGGCTCAAACTGACCAAAAGCTTTTTTCCGCAGATGAAAAATAGCCAGACGAGCTGCAAAAAATTGATAATCCGGTTGATGCTCGCTAATAAGGTCAGCCGCTGAACGTATCAACATCTCATGGATATCCGAAGTCGTCATACCGTCGTAAAACTGAATACGAGCTTTCAATTCAACTTCTGAAACGGAAATTTTAGACAACCCTTCGGCAGCCCAGCTAAGCACCTTATGGATTTTTTCGAGTTGGATCGATTCGCGACCACCGTCGCGCTTGGTTACGGTAAGATTCACCTTGTTTATCCTTCAAAACAAGGCAGGGGGCGCCGATGAAGTGTTCATCAGCGCAAAGACAAGCAGTGTTCACTTGTCATCGGATCACCCCGCCCGATGGTTCAACACAACACTCACATAGAGTGCATGAACATCGCGGCAGGTCTCCTGGCTCTGGTGTCATTGCGGGGCTCGCCTTCCCAAAGTCCAATAAACTTCAGTGGCAATTGAGTCACGCTCGACCATTACAGTTGCGGGGGCAGCTTCGGCATCGCACCGAATTCCCTAATGAATCACGTAAAAAAACTAAGATTCATTTCAAATATGAACCGACAATGCTTACTTCGCATAAATGCGACAAACACAAGATATAGTCGATATGCAAACATGTCAAACTATATATTGTGCTTTCAGAGGATTGTCGGTTAGCGTCCCAAGACGGAATCGGAGACAAACGGGTTGGTTTTACGCTCCTGACCGAAAGTGGATTCCGGACCATGACCCGGAATAAAACGAACGTCATCCCCTAATGGCCATAGCTTTTCGGTGATACTGTTTAACAGCGTCGCGTGATCCCCTTTCGGAAAGTCCGTGCGACCGATTGATCCGGCGAACAGCACATCCCCGACCCACGCCAACTGCTGAGCAGGATGATAAAACACGATATGCCCAGGTGTATGACCCGGCGTTTCGAATACCTGGAAGGTTTCCTGACCCAACGTCAGTTCCTGACCTTCTTGCAACCATTGGTCCGGCTCAACACTGCGCA
This sequence comes from Reinekea sp., assembly GCA_050293765.1. Classification (GTDB taxonomy): domain Bacteria; phylum Pseudomonadota; class Gammaproteobacteria; order Pseudomonadales; family Natronospirillaceae; genus Reinekea. The sequence goes on from JBNKNI010000001.1 coordinate 31,479, forward strand.
ATCCATTGAGGCCGTACATCTGCGCTTGCTGCTCAATACCTTCCAGCCAGAAATCGTCTGCAGGTGTCGGACCAATGATCGGCAACCCAAGCTTTTCACGCAGATCCTGTGCGCCTCCAGCGTGATCCAAGTGGCCATGTGTCAGCCAAACGGCTTTCAATTTAACGCCATTGGCCGCCACGGTACTCAATAGCAGCTCAACATCGCCACCGGCATCGATCAAAACACCGTCCTTGGTTTGATCACACCAAACAAGCGAACAATTTTGCGCAAAAGCGGTCACCGGAATTATCTGATAGCGCAGCAATGTGAAACCTCAAAAACAATGACGATGAGTTATTGTAACCTGAAAATCGATCACAACCAGCCATTTTCTCTGGCAGTCCGCAGCGCCTCTGTCCGATTTCGCGCCCCCAATTTTTTGATCACGTCAGATAAAACGTTGCGCACGGTCCCTTCCGAACGACACACTTCGGACGCTATTTCAGCGGTGCTATATCCCTGTTCTGCCAAACGCAGCACACGTCTTTCGCGATCAGACAGCGGGTCATCCGTGCTCACCTGTACCTGCTCTAGCGCTGGGTCATAGACTTGGTGCCCACGCATGACTTTCTTTAACGCGCGAGCCAGGTCATCTGACGGAGCTTCCTTCAACAAATACCCGTGAACACCCAACTCGCGTGCACGGACCACATAGCCAGAACGGGAGAAAGTACTCAATAACACGATTTTTGGTGGTGCGGTTAACCGTTGCTGACACTGTGCAGCCAGTTCCAGTCCGGTTAACCCTGGCATTTCAATATCTGTCAATACCAGATCAATTGGATGACGCAGCAGATAGTTCAACGCTTGCTGACCATCGGCGAATTCAGCAACAATATTAAAACCGCCCTGTAATGACAGCAACGCGGACAACGCGCCTCTGACCATCCCCTGATCTTCCACGACGATCAGATTAATTGTCGGCATGTACATCTCCTTCCAGCACTTGCTCAATAACAGCGGTGAGTTTCGTTCCGGGTTTCTGTCGCTCGATAACCAAGCTGCCGCCGTTCAGCATCAACCTTTCACGCATACCTGACAAGCCATTACCATACTGTCCTTGCCAGCCAATTCCATCATCAGAAATGATCAGGTGCCATTTGCGATCCTGATTAAAAAACTGAATACGGCAATGCTGTGATTGCGCATGGCGAATGACGTTAGTGACCGCTTCGCGCATAACCAAACTCAGTAAGTTTTCAAGTTCACGGCTAATGCGGAACGGCAACTTTTCGGGTAAGTCGACGATCATACCTGCAGTTTTTAACGAATGTTCGGCCATGGTGAGTTCACTGCGCAGATTGCCAGAGCGATAGCCTGTAACAGTTTGTCTAACGTCGGCAAGAGCCGAACGGGCGGTTTCGGCAATGTCAGAAAGTTCCTGCATAGCTCGCTCAGTATGTGCGGCGGCTAATAATTTTTCGGCCAATTCGGATTTCAACGCGATAGTTGACAGAGTGTGACCTAATACATCATGCAGATCCCGGGCAATCCTTTCTCGTTCCCGCTCTCGAGCCATGTACTCAAGCTCTTCTTGCTTAATCAGCAGGTTTTGCTGTGAGATGAGATATTTGAAAAAAAGATAATCAACATGCCCACCGAAAAGTGTCACGACACAGGAGATAAGGATGAAAGTCTTTGAATAGCCTAAATAATTGGAAAGCAATGCGATCCAAATGGCCTGCAGCACAATTGCGATCGACGCATGCAGCAACCTCGGCATCTTGAACAGAAACACCAAACCATAAAAAAACCAGAACACACCGGACCAATGCAACGTTAACGCCCATGAGGCAAGGAGCGTTAAAAAAAGAAAATGCCCTGGTACGTGCTTTTCATTCTGCCAAAAACCGTGATACCACTGCAAAATGAATAAGGGGAAGAGTATCGCGAGATGCCAGCGGTTTGCTGGCGAGTCGCTGAAAAGAAAAACAAGTGGAAATGCAATGGAAGAGACCGCAAATACGTGGACTAACCAATCACGCTGTAATACGTGTTTTTTCGGTAGTAACCTCATGAATAAATTGGCTCACTTTATCAAGTGCAGTGATGAGATGAGATTCATGTTCATAACCACTGACTTTACGTGGTTTCAGATCATGATCACCATCGGCAAACCACTCGATATGAACACCGGCGGGCAATCGATACTGGCCAATCTCTTCTTTCGAACCCATGGAATCCCGTTCGCCCTGACATATTAAAACGGGAGCCCTTAATTGGCAAAAGTGATCAGTGCGCACCTTTTCAGGCTTACCCAAAGCGTGGAAGGGGTAACCCAGTACAATGACTCCGGGAACATCCAGTTCTGTTGCCAACAAAGTCGCCATGCGACCGCCCATGGACTTACCACCAATGACGGGGTTCTTGATATTCAACTCGTCCAGTACCCACCGAAAATGTTCCAACAGTTTTGGCTGTCTATCGGGAGGGCGACGCTTACCGGTGAGTCGTTGCTGCTGCATGTACGGGAATTCAAATCGAATTACGCGAACGCCGCGCTTAACTAATCCGTCGGCCACAAAATTCATGAACGCGCAGTCCATCGCCGCACCGGCACCGTGGGCAAACACAAATGTTGGCGCGTTATTTTCACCCTGTATTATAAATTGATTCACTTATTTCGACCCTATACTGCAGTTTTGGATTTTTTTCGAACATTGTTTATCGTCATATGTTCGAATTCAATTCAGCAAATTGAAGACCTGTAGTAATACTCATAGTTTAGCAACTCCACAGCTTCTCTTGAGATGGTCTTTAAAACGAAAAAGCATGACGACAGACAATTTAACAATGGTAGAGCGAGGTCTGCTTTAGCAGCTAATCTACGTACGCAATACCGCAACGTTAAATAGCAAATGTCATATCGTCCTTTGTTTTTTTGACCTATCTTCAACTGCTTTTCATGCTAACTATTCTGTCACTTAAGCTGTCCAAGCGAACCCGTCAGATCAAACAGGTTTGTCCTTTTCGTGCAGAGTTAGATGGCAAAAGACATCAAGTTTTCAGCAATGACACATGGAATTACTTTTATCTCTTTCGTCATTCCAAATAAGCTGTCACAGTTCGTACCGTAGGCTTTCAAGTAAAAAATGTTTTTTAAAATAGTTATGGAATGGATTTGTCATGTATCGATATTTAACACCATTTTTCCTTATACCTGTCGTCATCCTGTCCGGGTGCTCAAGTATTGATATCAACAATGTTGAACCGGATAAGTTGGAAGCGAAGGTAAATGTTACTCAAAGCAGTCGTAGCACGTCGATGGACCTTTTTTTATCCCGGGGTATTTGGCACCAGGCCGTTACATCGGATACAAATCGAATAGAAGCTGAATTGGCCGATGGTCGGTTTGAACCGTTGCTCAAAGCACAGAAAAAAGGTCGATATGGATTTCGACTGCAGAACGGTATTCCTATTCGCAATCTGACGATCGAGCAGATTGGCCGTATTGATCTTCCGACAATGACACCGGTCGTATTACGTGGTCGGGATCAGTTCGAAGGCCGCTCTTTTTTTAAAGACGATGTTTTGCGGCTCGAGTTGCGCGAAACGCAATCCGATAAACGTTATCTAGTGGTGACGGGATATTGCGGAAATCAACCTTACACCTCAGAACAACAAATTTCGTCTAACGATGTAGAGCTGGAATTACCTCTGAGTCGATTGATGAATATGGTCAACAAATCGGCAGAGGCCGACCTCAATGGCATTATTCCCATGACGTTAGCCGTGGAGGAACGTTATTCTCCGGTTTGGCCGGCGCCGTTTGTCGCCGGCAAAATTGCAGCCCGCGACGAAACACAATTCACCATCGACACCTCGGGGTTTCGGTTCAAGGCCAGCCTGTCGGTGAATGTGGCAGAGAACGTCTTTTTTACTTTCCAAAATCAACAATGGGACGTCAAATACTGCTTTTAAGCGATCTCGGACACTCGTAAAAGGGTGTCCGGTTCGAAAACGGTTAAAATAGAATGGCCCTGATGATCAGCCAAACTAACCAGCCGACAAACAGTACCGGGGCTAACCCAATAGCCAGCGCGAACAGTCCGACAACTAATCCAATCGTCGCACCCACCAGCCATAAACCACCAGCAATTACGGCAATGCCAACCATGATAAATACGATGAAACGAATAACAGCACCCACCGCACTGCTGGATCGGCGACGGTAGCGCAACCGATAGTGTCTGTCCTGATACGATTCGTGATACATAACATTCTCCTGAACATTCTTGATATCAAACCCAATTCAGGAACTGTGCCAACCACGGAAAGCCCACAACTCGGGGGCTTTCCCGCGGCGATACCAATCAAATTAGCCAATTGAGCAAAATCACTTGAGCTATATGACTAAGCGCTGTTCGTAACTGGTCGCTTTCACCATATCGGCTGCTTTTTCCGCAATCATGATGGTGGGTGCGTTGGTGTTTCCACCAATCAACGTTGGCATCACTGAGGCATCCACAACTCGCAGACCGTGCAATCCGCGCACACGCAACTGAGAATCCACGACCGCCATCACATCATTACCCATGCGACAGGTACCCACTGGGTGATACACCGTGTCGGTTCGACGCCGTATCTCGGTTATTAACTCATCATCCGGTAAATGCATGACCGGATGCGTTTCCTTGTGCGCATACTTGGCCATTGCCCGTGATTCCATAATTTTCTGGGATAGACGAATACCTTTCAACAACCGCTGGACATCCTCTTCTTCTGCTAAAAAATTCGGATTGATCAATGGCGCATCCAACGGGTTGTTCGACGCCAGCCGCACCCAGCCCTTGCTTTTTGGCCGCAAAATACAGGTATGGCAGCTGACACCATGAAACGGTGACACCTTGCGGGCATGGTCACGTAATATGGCGATGACAAAATGCAGCTGTATGTCCGGTCGCTGAAGCTCTGGATCCGTTTTTAAAAAACCACCGGCTTCGGCGCCGTTGGTATTCATCAAATTTGCATAATTGCCTTTTGAGAATTGCCAGGCGTCTCTGAGCAATTGCCAGACACCCACGGGTGACGGGCCTAGAACGTCCCGCAAAACCGACCGATAGGTTGCAACGAAATCCGGGTGATCCCGCAAGTTCTCACCGACACCCGGCAAGACATGAGAAACGGGAATGTGATTATCGCGAAGCTGCTGTTCCGGTCCGATGCCGGACAACAGCAACAGTTGCGGCGAATTAAACGCACCAGCACAGACGATCACTTCACGACGGCAATGGAAGGTTTGTCGTTTACCGTTCATGATGGTATCCACGCCGACGCAGGCCTTACCGCGCAAGACCAATCGCAATGCCTTGGTTTTGGTGAAGACCGCCAGGTTAGAGCGGCCTTCAGCAAGCGTTAAATAGGCTTTCGCACTGCTGCATCGATGGCCATTCACCTGCGTCACCTGATAGATGCCAACCCCTTCCTGATCCGGTCCATTAAAATCGGTATTAATTTTAAAACCGGCTTCACGCGCGCCGTTAACGAAGGCGGTTCGGGCACCTGCCGGGCTGACGAGTTCTGCCACGTTCAATGGCCCTTCCTGACCATGCAGTTCATTATGAATGCGCTCGTTGCGTTCCGATTTTAAGAAGTAAGGCAAAACGTCCTGCCAAGACCAGCCGTCATTGCCCAGTGCCGCCCAATCGTCATAATCTTGAGCATGGCCGCGCACATATACCATGGCATTAATCGCGCTGGATCCGCCCAATGTTTTGCCTCGGGGCTGGTAACCCCGACGGTTCAATAAGCCCGGTTGTGGTACGGTTTTATAGGCATAATTCAGGTAGGGCGTAGGAACGGTGGCAATCAACCCAAAGGGCGTATGAATTGCGGGTGAGCGGTCTTTCACACCATATTCCAATAAAGCTACGGTGACATTGGGATCTTCGGATAAGCGGCTGGCCATGACAGCGCCTGCAGAGCCACCACCGACAACAATATAGTCAAATTCCATGCGTAATCTCCTTGCGCTGTCGGTACCTGTAACCTTTTAACCGCAAGATCCACCGGCCTGATCAGCACGCGTCGTTATTGTTGTTTTCCTGAATACAGTAGCGCTATTGTGGTACCGGCGCATTAAAAGCCGGTGACCGTTTGACTTGCAGCAATAAGTCTCTGTTGTGAGCTATCATTAGTGAATGTTTCGCAATAGATGGCAGTGCTATGGGCTTTGGTGCCATTGGCATGGTGATGCTGACAATCGTACTGATTTTCTACTTGAAGATGGTGGATGCGCGAGCACGCGGCCGGGTTCATAAAACCCAAATTGAATCGATTCTTGAAAAGGCAGATATTTTTGAGTCGGTGGCAGACGATCGCTCAGCGCTTAAGGTCATCGAGTCAGCCTTGCAAGAGTACCCTGATAACGTCCGTTTAATGGACCGCAAACAGTCTTTGCTTAAACGTCTGGATGCGTCCGCATCTGAATAAGACGCTCTTTGGCCCGAGCCAGAATATCCACCTGTTCGTCACAGGAGACCGTGGACCATCGTTTGATTTCTTCCAACGATCGCCCACAGCCTACACAGGTATCCTGATCATTTAATGTGCAATGACGGATACAGGGGCTTTCAATATAATGGCGAGGTTCACTCATGGTTATTTACCGGGTAACCCGGCCACAAAGCCGAGGCAGAGATCGCACCAATACTGTAGCTGATCATCTTCTGAGATGTGTTGTGCATCCACAAACACCATGCCTTTCATCACCCTGCCGGTGAAGTCCATTTCCCGCGCACCAGGCTGTTGCAGGGCCTGAGGGTATTGCTCAGGCCCGACTCTGGCCATCAATTGATCCTTTACGATGCCCACGCACATGTTGCCGCGGACCATAAATGCCAACCCGCCAAACATTTTCTTCTCTGCGAGACCGTCTATGTCCGGTAACGCATTCCGGATACGCTCAGCCAATCCTTCATCATAGGCCATGGACTATCCTCCCGGTCAACGGACTCTGCGAGGGTAATAGGGCGGTGATAACCAACCGTCAATAATCGCCTGAATCCTGAATACTCAGTTTGGCGGCCTGACCACTTAAATGCATTGGGTCTGTTTCCTGATCCAATTTGATCATCAGGCGCAAATCGTTTTCGGAGTCGGCGTGTGCCAACGCATCTTCGTACGTAATCTCACCTTTACTGTACGCTTTGAACAGCGCTTGATCGAATGTCTGCATCCCCTGCTCGGTGGATTTCGACATCAGGTCTTTCAACAAATGCACATCCCCTTTACGGATGTGATCTGCCACCAACGGCGTGTTCAACAGAACTTCAATCACCGCTTTACGCCCTTTGCCGTCAGGAGTCGGCACCAGCTGCTGGGCGACAATACCTTTCAGGTTCAAGGATAAATCCATCCACAACTGACGCTGACGTTCATGTGGAAAGAAGTGCATGATGCGGTCCAACGCCTGGTTGGCGTTGTTGGCGTGCAGTGTCGCCAGACACAGGTGACCGGTTTCGGCAAACGCCATGGCGTATTCCATGGTTTCCCGAGTCCGAACCTCACCAATCATGATGACATCGGGTGCCTGACGCAGGGTGTTTTTCAGGGCAACTTCAAAGCTGTCGGTGTCGATACCCACTTCGCGCTGGGTAATGATCGAGCCTTCGTGCTGATGGATGAATTCGATCGGATCCTCAATGGATATGATATGACCTTTTGAATTGCGGTTACGGTGACCAATCATAGCGGCCAGACTGGTGGACTTACCGGTACCGGTCGCCCCCACAAAGATCACCAAGCCACGCTTGGTCATGGCCAGCCGTTTGATCACGTCCGGCAAACCCAGTTCTTCGACACGCGGAATCCGGGTTTCGATACGACGCAGCACCATGCCCGCCAGATTCCTCTGGTGGAAGGCACTGCAACGGAATCGACCGATACCGCGCGCAGAAACAGCAAAGTTACATTCCTGAGTATCGTGAAACTCGACGCGCTGCTTATCAGTCATGACTGACAACACCAATTCACGTGTTTTTTCCGGACTGAGTGGGTTTTTGGTTACAGGAACAACCTGTCCATTGACCTTCATACTGGGCGGAACGCCAGCGGTAACAAAAAGGTCTGACGCACCTTTTTCGACCATCAAGCGTAGAAGTTTATCGAATTCCATCGGGTTTCCTATGACTTATTCTTATCGTACATATTTCAATGAAACCAGCCTGCGGCCTGCGCAGCAGCTGGTTTCAGGACAGAATCAGAAACTGTCCGGTTGTTTGGCCTTTTCACGGGCAACTTCACGGCTGATGGTGCCGCGCTGCACCAGATTCTGCAGCGCCTGATCCAGCGTTTGCATTCCATATTGGGCACCGGTCTGGATGGCAGAATACATTTGTGCCACCTTATCTTCGCGGATCAGGTTTCGAATTGCTGGCGTACCGATCATTATTTCATGCGCTGCCACCCGGCCACCACCGTTTTTCTTAAGCAGGGTTTGCGAAATAACCGCCATCAACGATTCCGAGAGCATGGAACGAACCATGGATTTTTCCTGCGCGGGGAACACGTCGACAATTCGGTCAATGGTTTTCGCAGCGGACTGAGTATGCAAGGTTCCAAACACCATATGCCCGGTTTCTGCTGCCTCTAAGGCTAAACGAATGGTTTCCAGGTCACGCATCTCGCCAACCAGAATAATGTCCGGGTCTTCCCGCAACGCGGAACGCAGCGCTTCGCTGAAACCCAGCGTATCGCGGTGCACTTCCCGCTGGTTGACCAGACACTTTTTGGATTCGTGAACAAACTCGATGGGGTCCTCAATGGTCAATATATGTTCGTATTTGGTTTCATTGATATAGTTGATCATCGCGGCGAGTGTTGTGGATTTACCGGATCCCGTTGGTCCGGTGACCAGACAAATACCCCGGGCGGTATCAGAAATATCTTTGAACACCTGCCCCATACCGAGATCTTCCATGGTCAACACTTTCGACGGAATCGTTCGGAATACAGCGCCTGAGCCGCGGTTCTGAGTAAAGGCGTTCACACGGAAGCGGGCAACGCCGGGAACTTCGAAAGAGAAGTCTGTTTCCCAAAACTCTTCAAAGTCTTTGCGCTGCTTGTCATTCATGATGTCGTAAATCAATGCGTGCACTTCTTTATGAGACATCGGCGGCAAATTAATACGGCGCACATCACCGTCAACACGAATCATGGGGGGTAAGCCTGCTGACAAATGTAAGTCTGACGCGTTCTGTTTTGCACTGAAGGCGAGTAATTCAGTAATGTCCATTCACGACTCCGAAATCGAATGTTATTGCTATCTATACTATCGAATTTGATACTATGTGGAATCCAGTCAGCTTAGCACAGCCAATCTGTTAGCTAACATCCGACATAAGAAAATAGAGCAATTCAATGAAAGAAATGCAGGTTACTTCACGAATACGAGACGTACAACAGCGCATCCGGGATGCTTGCAGTCATGCCAACCGCCCAGAATCCGAGGTGACGTTACTGGCGGTCAGTAAAACCAAGCCACTGACCGACCTGATCGAAGCTTATGAGGCCGGGCAGCGTCATTTTGCCGAAAATTACGCCCAGGAAGCGGTGGAAAAGCGTCAACAAGCACCGTTCCTGGACGCGCAATGGCACTTTATCGGTCCTTTGCAATCCAATAAAACCCGCCCGATTGCCGAACACTTCGACTGGGTCCATACCGTAGACCGTATGAAAATTGCCCAACGATTAAGCGATCAACGTCCGCCAGACCGGCCTGCACTTAACGTGCTGATACAGGTGAATATCAGTCACGATCCCGCCAAGGCCGGTGTATTACCGTCACAGGTCATGGCGCTGGCTGACAAGGTAGCCCTGCTGCCTAATCTGAAGCTTCGTGGCCTGATGACCATCACCGCAAACGACCTCAGCGAAGAAACCTTACGCCAGCAGTTTATGGAATTGAAAAACCTGCAAAGCACCCTTATTAAACAGCATTCGGATTGCACTGAACTGTCCATGGGTATGAGCGGTGACTTCCCGCTTGCCATTGCCTGCGGTGCCACCATGGTGCGCATCGGCAGCGATATTTTCGGTAGCCGAACCCCTAACCAAACAACGCAGAGGAGTAACGCCTGATATGAAAACTCTCGGATTTCTGGGCGCAGGCAACATGGCCGGCGCCATTATTAACGGGTTAATCCAAAGTGGTTTTGATACCAATCAGCTCCTCATTTGTGACAACAACACAGACAAACTCGAAGTTTTTGCCAACCAGGGTTGCGCCACGACCACAGAGGCTGAGGAACTGTTCGCCAATGCCGAAGCCATCGTATTGGCGGTAAAACCACAGGTATTGAAACAGGTATTGCAGCCGTTGGCGGAAACCACGCAAGTGCACCACCCCTTACTGTTAAGTGTCGTCGCCGCCATTCCTGAAACCAGCATCAATGGCTGGCTGGGCGGCGGGCTGGCTATTATCCGCACCATGCCGAATACACCGGCACTGGTCTTGTCCGGCGCAACCGGTTTATACGCCAATAGTCTGGTGACAGACGCTCAAAAAACCTTTGCAGAATCGGTTTTTGCCAGCATTGGCGAGTTTATTTGGGTAGAAGACGAAGCCATGTTGCATTCGGTAACCGCTGCGGCAGGCAGCGCCCCAGCCTACTTTTTCCGCTTTGCCGAAGCCATGACCAAGGCTGCACTCACTCAGGGTCTCAACGAGGCGCAAGCGCGAACGTTAATCGGCCAGACCATGTTGGGCGCGGCAAAAATGATTATGCAGACCGGCGAATCGGTTGAGCAGATGTGTCAGAATGTGTGCTCTCCCAACGGCACTACCGAACGGGCGATTCGCAGTTTCAATGCAGACAACATCGATGGGATGGTTGAAAAAGCCATGAAAGCCTGTTTTGATCGTTCAATCGAGCTGTCCAAAGATTTGGCAGACTAAGTTTAAAAGTCGTTAACACAACACAACCAGATAAAGCCAGGGCTGAAACAACCACTTCAGCCTGATTGGCAACCACTAAAACGGTCTGCGCAAGACCTTAGGAGTTTGCATGATTGTAATAGCCATGATCCTGAAAACCGCTTTCAGTATTGTTTTGGTGTCGATGGTCGCACGATTTCTGGCGCAAATGGCCCGGGCAGACTTCTATAACCCTTTGGCGCAGACGGTTATAAAAATTACTGATCCTTTTGTTAAACCGTTACGGCGCGTTATTCCATCGATTGCCGGGTTTGATACCGCCTCTATTATCGCGATGCTGCTAGGCCAGATTATTCTGGGCGTGTTGATGTTTTTTGTCAGTGGCATTAATCCCGCGCAATACCTGCCACAGATTCTCATCTGGGGCATCATTGCGGTCGCCGCATTGATACTCACAGTTATTCAGTGGTCGATGATTATTGTTGGTGTTTCCAGTTTTATCCTGATGGGCCAATACAACCCCTTCATTGCCTTCATCGCGAAAATGATTGAACCCTTCGTTGGTCCATTTCGACGATTGAATCTACAGGTTGGCATGCTGGACCTGTCATTTCTGATTGCATTTTTTGTGATAATTATTATTAAAGACGTCATCCTCATTGAAGGTGTCGCCAATTTCGTGGGTTACTCACGAAGTTACGGCTTTTTCATCGGATTGTAATGTCAGTCTGTGCGACCAATGCACCATTGGTCGCCCTTAACCCATAAAGAGTTAACTCAATGCCCAGGGAAATACCGGCGGACAGTGTCGGGCTTGTGGAGCCTAACATCGCCCAATTTGACGAGCCACTGCCATTACGCAGCGGACGAACGCTCAACAGTTACCAACTCATTTATGAAACCTATGGCACACTGAACGATACGCGCAGTAATGCCATTTTGATCTGCCACGCACTCAGCGGCAATCACCATGCAGCGGGTTATCATAGCGAAGATGATCGCAAACCCGGCTGGTGGGAGGCCTGCATCGGTCCCGGCAAACCAATCGACACATCAAAATACTTCGTTGTTTCGCTCAACAATTTAGGGGGCTGTCATGGCTCCACCGGCCCTACCAGTATTGACCCGGAAACCGGCGAGCCGTATGGGCCCGACTTCCCCATTATGGCCGTGCGCGATTGGGTTAAAAGCCAGGCTCGTTTGGCCGACCAACTTGGCATTGAAACCTGGCACGCCGTTGTGGGTGGCTCTCTGGGAGGGATGCAGGCATTGCGGTGGTCAATTGACTACCCAGATCGATTACAACGCTGTGTCATTATCGCTGCAGCGCCTAAACTCTCTGCACAAAACATCGCTTTTAACGAAGTCGCCCGGCAGTCCATTACCAGCGACCCGGAATTTCATCAAGGCTATTACTACAAACACAACACCATTCCGCGCAAAGGGCTGGCACTCGCCCGGATGCTGGGGCACATCACCTATTTGAGTGATGACAGTATGCGCGAAAAGTTTGGCCGGGATTTGAAAACCGGCAAGTTGAATTTTAATTACGATATCGACTTTGAAGTCGAGAGTTATCTGCGTTACCAGGGTGAACAGTTCTCAGATACTTTCGATGCTAATACCTACCTGTTGATGACCAAAGCGTTGGACTACTACGACCCGGCGGCAGATTTCGATCATGATCTCAGCAAATGCCTGAGCCAGACGCAGTGCAAGTTTCTGGTGGTGTCTTTTTCCACCGATTGGCGTTTTTCACCAGAGCGCAGCAAAGAAATAGTGGACGCGCTGGTGCGTTCCCAAAAACCGGTATCGTATCTGGAAATCGACGCGCCGCAAGGGCACGATGCTTTTCTGTTTCCTATTCCGGAGTATTTCAGCATTCTGACGCACTTCCTCAACCAGGAGGCCCATCATGCGCGGTGATCTACAATTCATTACTCAATGGATACAGCAGGGCGAACGGGTACTCGACCTCGGTTGCGGTGATGGCGAATTACTCGCTCATTTACAACGCGAGAAAAAAGTGACCGGATACGGCATGGAAATCGATACGCAGAAGATTCTGAGCTGCGTCAGTAAAGGTGTTGAAGTCATTCACCAGAATTTGAACGAAAGCTTGGACTACATCGACGACAAAAGTTTCGACACCGTGATCATGACTCAATCATTGCAGCAAACGCAGAAACCGGATCAGCTGTTAAATGAAATTCTCCGTATCGGCAAACGGGCAATCATCACTTTCCCTAATTTCGGTCATTGGACCACCCGGTTTTATCTCGGATTTCGTGGCCGCATGCCGGTGACCAGCGCTCTTCCCTTCCGTTGGTATGACACCCCGAATATTCGTTTGATTACCTTCAAAGATTTCGAAGTTCAATGCCAGCAACAGGGCATCCAAATTCTTCAGCGCACCGTAGTCGATAATGATCACGTGGAAAGCTGGGCCGTCCGATTAATGCCCAATATTCTTGGTGAAATTGCTCTGTACCATTTGGAAAAACAGGATTGATATGACTTTAATACGCGCCATTACTGCTTGCACCTTGCTGATCGTTAGTACTTTCAGTCAGGCCGAGCAGAAAGTCGACTTCGGCGACTACGAATTGCACTACATTGTATTGAATACCACGGAGATTCCACCCGCGGTTGCAGAAACCTATGACATAGTACGTTCCGGTAAGCGGGCGTTCATTAATCTGTCTATCTTAAAAAAAACAGACGATGGGTATGGCACACCGACTGCCGCACAAGTATCTGCGTTACAACGTACATTGCTTGGGCAGCGGTCAGACATAAAACTTCAGGAAATCCGTGAAGGCGATGCAATCTACTATATTGGTACTTTCACTATACTGAACCGAGAAATACTTTGGTTTGATATTGACCTGAGCCTAAACGATGGCACGCTATTCGACTTTTCATTCGACCAGCAAGTCTGGCGGGAATAAAAAAAACGGTGCCCAACAGCACCGTTTTTTTCACACCTTAATTTGGCTACTTTAAAAAATCATAGTAGCGCATTAATCGGCGATCACTTATAACAAAGCTGCGCACCCCTTCCGGGGTGCATTGTTAGAATCCATTACGGATGGTGAATAGCCACAACCTTCTTGCCCACCAACAGCTGCGCCGCCATGTCATTCACAGCGGCAGAATTTACCTGTGCCAACCGGTCTTCATAGTTGTTGTAATCAGTCAAATCGGCTCCGATCAACATCATGTCGGTCAGCGCATTCAACAAGCCGCCATTGGTAGACGTGCCCTGTTTATACTGTTCCAACACACGATGGTTCGCTTCGGAAATTTCGGTCTCACTGAAAGGTTGGTCCAAGACCTGTTGAAACGTTTCATCCAACGCCTCTAATGCTTCAGCTTCACGAGCCGGATCCGTACTCATGCGTACATGCAATAACCATTGCTGATCGTAAAAAAATTGGGGGCGTTGAAAAACTTCAGTGCCGTAGGTTAATCCCGACTCTTCACGAATGGCGTTGTGTAGACGTTTATCAAGCGCTTCCACCATTACCTGAGAAACCACAAAACGCTCCGGGGTTACCGGCAGGTCTGTCTGCGCAAATACATAGCGGATATCCGTTTTTTCTTCCGCTTGACCTTCCACGCGCACGATTTTAGGTTCTGTGGTTACCGGGCCGAGCGAATAGCTTTCAACCGGCTCTGCCAATGGCATCCCGGCCAGATATGCCTCCAACAATGGCGCGACTTGTTCTGGCGTCACATCACCCACGATAGCCATTAACAGGCCTTGGTTATCGTTCAGAAAAGACTCTTGCACAGCGAGTAGTTGCTCTTTACCGATGCCGGCAATGTCGTCCTGGTCAAAGTACTGGTAACGAGGATCTTCATCACCATAAACCGCCGCCAGATATTCACTCATAAAACGATAGTCCGGTGTCGTCACATATTGAGCCGCCTGTTCAGCTGAACTGTTCAACGTCATCTCGATCATCGCATCATCAAAGTGCGTATCGGTGAAGGTGGCTGTGGTCAACGACAGTAATCGCGATAATTGCTCGACAGGACCGGAGACTTCCACGCCACTGAGCCCTTCTTGCAAAAACGGGCTATAGCCTATGCCATCTATTTCCAAACTGTCGAAGAAATCCTGTCCGCTGACACCGGCAAAGCCAGAACGAACTCGGGCTTCCCGCCACTGTTCAGCCGCAGCAATCAATTCATCGTCCAATTGGCGCGTACCGCCCAACACCAGTGTTTGCAGCGTCACGGATCCTGGTTCGAGGTTAGACGATTTCAGAACCACGGGCATTCCGTTTTCGAGTACCCAAATATAGATGCCTTCATCAGCCTGCAAATCAATGGTTTGGGCTATTTCTCCAGAAAAATCATCAGTGCTAACTGACGTTTGAACAGCGCGATCCACCGGAGCGCTGACTTTGCTGGACCAGGCCTTGTCGTATACCTTATTCCACTGCGCCGAGGATGGGGTCATTGCTTTAGGATGATAAAAATATCCAGCAACGTGTTCAGACGAAATGGTGTGCGCAATATACTGGTTTACTTTATCCAGTGAAATAACAGAGACCATCGTTTCAGCTTCGGCCAAGGCTGCCTGAATATCTTCCATCGGTAGTTCGTCACTGACAAAGTACATCAGATAATCCATATGTTCGCTCGCTGGCGCACCCTCCAACCAACTGGCTATATTATCGTACTCTGCCAACATTTTTTGTTTGGCAATGTCGTACTCACGCTCGGTAATGCCGTAGGTTGCCATTCGCTTTAACTCGGTAGTCAATGCCGCCAATGCTTCGTCTTCTGCTTCTTCATAAACCGTTGCCCAGATATCCAGATGCTTGGAACCTTCATAAAAACTTCCGGTTTGCGCGACGGCGTCAATAATGACAGCATCAGAGGATTCTCCGAGGCGCTGCAAGCGGGCTTCCAGAACGGTGGTGTATACCTGATCCAGATAGTCCACTTCACGACTCAACGGTGTATCGGAGCCAAAGTCTTGTACGGGAAAATACAATTGCCATTGTTGATCCGTAACGCTGCTGTCGGTGACCGCCTTAAAGCGAGCCCCCTGAATATCCACTGAACCCACATCAAACGTTTCTTCTGCCGTCGGTTCCGAAGTCCAGCTTGAGAAAACCGATGCAATTTTCTTTTCAGCATCAAAAGTACCTTCCGGATACACGACAACAACATCCGTATTATTCGGCCGATACCAGGTTTGGTAGTAATCCTTCAGCTGCGCTGCTGTGGCGTTCGCCACAATATCCGGGTCGCCAATCGGTAAGCGGTTCAAAATACGTGTCCCCTGGTACAAGTCTTTGTACTCTTGCTGCCAAGATTGCTCTTCGGTACCGTAACTTGATCGCCACTCCTCTATGACAACTGGCGCTTCCTTTGCAACTTCGTCAGGTGAAAAACTAACCGCCGTTGCCCAGTCATATAAAACGTTAAATGCAGTATCGATCAACCCAGGCTGATCAGCCGGAATCGTCAACTGATAGACCGTTTCATCAAAGGACGTATAGGCGTTGATATCGCCCCCGAAAGACATTCCAGCGGCCTCAAAAAATTCAACGATGTCGTGTTTGGGGAAGCGTTCTGTGCCATTGAATGCCATATGCTCGACGAAGTGGGCCAGTCCCAACTGCGAATCGGTTTCCTGTAAGGATCCTGAACGAATCCGTAGGCGTAATTCCACGCGGTCGCGCGCCCCATTGTCTGGCAGAGTTTTAATAGTCCACTTCAGTCCATTGGTCAGAGTTCCTTGAGTGACAAGCGGATCGGGCACCGCTTGCCAATCTTGCTCGGCCTCAAAATCTGTTGTCACCGTATCTTGTGAACTAAATAGGCTGCAGCTGGTGAGCATCGCTAACGACACCGCAGATGCAATTAAAAGTTTTTGCATGAAGTTTCCTTTTCGCTAAAAAAGTAGTTGGGTTAAAAAATCGGTTTCCATTAAATGGTGCAAGATCAAGCAGTTTTCGGACACTCCACCAACGCAGATTCGCCTTGCGCTTCGGAATTCTCACAGACGGAGGTGGATACAGGAGAATGCTTTATAACCAAATGCCATAGAGCCGCAATAGCAGTTAGCCAAACGCAAAATAAAAATACAGGATAATCAACAGCCCACCGAGTTATAGCGGGTTCAAGATCGGCGATCAGATCGAAATCCAAACACAGTTGGAACAAAATCAAAAGACCGTTATGCAGTGCATGCAACACCATCGGCAACGCTAGTGATCGGGTGCGTAAATATAAAACACTCATGACGATAGAAAATGTAAACGCGCCAAACACATCCCCATGCAACAAAGCGAAAACCACTGCGACTAAGACAACGCTAATTGTTTGATTCAGCTTTTTCCTCAACGTGCCAAACATCCAGCGACGGAAAAAAACTTCTTCAACAAACGGCGCAAGCATCGCAGCCGCAATGAGGTCCGATAAAAAATAGGCAGGGTGTTGATACCCCGAGTAAATTGTTTCGTCTTCCAGCCAATGCCAATGTAAAAACTCAGTCTGAAAGGTGATTGATGCCAGCCCGATAATGATCAGCAAAAGTACCATGGGTAGCGTTGTGAACGAGATGGGTAATTTGCGCAATGTCGAAAAATCACTTGATTGACCGACCAATACAAATACCCAGACATAAACAATAACGCCGGTCAGGAAAATATCCTGCCATTCTGCTAATGAACTCAGCGCATTCAAACCAAAGAACGCCATAACCATAACAACGGTCGCGACAACAAACCTAAGTACCTTCATGTTATTCCTTTTGAAACTTACGCGACCAAATCCTTGGTGGCGTTCAGTTTGGCAAGATTAATCACAACGTCGGCACTCTTTATGGTTTCGGGCCGGTGGGCGACGATCACCCTGGTCAGTCGCAAGCGTTTGATATTCTGATTTACCAAAGATTCATTGCGCACATCGAGGTGACTGGTCGCTTCATCAAGAAATAAGAGTTTCGGGTTGCGGTATAGAGCCCTGGCCAGAATGACCCGTTGTTTCTGACCGCCACTTAACGAGGTTCCCATGTCGCCGACAAGCGTATTATATTGCATACCGAATTTTTGAACTTCTTCGTGAACTGACGCCAATTTGGCGCAAAACTCAATGCGTTTGAAATTCAGTTTCGGGTCAAAACAAGCAATGTTTTCGGCTACTGACCCCGACAGCAATTGATCGTCCTGCATGACCGCCGCAATGCGTGTCCGATAATCATCCCGTTTAGCAATATCAATCCCATCGATCAGTATCTGCCCTCTTGTTGGTTTCAATAAGCCCATCATGACTTTAAGTAAGGTCGTTTTCCCACAACCACTGGGCCCAACAATAGCGGCCGACTGCCCTGCAGGAATGCTGAAACTGATGTTTTCAAAAACAGGATCTTCCGTCTCGGAGTAACTAAAGGTTAAGTTTTTTGCCTCAATACGCCCTTTCATGTCGGGCAAGTGCTGTATATTGGCGGTATGACGGTCGACATCTTCCGCTTCTGTGAAAGCAATATCGGCTAGGCGATCCAAGTGCAGACCAACCATTTTGTATTCAATCAGCATATCGATCAGCCCATCCATGCGAGATACAAACTGGTTCTTGTAACTCATAAAGGCATAAAGCATACCCAGCGACATAAGATTACCCATGACAGCTGACGCCAAGAGATAGATCACCAAGATATTTTCGAGACCAAAGAGCAGTCCACTGGCCACATCGTAGCCAATACCCCATTTCGCCAGCTTTACTTCCGTATTCAGGGCTTCGGTGTATCGGTTTTGCCACAGGTTCTGACGATCATTTTCGCGTTGAAACAGCTTAACTGTTTGAATAGCGCGCATGGTTTCCATGAAATTGGAATCCTCTTTCGCACTGGCGACGATACTTTCTTCGGATAACTGTCGAAATGGGCGGTATAGGGCAAACCGAAGAAAAGTATACAAAGCGACGATGACCAAAACGACCACTGTCACTTTGACAGAATAAATGAACATGGCGGACAGCGTCACCACAGCCATGACGCCATCGACAATAGAACTGACCAGTCCAGTCGTCAGTAAATCTTTAACATGTTGCAATGAGCCAAACCGGGAAACCACATCTCCAATGTGCCTCTTTTCAAAATAGTCCAGCGGTAATCGAATAAGGTGTCGAAATAAGTTCGCTGCCATCTGGTAGTTTAGCTTAGTCGACAAATGCAGAATCACGAAACTGCGTAATGTGTTGGTCCCAGTTTGCACGAGCATGAGCAACCCAAAGCCAAGAGCCAGCACCATCAGCAGACTGTCATCATTTCGCAATAAGACATCATCAACCACCATCTGCATAAAAAAAGGTGAAACAACGGCGAATAGCTGCAACAGAAACGACAAAGCCACAATTGAGACGATACTGCGCTTAAGCCCGATAATACGCTGCCAAAAATTAGACAGCGTTAGCTTTTGCACAACTTCCTTTTTTTCGAATTTTGACGTTGGCGTTAACTCGAGTGCAATACCAGTAAAATGTTCTGAAAACTCGACTATCCCGTAATGACGCTCACCCAGGGCTGGGTCAAGAATGACTATCTTCTTCCTGGATACAGATTTAAGAACCACAAAGTGATTCATGTCCCAATGCAAAATACAAGGCAATTGCAGTTGATTGATTTCATCAACCTCCAACTGCAACGCTCTGCCTGTCATCTCCAGCTTTGCGCCGATATCCATCAACTGCTTGAGATTACTTCCTTGGGATGAAATCTGAAACTTTTGACGAAGTGTCGACAAGTCAGAAATATAACCGTAGTGATTTGCGACCATACCCAAGCAAGCAAGTCCGCACTCTGCAATTTCCGTTTGTAAAATCAGATACATTCTCTATCCTTGAGGTGACACTCCCCCCCATACGTCTTTAATGTTTTATATACTTTGGATTTTGAATGTCATTGTTTTTGACAAGGGAAAGCGGCAAGCATTGATCGGTCAACCACTAAAACATTCTGTTCCGTTTTATTTTGCTTCCTAATTCTTCTTATTATATCTAAGGGATTCAGCTCACATTCAACGGCCTTCGCCAAAGTCGAAGCAGCTAGCTTTGGGGTTGAAAACGAAGTGCCGAAGTTATAAATTTCCGATAAAAATAGATTCCAACCGTCATATCCGATAAAGTGAGACTTAATTATTTCCGAGCCATAGGGTTTTGATGTTACAAGATTTCCTTCATCTAAAGCCCCTAATAAAATTAAATTTTCCACATTCTCATTTGTTAAAAAAGGCACTAAATCCGGATATTGTTTATTCTCCGATTTCTGTAAATCATACAGGTTCACATCGTCATTGCGCGTTGCCCAAAACACAAGATTTGTTTCACGTAAGACATTTCTAAAAAATTCAACTTCTGCCCTAGTTCCGGCACTCCATAATCCAAATGTAGACGAAAATGTTGTTACAATTGACAAGTCGACATTTTCACCAGTCATTAGTTTCAAGGCAATTAGTGTAGGATCAAAATCTCCGATTTCGTCCATCCAGACATCAACCAAAAATATTTTTTCAATTTTCAGATTCTTTTCTTCATTTAAAAAATTATAGAGGACTTGATCACCATGTAGAGATCTTTCGGAAATTCCTTCATAAGCTACCAAACAATATAGCTTATCTAACTCTACAGAGATTTCATCCTTGCAAGAGTCATCCGTCACAAGCTTCAACAAAGTTGAATTAGTTTCATTAACCAACTGCTTGGAAAATTCCGTATCAAATATTGCGACTGTTGACGCAAAAACACATGGAAAAAACAAAGAAATGGATAATAGAAACAAGTATCTTAGAGAGTTCATGCGCATGAAAGTTACCTTATAATCGAATTAAGACGACATTATCTCAACAACTGGTCGATCTTATAAAAAAGTTAACTAGTTCGGTTAAACTCACAACTTAATATATTCATATTTCAAGATTGATCTATCCTAAATAACCCTATTTCTAAATAGGTTTCTTCACTGTTTGAAGCACACAAATGCCTTCAATTGAGGAGCCAAATCTGACTTCTCAATTGAAGTGCGTTAATTCAATTTATTGAATATTTATGAAGACGCAATTTAGACTTCAATTCAACAATTGAAGATATACTATGCTTGATAGCCATTTCGACCTTGGATGTGACGACCATTACGTTTATTAACTGAGCTTTTATAGTTAAAACCACCTTTTACTTGTTCCTTTTTTGGTGTTGTCGGTTTTGATGGTGACGGTTTCGTAGGTATACGTATTGGAGTACCACCCTGGCCACCTGCTTCCAAAATTGAACGTCCACCAGAGATGGCATTTAATTGACCTGTTTTTAAAGTTTGCATATTTCTTCCTTTTCTATTCATAACCCCGGTCATCTTGGCGAGTTCCTCAAGGGTTATTTTCAATTTCCAAGCAAGTGAACCATTCACTCACCCGATTCGCTCTACGAGCAAATTCCGATATTAATAAATCTAAGTAACAAACTCGAACGTTGGCAATACGAGTTCATTTGCCTAGTTTTTTTATTGATTTCCGCGGGGTGCGCGAACGCTCCCATACTGCGCATGAAGGCTCCAATAGCGCCACCACTGTTTGATATCACGCAATCAGCCCATTTTCCTTGTCTGTTGAACCTGCTAGACTACTTTTACCTCATTCCTTTTCGAGTGTTGGTTAGGGGCACCTCTGGTCATCTTGGCGGATATCTCAGGAGGTGCCCCGCTTTCATCACAGCTGTGATTCGGTGACCCCATTTTTCATACCTTGTTCGTCAGTACTTCATTACGAATACTAAAGGCTTTTCTGTCACAATCGCCCTTTTAGACTCAACAACGGCTCAAACAACCATTCCAACAACGTACGCTCTGCCAATTTTATGTCGGCTTCCAATGAAATACCTTCTTTCAATTCCAGCGCTTTGCCATAGGCGTCTATGTGCTGCTTATCCAGTTTTGCGGTGACTCGGTACATAGGTTCGACGGCGCCTATAGATATTCCGGTCAACTCATTGGGGAGCAAAACAGTTTGCGAGACAGCGGTAATGGTGGCGTCGTATAAACCAAACTTCTGAAAGTTGAATGCCGAATAGCGCATTTTTACCGTCTGCCCAACCTCCACAAAACCAATGGCGCGCGCGGGGACTAACAACTCCGCTTCCAGTTCGCTGCCTGCTGGGGTAATGGTGAGCAGCGGCACGTTTGTCTGAGCTTCCTGTCCTTCACTGACCTGCAGATTAGAAACCGCTCCGGCGCTGTTCGCCTTGAGTATGTATGCTCGTTGACCATGTAACTGTGCGATGTTTTGTGCAATGGTCGATAAATTGCTGCGCAACTGATCTTCTCGGTCCATTTGCTCATAACCGAGTGTCGATGTTTGGAGTTGCAACGCAGCTATTTCTGTTTGCTGAGCGTCTTGACTACGCGCGATACTTTGTAACTGAGCTTTCAACGACAGCACTTTTTCCTGATGACTGTCGGCATCGCTTTGCGTTGCCAAACCCTGTTGGCTGAGCAGCTGACTGTTACGCCACTGCTTTGCCGCCAATTCCAACTGCGCTTGCGTTAACGAATACTGTTTAGCCAGGTGCGCCAGGTCACTTTGTGCTGCCTCAATACGCGCAGCAAGCTCATCGGCTTTTGTCGCGTAGACATCCGCCAAGCGGTCAAGTTGGTTCGTTAGCGTTGCTTGTTGAGCCAAATACTCATCCAGCATCAATGTTTCAAGGTGATCGCCGTTTTCGAGAATTTGATCGCCATTAACTAACACCAGCGGTTGACCTGCTACAACGGAATCTCCTTCGCGAACAAACACCTGACGAACAATCCCAGGGCGTGATGCGTATACTTTTAATACACCGGTGTCGGGCACCAAAAATCCTTGCACGGTTTCTTTACGGGCATAGGTTCCGTTGACAAGTAATACGAGGGCGGCGGCGACGAACAGAATAAGAAGCGCGGTAACAAGGGAATAGGACAATGGCGGAATGACTAAAACATCACCCAACAAACGGTCTTGCTGTTTCTCAACCGCTTGTTTACGAAACAACCCATGCCGTTCTTCAGGCTGGGCATCGGTGTCGCTGTGATTGGCCACTTGAGTGGTCATGCATGTTCCCTTTCAACAGTCCTAGTTCTATGACGAAAAACATTCGTCATTCTGAAGCGTTCCTCGCGTCAGGCGGCGGCACTTTACGAAATTTGATATTGCGATGCAATACAAATATTTGGTTTTCCACATGCTTTTGACGCACATCACAAAAATACTTGGGTATTTTTTAAATTTACACAAAGACACTATAACGCCACCTTACAAGAGAGTTTTTGAATCTAGGGCAGATAGTGATCAACACCGTGGTTGTCATTCAGGGCGGTTAACGTTACTGCGTACTCACAGCAATAAGTGCTAAAATCCGCGCTTAAATCCTGAAGAAAGTAGCTTCGTAAATGACATACACCAGCAAAGAGTGGGTGTTGGCGTCGAATAACGCCGGCAAGTTAAAAGAGTTTTCTGAATTATTGGCACCCATGTCGGTCAGCATCAAGCCGCAACGCGAGTTTGGTGTTGAAGACGCCATTGAAGACGGTTTGAGCTTTATTGAGAACGCCATCATTAAAGCCCGACACGCCTCCAAAGCCACTGGATTACCTGCGTTGGCGGATGATTCCGGCCTGGAAGTTGATGCGCTGCAAGGCGCGCCGGGCATCTATAGCGCTCGCTATGCGTCAATGGACGGCGGCGAAAAATCAGATACCGCGAACCTTGAAAAAGTTCTAGCGGAAATGGCCGGTAATCCAAACCGTAAAGCGCGTTTCCATTGTGTTCTGGCGTTTGTGCGCCATGCACTGGACCCGACGCCGATCATCATTCAAGGCGTTTGGGAAGGCACCTTGCTGGATGCTCCACGCGGTGAAAATGGCTTTGGCTATGATCCAATTTTTTGGGTAGAGCAACATCAATGCAGCTCCGCCGAGCTGAGTAAAGAGCAGAAAAATGCGTTAAGCCACCGTGGACAGGCGGTACGCGCGTTTGTCTCGAAAATGGAAAACCTGCTTTGAGTCATGACCTGCCGCCACTGGCCATCTATGTGCATATCCCCTGGTGTGTCCGCAAATGCCCCTACTGCGACTTCAATTCGCACGCGACCCAAGCGGAAGACATTCCCGAGGCGGAATTTCTGGCGCAGATTCACCGCGATATAAAACAGGATTCGGCCTTGGCGCAGGGGCGTTTAGCACACGCGGTTTTTTTTGGTGGCGGCACACCCAGCCTGATGTCCGCTGACGGTATAGGCCAAATCATTCAGTGGTTACGTCTCTATATTGGCCTGACCGATGACGCAGAAGTCACGTTGGAGGCCAACCCCGGTACATTTGAAAAAGATAAATTTGCCGGCTTCCGCCAAGCCGGCGTGAATCGTTTATCGATTGGCGTACAGAGTTTTCAGGACCGGTTCCTGACAACGTTAGGTCGAATACACAGCGCAGACAACGCCATCGCCGCAATAGAACAAGCCAAAACAGTCGGTTTCGACAATTTTAATATCGACCTCATGCACGGCCTGCCAGCGCAAACCGAGGCAGACGCACTGGCCGATATTAATCAAGCAATTGCTCTGGAACCCACGCACATCAGCTGGTATCAGCTCACCATCGAGCAGAACACCGAATTTTACCGGCAACCACCGACTTTACCGGAGGACGATACGCTGTGGGATATCCAACAGGCCGGGCAAGACCGTCTGGCCGAGGCCGGCTACACCCAATACGAAGTGTCAGCCTATGCCAAAGATAACCGCCGCAGTCAGCACAACCTGAATTACTGGCGCTACGGTGATTATTTGGGGATAGGACCAGGGGCGCACGGCAAGTTTACGACCGTCCATGATGGCATCGATATCATCCGCACCCGGAAAACGCGCCTGCCAAAAGACTACCTGAATAAGGCACGACCTTTGCTGCGCATAGAAGAGCCCGTCGTGAAAGCAGATCGGCCATTCGACTATTTTATTAATACCTTACGTATTCGTGAGCCGGTATCGCTGATTCATTTTCAAGCCGCGACGGGCGTACCTGTCAACGAGATTGAACCAGTGTTAAACGAGTTACAGAACAAAGGCTGGATTGAGCATCGCGATGATATTTTCCACACAACTGACACAGGTTTTCTATACTTAAATGACCTGCTGTCCTATTGGCTGAGCGAATCATGAAAGAACGATTGGTGTATGCAAGCTATTCAGCCCTGTGGTGGCTGTTGACCCCGCTGGTGCTGTTACGTCTTTGGCTGAAAGGACGCAAACAACCCGAATACCGACAGCGCGTGGCCGAACGCTTTGGCCATTGGCCGCAGATTCCGCCCGGCTGTTTTTGGGTGCATGCGGTCAGTGTTGGTGAAACCATGGCCGCGAAGGGGTTGGTTGAACGCTGGCAAGCCCTGCACCCGGATATTCCGGTTCTGATCACATCCATGACGCCGACGGGTTCTGAAACGGTGCGGACACTGTTTGGTGACTCTGTCCATCACGCTTATTTACCCTGGGACTACGCCAGTACACAACAAAAACTCATAAAACGGCTGCAACCAAAACTCCTGGTGATCATGGAAACAGAATTGTGGCCGAACCTGATTCGCGCGTGTGACGATCAAAACATTCCAGTGTTGCTGGCCAACGCACGCTTGAGCGCGAAATCACAACGCGGCTACAAAAAATTTCCGGCATTGACGCAACCCATGTTGCATCGGCTCACAGCCATCGCCGCCCAGCACACACCGGATGCCGATCGTTTCGCCGAGCTGGGTGTAGACGAACGCAGAATTCAGGTAACCGGCTCAATCAAGTTTGATATAGCGCTGGATGCGGCCAGCTCCTCTAAAGCGAAACGATTACAGACAAAAATAGGCAAGCGCCCTATTTGGATTGCGGCCAGTACGCACGATGGTGAAGAAGAAAAAATTCTCCGGACTCACGCTAAGTTAAAAATAAAAATGCCAGATGCCTTGCTGATTCTGGTGCCTCGACACCCGGAACGCGCCGATCGTATTGCCGGACAACTCTACAAACAGCACTTTAGCTTCGCGCGCCGCTCCAACGACGAGATCCCCACATCGAATCAGTCGGTGTTTTTGATCGACACGCTCGGGGAAATGATGACATTTTTTGAACTGGCGCATGCCGCGTTCATTGGCAACAGTTTGAACGGTGGCGGGGGTCACAACCCCATTGAACCCGCAGCCGTGGCAACGCCGGTTCTGATGGGTCCCAGCTTTGTTAATTTCCAAACCATTGTTGAGGCGATGCGTTCCGAGCAGGCTGTGGTCATTATTCAGGATGAAGCGGAACTACGTAATCGGCTTCTGGGTTTGATGCAATCCAAGGATTTGCGGGATACCTATGGACAACGGGCTTACCTTTTCTATCAACAGCAGCAAGGTGCGTTGAAGCGGCTGACCACGTGGATTGAAGACCTGATAGAATTGGAGAATCCCAAACAAACGAACCTGCTGTTGATGCGCCGTAAACCTGTCAATGAAGATCATCGTTCTACTTGAGATTCAACGCATAACCGGTAACATGCGCGCACTCAAAGTTCGTTATTCACCTAGTTGAGTTTTTCTGATGTGGTCTTTGCTTAAATACACGCTGATTTATAACCTGATTGCAGCCGTTGTTATTATTGTCCTGCGGTTAGCCAGCCCTTACGTCGCCAGCTTTAAATGGATTGACACGTTATTTTTAACCGGTGTTTTTTTCTGGCTCATTTCAACCATCGTGCGCTTAAGCAGCAAGCGGTTTAAAAAAGAATGGAACCGCAATGAAGTTATCGTCACTGACCCGCAAATTGTTTTGCACAGCAACAGCCTGGCAGCACGTTTTCTTGCCGCAGGTTTGCCCGGTATTTTAGGCGCCATTATCTGGGGATTTTTCTACTGATGCATAAGCCCGCAAAAACCGCCTGCGCTCGCCATATTCTGGTAAAAACCAAAGAACAGGCCGAACAGATAAAGCAGCAACTGGCCAAAGGCGCCGATTTTGGCAAACTGGCAAAAAAATTCTCGACCTGCCCTTCGGCCAAACGCGGTGGTGACTTGGGGGAATTTCAACGTGGGCAAATGGTCAAAGCCTTCGATGACGTTGTCTTCAAAAAAGAAGTCTTGGTTATCCATGGTCCGATAAAAACCAAATTTGGCTTTCACCTGATCCAAACCATTTACCGCACTTAACCCATCGTTATTGTTGGGTTTACGCTTTCGCAACGAGCCTGTCATCCGCCTTTCATGGTTTCCTGACAAACTACTCAACACGCTGTTTATGTGAACTGGCCCTCAATTTTCTAAGAAATCTAATTTGTGGGCGTGAATCACGGTTTGCTGCGCACAGCTTTTGCATAATTGAACTGTGTTCGCAAATAAGTATGACCCCTAATCCCCAGCAAAGCATGGCTGTTAATGCCTGTTCGCGATCTGTATCGCGCTGTTGTTAATGGCTGCAGGCTCAATCAGTAAAGGAAGTTACGATATGAATGCGGTTGTCCCCTCTTCTCTCTCTTTTTTAGCAGATGTTGCTCACTCTTGCACGTTCAGCCGAGGCGAGTATCTGTTCAAACAAGGCGATGAGCCCGATGGTTGTTATATCGTCGTGCATGGTATTGTTGGTACGCACTACTACGATGCAGATATTCAAACAGATGCCGGCTTGCAACGATATGATGCCGGGGAAGTCGTGGGTGCTGTCGGTGTTATTGATCGATCCATCCGTAGAATTTCCGCAACCGCCGAAACCGATGTCGCGGCATACTACCTGAGCAATGAACTGCTCGACGATCTGAAGGCTAACCATATAGATCTTTTCCAGCAATTTATCGAACTTCGCGCCAACACTCTGGCCAAAAAATTTCGTGAACTGCATGAACAAGCCTGTGAACTCGCCGTGGCCAAATCTAGTTCGCCGTTAGTTGACGCAACGGTAGAAAAAGCCAATGCTGCGCAGGCCATATTTGTTGATTGGCCCAAGGAAAAAGTGAACGCCATTATTCGCGACGTCGCTGACGCCGTGAACGCCCAAGCACATAGCCTAGCCGTTCAGTGCGTGGACGAAAGTGGTATGGGCGTGGTTGAACACAAGGTAATGAAAATCAAACTCGGGACCGTTGCTGTGGCAGAAAGTCTTTTGGCCCATCACGATGAAACCATTACGCTTGAAGCTCCTGGGGTTGAATCTATCGCCATGCCAATGGGCGTCGTATTCGGGATGATTCCTGTCACCAATCCGGTTGAAACCATTGTGTTTAAAGTACTGAGTGCTTTGAAATCTGGTAACGCCATTATCATCAGCAGTCATCGCAAAACACGCAATGTCGGAGATCGCACAGTCGATATTATTCGTGAGGTCATCGCCCAACACGGCGCGCCCATTGATCTGGTGCAAACCCCGTCTTTACCCGCGAACCGGAAGTTAACCCAAGCCTTTATGACACATGATAAGGTTCACTTTATTCTGGCGACTGGCGGTCCGAGTATGGTGAAGAGCGCCTACCGTTCTGGAACACCAGCGATTGGTGTTGGTAAAGGCAACGCTCCGGTATGGATTGGTAACGATGTCGATTTAAAAACAGTGGCCTGTAAAACCATTAACAGTAAAGCATTTGATAACGGCGTGGTCTGCGGATCAGAAAACAATCTGTTGGTCGACGCTGATGTCGCCGAAGAATTTATACACCACGCCATCAGTGAAGGAGCGGCCGTATTCACCAGCGAAGAAACCGAAACGCTTATTCGACAAGCCTTTGATGATCACTCACTGAAACCTGAATATATTGGCCAGAGTGCTGCTGCGATCTGTTCGCGTCTGGGCATTTCACGAGACTATCCGATTAAACTTATTTTGGCTGAAGTCAAATCTGGTCATCTGGCCAGTCCATTGGTTCGGGAAAAATTGGCGCCTATGTTGTCATTAATCCGCGTCAGCAACGATGAAGAAGCGCTGTTTCATGCGTGCACAATTCTGAATATTGAGGGCCGAGGTCACACTGCCATCATCCACAGCAACAATCAGCAACGCATACATCGCTATTCCAAAGCCATGGAGGTGTCGCGTGTTTTGGTAAACTCGCCGGGTACACAAGGCTGTATCGGCGCCTGCAACGGACTCCAACTGTCCTGGACGTTGGGTTGTGGCACTATGGGTGGCGGCTCGACCAGCGACAATGTCACGTTCAAACACCTGCAGAACACGAAACGGGTCGCGTACGACATTGCAGTCTGATTCAGCATCGTCACACCGCGATTAAAGGCATTCCTACATTTCGAAACAATGGCTTACAAATCGACACCTTCGCGTTCAGACAGCCGGCATCGACCTGATACCGGCTTTTTTTCGTACGCATTCACAGAAACAGCACTCGACTGATTTACACCTTTGATTGCCGACTATACTGAGCAAAACGTTGAATTATTAAATCTTCAGCGATATATAAAAATAACAATCACGGTGTATAAGATGAGCGCGATTTCGGTTGGCCGGTCTATGGCAATACCGGCTTTATTCTTATTAGGTGCTTTTGGATTTGTGTTGACGTTGCATACTCAAGATTTCTCGGCCAGTGCAAAAACGAATTCACAAACCACAACAAAACTGGCATTTATAGAGCCTGGCCAAAACCCTGAAGAAACCACACAGTCATCTGCGCAGCAAGAACGGCGGCTCGCACTCACTAATGAACCCTTTACACCCTCGGACACATCCTTCACCGACCTGTCGTGGCCAGAGTTACGATCCCTGTCTCAAGAAGAGCTGCTCAACTACATGCTGGACTACCGTTACAACCATTTGTTTGAAACAGACTATATGGCACGAGAATATGAACTGTTCCGTTACATTCTGGAGTTCGAACCGTTTGCCGCGCTGGACTATATGGTGGCAATCGGTCATGACGCGTCATCGGAGTTTTTTTACAACTTTCTGTATTCCGATTTCGTCGTCAACAACGGTAAGGGACCGGAAGTAGTTGATTACATCAACCGGTTTGGTCCTCAGGTCAATCTAATGAACTTAATCGTTTTTGCCAACTTGGCGGGTAACATTAGTGAACATGTTCGGCAGGAAATACTCACCGAATATGTGCTTGGAAATGCAGACTATCATGCCATCATCAAAGCAGCGCAATGGATGGAAGATCTGACTGCCGACCAACGCATGACCGCCTTTCTCAATACCACGCCTGAGTTTGTTGACGACCCCTACGACTTAATAAAAAGCATTGTTGCCATGAACGACCCTGCCAGTTACGAACATTTAAAACGGTACCTGATTGAACACCCGGACAAATTCAGATTGTATTCTTTGGTACGCACACTGACCGACTTACCCTTGGATAATCTGGTTACGACGCAGATGCAAGATTTTTCGTCTCTGACATTTGACGATCAGATTCAAAGCGCACTCATGGCGTTAGACTTCGGGAACATCGCCGCACTAAAATTCCTGTGCGAGCGAGCACAGCAGCCAATCATTCTAAGACACCCAATTAATGTCGAATACAATGTCCTGAAAGCCGTCTCTACACCCGGCTATATTGAAAAGAATCTGTCCTGGATCGAGAAAAATCTCTCCAGTCTTTCCTTTAACCCCTTTACCAAGAAATTTGAATATTATTAGCCGACGGTAAGCTTGCTTGATCGCAACAGTGTGTCGTTTCAAACTCATCCTTGTTTCTTTTGTGTCGGTGAATCGCCTTCGCCTTTTAAAACACACCACTCAAACTCACGTTCGTACATTGGCAATAAAGGCAAATTGCCCTAAATTTAAAATAGCGAAGACAGGCATCCTTAAAATTCCTGAATCTAGCCAATCTACCTTTCGGATACGCCCATGAGATCGACTTCATTGTTTTTACTGACCTCCCTGACCAGTCTCCTGTCGATGACCTCTTATTGTCAGGCGTCGGACATCGAAGTACTGCACTTTTGGACCTCAGCCGGTGAAGCTCGAGCCCTCGACGAAATTCGAACATCGATCACCGATAAAGGTCATCAGTGGTTGGATTTTGCGGTAACCGGGGGAGGCGGCGAAAATGCCCGCGCCATACTTGCCCAACGAGTTGCAACAGGCTCGCCACCCATTGCGTCTCACATGAAAGGGACAGAAATTCCACAATGGGCAGAGGCCGGTGTATTGGCAAATCTGGACACCCTTGCACAGGCCGATCAGTGGTCAACGTTCCTGCCCTCCGTCATACTGAAACACATGACCTACGATAATCATATCGTTGCCGTTCCAGTCAACATTCACCGCCTTAATTGGATGTGGGTAAATCTGTCCCTTTTAAGGAAAGCAGAGGTCGACACCATCCCCACCACACTGAGCGAGCTGTTCGTCGCGCTGGATAAAGTTCAGCAAGCGGGTTATGTACCGTTAGCGCACGGCAGCCAGCCCTGGCAAGATACCGTCCTGTTCGAATCAGTCATTCTCAGCGTTGCTGGGCCAGAATTTTATCGCCGGGCATTTGTCGAACTGGACGCCGACATACTCATGACCGAGCCAACACAGGAAGCCCTGCGGGCATTCCGAAAACTTAAAGGATACACAGACAGCCGGGCTTACGGTCGCGATTGGAATCTGGCCACCGCTATGTTGAAACAGAACAAGGCCGCTTTTCAGATTATGGGCGATTGGGCAAAGGGTGAGTTTGCGGCGAACGCGCTGGATCCCGGTTCGGATTTTGCCTGCGTTCCCGTGCCTGGCACACAGGGTTCATTCAGCTACACCATTGACTCATTTGCCATGTTCAACGTGAACTCTGACGCATTTCAGGAGGCGCAAAAGGACCTGGTCGAAACCTTACTCGACAAGAACGTTCAGCGTCGGTTTAACCAGATTAAAGGTTCAATTCCCATTCGCCAGGATATGGCGCCAACCCTGTTCGACCACTGTGCGCAACAATCCATTCGCGATTTCAAAGCGGCATTAAACGCCAACAAGCAGGTACCCAGTTTCGCGACACATATGGCCATGCCATTGGACAAGCTCAGCAATGTTTATGAAGTCATTTCTGAATTCTGGAACGACGACGAACTTCCCGTTGAGCAAGCCCAGCGGCTGTTGGCGGAAGCGGTGAAATGATAGTGCAACGCGTCTACCCCACGCTAAAAGATTAGGCGGACATGCACATGCATAATCCAATCAGAATGCCGCCAACCTCTTGGATAACGACCCGCAAGATCATGGGCGTGGTTTTGCCGGGCATGTTCATGCTGATCATCAGTCTGGTCGGGCTCAGGCTTTCCACGGAGGCAAGAATCAATCAGGAAACGCTGCGCAACCGACAGCAACAACTGTTGAATATGGTGGACTCCTCTCGGGCAGCTCAACTCTACTACAACAATCAACAGGAAAGTTGGCGCAAACTCGACGGCGCGCAGAACAATGCCGATGAATTTGCCCACCATTTGAGAGAATACAAAGCCACGGAAAACCTGGTGACTCGGCAATTGGATCTGTTGCGTCAATCACTCGAGAAGCTCTCCCTGGATGCCCGGTTGACCGATCGAATCATGGCCCAACACGCACAATTAAGTGAAAAACATGAAGAGTCCGTTACTGCGTTCCGCAACAACGACCTCGATCAGTGGCAGGCCTTGTTCGAATCTGCTTGGGGGTTGGAGCAACAGATTCGCAACCGGTTTGGTACCCTCATCGGTGAAATAGTCTTTGAAGCGACGCAAAAAATAACGCAACAAAACGAGCTGAGCGAACAAAACTGGCAGCGTACGCGATCCACATTAATCTGGATAACGGCAATCGGCGTCGCATTTACCAGCTGGATTGGCTGGCTGATGCAAACCGCTAACCAGCGGCAATCTGAGGCGCTGCAAACGTTGAATCTTGCGAAGGAAGAACTGGTTCGCTCAGAAAAATTAGCCGCGCTCGGCGCACTGGTGGCCGGTGTCGCTCATGAGCTAAACACACCGATTGGCAACAGTATTACTGTTGCCAGCTCGCTCAAACAGAACGTTCAGGACATCATTAAGCATAAACAGAATGGCACGCTGACCTCGACCGAGTTTGATACCTTCTGCATACAGGCAGAGGAGGGTTATCAATTACTTGAAAGTAGTTTGCATCGCGCTGTTGAAATTGTCGGCAACTTCAAACAGGTTGCCGTTGATCAGTCGAGTGATCGCCGACGCTCATACGATCTAAAGACCGTCATAGAGGAAATTACCAGAACACTTCGGCACCAATTCAAGCACACACCCTACACGCTGGACGCAGCCATACCCGACAATATCGAGATGAACGGTTACCCCGGTGCTCTCGGTCAAATATTAAATAATTTAATCTTGAATGCCTTGAAACATGCGTTCGATGATCGGTCTGAGGGGCGTGTCTCCGTCACCGCTGAGCTCGTCGGCGAAGAGCGAGTGTTGATTTTAGTCACTGACGACGGGAATGGTATTCCAGCGCAGTTGCGCAACAAAGTATTCGATCCGTTTTACACAACCAAAATGGGCAAAGGTGGCAGTGGTTTAGGACTTTACATCGTTCATAATCTGGCAACGGCCACGATGGGAGGTAATCTGACGCTGGAGTGTGGAGAATCAAACGGAACGACGTTCAAACTGGACATCCCTCGGGAAGCACCCGTTAAAAAAGAAACAGCCTGAGACAGGCTGTTCATGGAGCGGGCATCGCCACCCACTCGTTCCATTTAATAAATTTATAGATCAAACAAGGTGGTCAGCCCGCGGATTTTTTCCTGCAATTCATCATCGAGTTCTTCAGGGTTCAAGCGGGCAATAATATTTTTCAGGACTCGTTTTTCGTTGTCATCGACAACACCATCACGCAGGGCAATATTGGCAATGGTCATCAATTCGTCCGCGTCGAGTTTGCCATCGTCGGCAAAGCACTCGATGGAGCGAAACGTCATTTCAAGATAATCTCGGGATTCCGTCACAGTTACTTCCTTTTTTTCGTGGATGATTGGCGCATTGCCAGTGAAACCCGACCAGTGTAACCAGCTCGGCGCAATTCACCAAACAACCAAGAGTCACTTTTTGTGCCATCACCGACTTTCCAGAATCAATAGTTGGCGCAAAGAGCTGAGTGACTGTCGCCAGAAAAGGGGCAGATCATCTTCATCCAACGCGTCCAGCATATTCTTAACATACAGACCCAATTCGACATCACCTTCAATGGCCAGCTGGCGCTGGAAAAACAATGTATCAGGATCGGTCGTTTGACTGATTAATGCCAAAAAGGCCGGCACCGTCGCCCGAATGGTGACATCCGCCAAGCGGTCCGGGCGAACGCTTAAGCGTGCGCCATCAAAGCAGATATGCCAGGCGAGGTCGCGTTCTTTCAACGCTATAGCGCAGCAATGATCCGCCAGAAAATCCAGCTCTCCGTTATCAATCAAGCCACGCATAGCGTGATTCAAGATCGGCTCCAGCGCATTGGCCTGAAGAGAATCGGGCACGAACCCCAACGCCATGGCACCTCCGGTTGCCATTCGCTCCACCGGCCTCAGACTTTGACTGAGTTTTCGGGCTGGCTCCTGCAGCGTGCCCTTTAGCCGATTGAATAGACTCTTATCTGGTCCATCTTGATTAAAAGCTGTCATGTACTCATCCGTATCTGTCTTTCGGCAGACCCTACCGGTTTTGCGAAGAATGTTATTGACGGTTATCAAGTCGGCACCGCCATGACCTCGATACACTCGTGCTTTTTCAAATATGACGAGAAAGACATGGAATTAGTGTGTCCGGCAGGTAGCCTGAATGCGTTTAAAGCTGCCGTGGAGAACGGCGCAGATGCCGTTTATATGGGGTTTAAAGATGAAACCAACGCCCGCTACTTTGCGGGTCTGAATTTCAACGACAAAACGGCATTGAAAGCACTCTCTGTAGCCCGGAACAAGGGCGTTAAACTGTTCGTTGCGATTAATACGTTCGCCAATCAACAACACTGGCGCAAATGGCAACAGGCAGTCGATACCGCCGCCGAGTTTGGCGCCGATGCCATCATCGCCGCAGATACCGCCGTTCTCGATTACGTCAGCCAAAAATACCCTCAGCAGCCGCTGCATCTTTCCGTTCAGGCTTCCGCGACCAACGCCAGCGCACTGGCCTTCTACAAACGTCACTTCAATATTCGCCGAGCCGTCTTACCACGAGTACTTTCCCTACCTCAGGTTGAAGCATTATCAAAATCCAGTCCGGTTGAACTTGAAGTCTTCGCCTTTGGCAGCCTTTGCGTGATGGCCGAAGGGCGATGTTACCTAAGCTCCTATTTGACGGGGGAATCCCCCAACACGGTGGGGGCCTGTTCGCCAGCCAAGTTCGTGGAATGGCAAACAGAAGGCGATTTTCTCAACGCACGCCTGAATGGCGCATTGATAGATCGCTATACCAATGGCGAGACGGCAGGGTACCCCACCCTTTGCAAAGGCCGTTTTCAGGCGCTCGGTAAACAGTTTCACGCGCTCGAAGAGCCGACCAGCCTGAACACAATGGACATATTACCCAGGCTGCATCAGGCCGGTGTGAAAGCCCTTAAAATTGAAGGCAGACAACGCAGCCCTGCTTATGTGGCTAAGGTTGTTAAGGTTTGGCGACAGGCGATTGACCACTACCTGGACAATCAGGCTGCTTTCCAGATTGACCCACAATGGCAGGCGCAGCTTATGGACGTTTCGGAAGGCGCACAGACCACCATTGGTGCCTACGAACGCGATTGGCAATAGCCGAACAGAGGAGCTTAACCAATGAACATTACCCTGGGGCCGATTCCCTTCTACTGGCCAAAACAAAACGTGATCGATTTTTATGAAGCCGCGCAAGACTGGCCTGTCGACCGCATCATTTTGGGCGAAACCGTCTGCTCCAAACGACGGGAAATGCGCTTAAACGATTGGCAGGAGGTCGCTCGACGGCTGCAGGCCGCTGGCAAGGAAGTCGCGCTGAGCACGCTGGCGTTACTGGAGGCTGAGTCGGAATTAAAAGCCTTGGGCAGTATCTGTGCGCAGGATGAATTTATCGTGGAAGCCAACGATCTGGCGGCGGTTGAACTGCTGTTTAACGCAGGTAAGCCTTTCCTTGCCGGTCCTTACCTGAATATCTACAACCCGAAAACCCTCGACCTGTTGTGCAAAGATGGCTTGCGCAGCTGGACATTGCCGGTTGAGCTCAGTCAGGTGGAGTTGGCTGATATGCTCACGGCGATCCAGGACATGAACCTGCATGTCAGTACCGAAGTCATGGTTCATGGCTATTTACCGCTCGCGCTTTCCGCGCGTTGTTTTACCGCCAGAGCACTCGACCGGCCAAAAGACGAATGCAAACGTATTTGCATTGACTACCCCACCGGTATTCCTGTCGACAGTCAGGAACATCAGCGTTTATTCACCATGAACGGCATTCAAACCCTGTCCGGGGACATTTTGGATTTACGCCGTGAGTTGCCCGCCATTCAAACGATGGGCGTGAACTCGGTCCGTATCGTGCCCAGCCAATATGATATGGCCAACATCATCAGCGCCTATGCCGCAGCCATCAAAGGGGACCTGATCACAGATATGCCGCCGTCGTCGGCCAGCTACTGCAATGGCTACTGGTATGGCGATGCGGGCATGGCCCACTGGTAAGACCACGCGGAATAGCGATGTACGACCCAGGTGGTGCACAGAAATCCGCCGAGTTCGAGGCCCGTGCTGAAACACAGGCCTCGTTCAACCCGTTACCTGAACAGACAAAGGTAATGCGAATTAAACAGAGTTGCCTTAACTGCTGAAGCCCGCCACACCCTGAATCTGAAATCAGCGATGCACTGACCGGGAGAAAGACGGTTACACACAGTTTCTGTGGATAACTTGTTGGATAAACTTTTAAGAAGTGCCTCAAAGCCAGTAAATATCAGCCTTGCAGCGATTGCATCAAAAACAGTCAACAGCAACCAATTCCAGAAAAATGAAATAAAATCAATCACTTAGAGTGCATATTTCACAAAAAATAAACGCCACTGAGGCTAACTGACTGATTTCTGATCAGCGCAAACCGTGCGGTGGACAATTTCACCTTGAAACAGCTTGAAACCCCCTGTTTTTACCGAGAAATATGAAAATCAACCTTTTTAAACACTTTTTGAACTGTGACCACCGAGCCCTGAAACAGGTCTCAAAAGGGTTACCCCGGAAGCGAATGAGCTCATTCATTCACCGGTGCGTCTGTTATCTGACTTCGGTCAGCGGTCTTAATCCGGAGCACAAAAAAAAGGCCGCATATGCGGCCTTTAAAAGGAAGTTACGTTAGGTTTGATTACTGGCGAACCAGGTCAACCTGAACTGTTCCCAGGTTACCTGGGTTAGCAGAGTCAGTACCCAGCGCGAATGATCCGTAGTAACGGTCACCAGCAACAGAGCCTGGCAATACAAAACCAATGTTGGCGTCGAAAGCAACACCCGCTGGTTGTGCATATGGCACATCGACAGTCATGTTACCTTCATCACCGGTTACAGCAGCAACATGCAGGGTGAACGCCTGTGGATCGACGTGACCGCCCTCCCAGTTTTCAACCACAACCCACATTTTGCCCGCTGGTGGGTTCGGAATGTTTACGTATTCCAATGCACCACCGGTGGCTGCGTAATCGATCAAGCTGCCGAATCCTGGAACTTCACCGAAGCCGACGAACATATCCAGGTCACCAGACAGAGATTCGCTGATTTCAGCAACGAATCGAGTTGCACCCGCTGGTACGTCAACAACGAACAGCGCTTGGCCGTCAACCGCTGGGTCGAAACCACCGTCAAACGGATCGCCGTTTGTTGGGTCAGAAACAACAGCAGATTCAAAGGCTGTAGATTTCGCCAGGCCAGTCACGACCAGATCGGCGCTGGTGATTTCGATGGCTTGCAGACCACCCAGAGTCACCACGTCAGATTCCATTGCCGCAGTAATATCAATGGCGGTTGGCAGATTAGACAAGGCAGACATAGCCGCAACCGGGAAGTGCGCATCTGGCACACCTTTGGTTTTGGACTTAACAGGCACTTGATCGAACATCCACTCACCAACAGTGACAGCGCTTACGTCGGCAACAAACGTTAACTCAATGCTTTCACCTGGAGCCAGCTTGAACTGCTTAGGCGATACATCCACCTGAGCGGTAGATTTTGCTTTCCAGCGAGTGGTTTTGTCAGACACGTTCGTCAAGGTACGCGTCCAGGTACAGTTAACCACACAAGCCACTTCACCTAAGGCTGTCAGGTTCAATTGAGCTGGATTACCGCCCGCTAATGGATCCGCGGCCAGGAAGTTATCCAGGTTTTCGTCAGCAATCAACGCAGCACGCGCCGCCATTGGCAGATCAATTCGGCCCGCACCCATATCAAATGGATCCGCTTGCGTTACGCCATCTTCTTTCACGTGATTCAGGTTCGCAGTTGTCATCATGGCGGACTGAATCTGCATTGGCGTCCAGTCAGGATGCAACGCAGTTAACAGCGCACCCGCACCCGCAATGTGAGGGCTCGACATCGACGTACCCTGAATGATGTTGTAGTCCTGTTCAGCTTCAGAATAACCTTCATGGAACGCAGCGAAAATCGCACGACCAGGCGCGGTGATGTTTGGCTTCACGACACTTGGTACCGATGGGTTAACACCACGTGAACTGAAGTATGCCATGACGTCCGCGTAGTCATCCGCCAGCACTTGAGTAGTTCCACTCAGCGTCGCCATATGACCAGTACCGGTTGCCAACCATTCACGAATGGTTGCCGCGTCAGTGTAAGTAATGTGTGTGGCAGGAATCACGTGAGTGTCCGCTTCCAGGTAACCAGAACCATCTGGAGTTGTTGGTGGACGAGTCAGGATCAGCGCACCACCACCGTTCGCTTGAACGTTGGCACCTTTGGCAACACGGGCAATCACGCCAGCGTCACAAATAACGATTTCACCATCGAACTTAGCGTTGAACTCACCTTCCAGACACAACGGGTTACCGTAATCAGCCGCGTCGACAATTGCCGCAGGACCATAGCCCGGAGCAATAGACTGGCCCACAATTTCAGGCAACGTATCACCTTCATTATTCACCAGACCAGAGACTGAGTTTTTGTAGAAATAGTTGTGCGAGCTTGCCGCAACTGCAGTGATCCACGGTGCATCCGCTGGGTTACCCAAGGTCGCATAGTCTGGACCAGAGTTACCTGCAGACGTTGCCACGAAAATACCGGCATCCATTGCAGCCAGGAACGACAACGAGTCGTAGTCGGCCCATGGGTCAGAAGATCCACCACCAATCGAGTAGTTGATCACGTCAACACCGTCGATAATAGCTTGGTTGATTGCAAACAGGATCGCGCCCAGGTAACAGCCTTCTTCGGAACATACGGTGTAGGCAATAACGTTAGAACGAGGCGACACACCTGAAATGGTCTTGGTCACTTCAAAGCCCGTTGGCGCAGCAACGGTTGCATCATAAACCAGGTTACCCGCTGTTGTACCAGCTGTGTGAGAACCGTGGCCATCCTGATCGCGTGGGCTACCGTCGTTGATGTAAGGAACGCCCCAGGCACCGATCAATTTATCGTTACAAGGGAATGTTTCATCGTATACGTCGCTGGACGCATCACATACACCAAAGTATTGTCCCTTCGGATTGGTGTGGCGATATCCATCACCTGCCACTTCGGCAAATGAATCGGAGATCGGGTTGATACCGGTATCGATAATACCAACAACAACGCCTTCACCACGGGTAGGTTCCAGATCGGCAGAGCCGTACCAGATTTGCGGTGCACCGATCCACTGAAAACCACCTTCGTAGAAACAGCCCGCCATACCCAGTGTGGTTGCCAACATTGCAAACACAGCGCTGTTACGGCCCAGCCATCCACGACGATAGGCAAAGAAAGCCATCGCGGTCAGCAGCAGCAAAGACAACGCGATGATAGTCCATGCGGTGTTATTGCCACCGTCGGTAGGCAACGCATAACCACCTAATGTTTCCGTGGATTCAATTTGAAAAACTTTGTCCTGCACGACGCTGCGCACGCCTTGGATCTGCGCTACTTTCGTCGCTTCGGCTTTGGTCAGTTCAACAATCATCGCGTTGGTTGCGATCTGGAACTGGTCCAACGGCGTAACGGTGCGGCCTAATTGACGCTCCATCGCCTGTAAGAATTTTTCTTGAGTTGTAGCCAGGTAACCTGCATAAGCGCGGGCGGCACTGGAACGAACATCCAGTTTTGATTTGCCGTCTGTGCTGGTCGCTTCATAACCATTTACGCCACCACGGTAACGGGCAACAGAATCATCGATCAGACCAATGATGTAGCGTTCGGTTGGTTCCATGGCAAACGCCCGGAAAGAAGAACGGGACATCGCGCTGGATTGAGAAGGTGCAATGGTTTTTTCGATTTTTGCACGCTCAATTTCGAAAGATTTGGTTTGCACAGAACTCTCAGCAGCAGCTCCGGTGCTCAACATCGCAGCGCCGATGGTAACGGCGGTAAACGCGACACGGGCAGGCAAACGCTTAAGGTGATTAACCCTCGTTTGTTTCATAAGTTGTACCCTTTATTCAAGAAGTAAGTGAGGTTTTTTTCGTTATTAGTATCGAGATTCGATTTAAATTTATGGGTAATAAATTTTTCACATACGGGACTGGAGACTGGGTACTACACATGAGGCGATTGCCTCTCTCAGACATGCCGACAACTTCCCTATCGTTTTGCGATTCAAAAAAAGAATCGGACTGCCAAGCTAAACAAGTCGGGTTTACGAATCAAGCGGACGTTGTGTCGATCACAATAAATTTGTGATGTGCGTCGCAAATATTGCCGCATTAAAACACAATTGTATAAATTATCGTCGCCTTTGATGAAACAGCGTCATTGATGCGAAATTCTTTTCAGTTATTAAAACGGCCAGTGTGATGCGCGCAACAGGCTATACTGACAACCAAGATCCTCTTTCCCAACAGAAAAGGTGTTAGCCATGCGTTTCTTAGTGATACTTTTGACCAGTTTAATGTCGGCTGTTTTCGCTGCGCCACTTGGGGATCTGGTGATCGTGAATGATGGTTTGGATGCATCGAATCCAGAAACGATCCAGGATGATTATGTTCGACTGACCTTGTCGCAACCGGGTTACCATCAGGTGGTTAAAATAAAACAGGCCATAGACGATTGGCTCGGTCCAGGGGTGGTTATTATTGACAGTCAAGCCACACTGAAAGTGCAAGCACCGCGAACGTCAACCGAACGCATTGAGTTCTTATCGGCATTGCTTCAACTGCAAGTTGACTTACCGGTGACAGAGTAAAAAAAGGCGGGGGAAACCCGCCAAAAACTCAGCAATAGAAATAGCGGCACACCAAAACGGCGGAGCGCCAGGCGCGCCATAACATCACTTCAATCGCAGCAGCATTTGCTGAGGGCTTTCTAACAAACTCTTCCAACGATTATTGAAACGAGCAATCGTTCCGCCATCTAACACACGATGATCACCAGACCAGCTGACCGTAATCATTTCACGCACCACGATGTTGCCGTCGACAACCCTGGGTAATGGTTGAATCCGGCCGATACCGACGATGGCCACTTCCGGTTTATTAATAATGGGCGTCGTCACCGTGCCGCCAATGGCACCAATGTTTGAAATGGTAATGGTGCCACCTTTCATATCGTCTGGTGACAAACGTCCTGCACGTCCGGACTCGGTTAACCGTTTCACTTCTCCGGCAACTTCACTCAAAGACAGGGCATTAACGCCTTTGATGTTTGGCACCAGTAACCCCATGGGCGAATCAACGGCCATGCCGATGTTATGCGCGGCGTGTTGGTGAATTTCATCGCCAGCGTCGTTCATGTGGCTGTTCACAATCGGGAACTCAGTCAACGCGACAGACAGTGACTTGATAAACAGGGCCATCAGCGTGAGTCGTGTGTCGGTATCCGCCAACGTTGCGTTCAACTCGCGTCGCAATTCGTTACACGCGGTGATGTCAATTTCTTCGGCGTAAGTGAAATGCGGAATCGTGCTGACTGATTTTTGCATTTGTGCAGCCATGACGGCCCGTACACCCTTCACGGGGATAACCTCAACCGCTTGTGGTACTGGCCCAACGGGCTTAGTTGCGGTCGACCGCGTAACCGTTGTCGGCGATTCTGCACCGTCGTCATCCAGAAACCGCAGCATATCTTCCTTCAGCACCCGCCCAGACGGTCCGGTCCCGGATACAGCGCTGAGGTCAATATCATTTTCACGGGCAATACGACGGACCGCTGGCGTTGCCAACACCTTGCGTGTCGCCTGTTCTGACGTGGCAATACTCTGAGTCACCTGTTCAACGCGGGTCGGCGTGGCACTTTGTTGTGGCGCAGGTGCTTCCCGGTTGTGGCTCTCTGTCGACTCGTCACTCTGGTCAGTGACTATCTGAAACAAGGGCGCATGCACCTTGGCAATTTCGCCTTGCTTAACATACAGCGCTTCGACACGACCGGCATGTTTAGCGGGGATTTGCACCAAGGCTTTGTCGGTCTGCACATCGGCCACGGGTTGATCTTCTTCAACCATATCACCGACATTCACAAGCCATTCCACCAGCTCGCATTCCACAATGCCTTCGCCGATGTCCGGTAAAATAAAATCTTCTTTCATTTGGTTAGCTCTCCGTATCCCGACCGGTCCTGGGTAAGGACACATCGTCGGGGTTGCGACCGGTAAAAAAGTGTTCAGTAATGCACGCTGTGCTTGATTGCCTCGAACACCTTACTGGCATCAGGCATGTATTCTGTTTCATGTGCCAGCGGGTAAGGCACATCAAGCCCACAGACGCGAAGTATTGGAGACTCCAGCGACAAAAATGCGTGTTCCTGAACTGTTGCGACAATTTCCGCGCCGAAACCATTGGTCAACGGGGCCTCATGAGACACCAGTAACCGACCGGTTTTTTGTACCGACTTCACCACGGTTTCTATGTCCCACGGCAGGATTGAGCGCAGGTCAATAACTTCGCAATCGATGCCTTCGTTATCTGCCATACTGGCCGCCTGACTGATGATTTCCATCTGCGCACCCCAGGCCAACAAGGTAATGTCTGAACCTTCGCGGACGATGTCCGCTTTGCCAATCGGCAACTCGTAATCACCTTCAGG
The DNA here is from genome assembly GCA_050293765.1 of Reinekea sp. Lineage (GTDB taxonomy): Bacteria > Pseudomonadota > Gammaproteobacteria > Pseudomonadales > Natronospirillaceae > Reinekea. Next base: position 74,552 of record JBNKNI010000001.1, read on the forward strand.
TACCTCGCCCACCGAGGCGCGATAAAGACGTTTCGGCTCAAAGAAAATCACCGGGTTCTCATCGCGAATGGAAGCCAGCAATAAACCCTTCGCCTGATGAGGATTCCGCGGGACCACAATTTTCAGCCCAGGGGTGTGAGCAAAATAAGCTTCCGGGCTTTGTGAATGATAATGGCCGCCTTTGATTCCTCCGCCGTAAGGCGTTCGGATAGTCAAACCGCCAACATTGAATTCATTGCCACTGCGATACCGGTACTTGGCTGTTTCATTCACGATCTGATCGAATGCCGGGAAAATGTAATCACCAAACTGAATTTCGGCGACGGGCTTGTGCCCTTGCGCGGCAAGACCATTGGCAAAACCAATGATGCCCTGTTCGACCAGCGGCGTGTTAAAACAACGAGCACGACCGTACTTTTCCTGCAGATGACTGGTCGCGCGGAATACCCCACCAAAGAAGCCAACGTCTTCGCCAAAACACACCACTTTTTCATCTTTGCTCATGGCGATGTCGAGGGCATTGTTAATGGCCTGAAGTAAATTCATGCTACTCATGCGTCGAGCCTCCCAGACGTTTTCGGATACTGATTCGGGTACTTACGCACATGCTGTTTCAAATCTGTCAGTTGCTGTTTCAGTTGTTCGGTGGGCTCGTCATAAACGTCGGTAATCAAATGATCTAACGTAGGCACAGGACGTTTTTCCGCGGCTTTCATCTGCGCCAGAATTTCTTCACGGTATTCGCTGTACAACGCTTTTTCCTTGTTGTCATCCCACCAGCCTTTCTGGGTTAGCCAATGTTTGTAACGCAAAATCGGATCTTTCTTCGCCCACTTGGCTTCTTCTTCTTTTGAGCGGTAGCCAGTCGGATCGTCTGACGTTGAATGCGCACCAAGACGATACGACATCGCCTCAATCAACACCGGCGCATTATTCGCCAACGCGTATTCGCGCGCCATTTGAGTGGCCACAAACACCGCCAATAAATCATTGCCATCAACACGGATGGTATTGATGCCGTAGCCGATTCCCCGGCTGGCCACACCGTCGCCTTTAAACTGTTCTTCAGCAGGCGTTGATATGGCATAACCATTATTGCGGCACAGGAAAATGGTGGGGCAATTCAAGACGGCCGCCATATTGAGCCCGGCATGGAAGTCACCTTCACTGGCGGCACCTTCACCAAAATAGCAGATGGTAACAGCATCATTACCCTGCAGTTTCTGACCGTAACTGTAGCCTGCGGCTTGTGGAATCTGCGTCGCAAGCGGTGAAGAAATGGTCATGTAATTCAATGCTTTGGAGCCATAGTGAATGGGCATTTGACGGCCTTTGCCTAAATCCCGCTCGTTGGAAAAGCACTGATCCATAAATTGTTCTGCGGTGAAACCGCGAAAGCGCAACGCGCCCTGTTCGCGATACTGCGCAAAAATCATGTCCTGATCTTTCAATGCAGCCGTCGAGCCAACAGACGCCGCCTCTTCGCCTAAAGAGGCCAGATAAAACGGTATCCGCCCTTGTCGTTGTGCATTGACCATGCGTTCATCCAACACACGGGTGAACACCAGGTCTTGATACAGTTTAACGGCAAAGGATTCGTCGAATTCAGGTTCTGCAGCGCCTTGGTAAAGCGTGCCGTCCTGTTTCAACAATTTGAACGTCGGAATATGCAGCGCGTCTTGGGCGATCAATTCCGGCGTGTGAACGGTTGATGGTCTCATGGTTCATTGTCCATTTTGTTTTTGTCATTTGATGGCATCTTCAGTCATCTTAGCCATCGGTGCGGTGAGCTGACCAGTTTTCTGGCCTTTTACTCACCGGATAAGCTGTCAGCCCTGCTTTCCAAACAGCGCCTGATTTACCCTCGATACCACGGGCTTACCCAACTGTTGGTACAGCCAATGGCCAGTATCCACTAACGCATTCAGATTCACGCCAGTGTCCAGACCTTCGCGTTCCAACAGATAAACCACTTCTTCGGTGGCAACATTACCACTGGCGCCATTGGCATAAGGGCAGCCTCCGGCGCCGCCGACACTGGCATCAATGGTGCGAATGCCCAGCTCCAGCCCGGTCATCAGATTGGCGATGGCCATGCCATAGGTATCGTGAAAATGCAGGGCTAATTTTTCGGCCGGGAACTCTGTCAACAAAGCGCGTAACACGCGACGGACAGAGTGCGGAGTCCCCCGGCCAATGGTGTCGCCAAGAGAAACTTCGTAGCAACCCAGTTCAAACAAACGACGCACCACGGGTATCACCTGCGCGGGTGAAATGTCGCCTTCATAAGGGCAGGCCACCAAACAACTGACGTAGCCACGCAGGGCAACGTTATCGGCGTGCGCGAATGCCTGAATGGCTTCAAAGCGTTGCAGGCTTTCAGCAATAGAACAGTTGATGTTTTTCTGACTGAACGTTTCACTGGCCGCCCCAAAAATGGCGACCTCGCGGGCTCCGGCTTCACGCGCGAGTTGATAACCCTGCACATTCGGCGTCAATACCGGAAAATGAACGTTGGCCATATTTTTTTTGGGCAACAGTGCCTGTAACACGTCTGCACTTCCCGCCATCTGCGGCACCCATTTGGGCGAAACAAAAGAGCCGGCTTCGATATGGCGCAGGCCAGCGTTGGCCAACCGTTCAATCAGTTCAACCCGGGTACTGGCTGACAACACCGTCGCTTCGTTCTGCAAGCCATCACGTGGACCCACTTCAACCAATTTCACGTCAGTCATCGTTCACCTCATCCGTGTCGATGGTAAACAGCAGATCACCTTCAGACAGTTGATCACCCACTTGCCAGTCACATTCCTGCAGTACACCAGCCACCTCGGCGGTCAACGTGGTTTCCATTTTCATCGCTTCATAGGACAGCAGTTTGTCACCCACGTCCACGCGATCACCGGCCTTCTTATACAGCGCGGTCACTACTCCAGGCAGAGTTGCCACAACACGACCTGAGGCTTCAACATCGTGATCGTGCGCTTTGGACGCTAACCACCAATTGACGTCGCATTTGCGATCTCCGTTGTCTAACCAAACTCGCTCCGGTGTGACGAAGGCATGCCATTCCACTGAAACACCGTCGACCTGGGCGCGTAACCGCCCCTGATGGTTTGCCATGGGCGTCCAACGGACCCGTTCAATGCCGATCTCATGCTCGTTCATGTTCAGTCGATAACGTTCACCGTCTCGGATAACGCTGACCTGTTCGCTTTCGGATATGGCAAACAACCATTGCCGCTGGCCTGAGGCCCGCCATCCTCGATGCCGTTGCCATGGGTTAACAGGCGTGGTTTGCGCTGCATGCAACACGGACGCTAACGCCGCCCAACAGGGTGCACTGTGCAATTCACGGGCTTGATAAAATTCATCCTGATCATCCAGCCAGCGGGTATGCACGGTAAGGTCCGCAACTTCCGGCTGTTTGACCAACAACCGCAAGAACGCCAGATTCGTCGTCACACCGAAGCATCGGGTACTGTCCAGTACCTGCCGGAGTTTGGTTAACGCCGCCGGTCGATCTTTGGCGTGGACAATAATTTTCGCCAGCATCGGATCATAGAAACTGGATACCTGTGTTTGCTCAAAGACACCGGAGTCGATGCGGATGCCGGGTCCCGACGGAAACGACAGGTGCTCAATTCGCCCCACCATCGGTATGAAATTTTGCGCAGGATCTTCGGCATACAAACGAACTTCAATGGCGTGTCCATCTGGCTGCGCAGGGCGATCCATCGACAGAGGCTCACCTTGAGCCACCTTTAACTGCCAAGCCACCAGATCGAGCCCGGTGATGCATTCCGTGACCGGATGTTCCACCTGCAAACGTGTATTCATTTCCAGAAAATAAAACGCACCATCGGCGGACAAAATAAATTCGACTGTACCCGCGCCCACATAACCGATTTCCCGGGCCGCTGTTTCTGCGGCTAACCACATGGCTTCACGTGTCGACTGCGGCAAATTCGCGGCCGGTGCTTCTTCCAAAACTTTTTGGTGCCGGCGCTGCACGGAACAATCGCGCTCGAACAACGACAGCACTTTGCCATGTTCGTCGGCCAGAATCTGCACTTCAATATGCCGGGGTCTGACTAAAAATTTCTCCAGTAACAGACGATCATCGCCAAACGAATTTTTGGCTTCCCGCTTGGCCGAATCGATAGCATCACGCAGCTCAGCGGCAGCCTCTACAACGCGCATCCCCTTGCCACCGCCACCGGCGGAGGCTTTGACCAACAGGGGGTAGCCAATGTCACTGGCCTGAGCGGTTAACAGGTCAACGTCCTGATCGTCGCCGTGGTAGCCGGGAATCATGGGCACGCCTTTTGGCTCCAATGTTTGCTTGGCCTGAGCCTTGGAGGCCATTGCACGCATGGCGGCCGGAGGCGGCCCGACCCAGATATGCCCGGCGTTGTTCACCTGTTCGGCAAAATCCGCGTCTTCGGATAAAAATCCGTACCCCGGATGCACCGCGTTCGCACCACTTTTTTGCATGGCCGACAGTATACGCGCCTTATCGAGATAGGTTTGATTAACCGGACCATCACCTAAAAACACAGCGGTGTCGGCCAGTGCCACGTGCGGGGCATCGCGGTCCGCTTCGGCAAAAACCGCCACGGTGCGTATACCCATAAGCCGGGCACTGTTGATGACCCGAACGGCAATTTCACCGCGGTTGGCAATCAATAACGTGTGAATAGAGGTCATCAATCCTGCTCCGTCTGCCAGTTCGGTTTTTGTTTGTTAAGGAAGGCACGGATACCTTCCTGTCCCTCTGGGGAAATGCGTTGATTTGCGATCCGCCAAGATAAGTTTTCCATCAGCTCTGCGTTCAGTGGTCGTTCGCTGACGTCGTAAACCAACTTCTTGATTTTACGGTGTGACAGAGGACCACCAGCCAATAACGCAGTGACAATGGCGTCCAAAGTTCTGTTGAGCTCAGCCTCGCTCACCACTTCATGAACCAGCCCAAGCGCTTGCGCTTTGTGAGCATCAAAACGCTCCCCGGTCAGCATGTAGCGACGAGCCTGACGTGCGCCAATGGCATTCACCACAAAAGGCGAGATTGTCGCCGGGGTTAACCCGAGCCGGGTTTCCGATAGCGCGAAAAAAGTTTTCTCACTGGCGATGGCAATGTCAGCGCAGGCAGTGAGACCCACGCCACCACCCATCACGGCCCCCTGAACGACCGCAACCACCGGTTTACGACAGAAATTAATCGACGACATCAATTCAGCCAACGCTTGTGCGTCTGCCACATTTTCGGCCATGGGTCGTTCTTTCATTCCCAACATCCAATTCAGGTCAGCCCCGGCGCTGAAGTGTTCACCTTCACCGCGCAACACGACGACACGAATATCGTCCTGGTCGTGCGCGTGTTTTATGGCGTCGGTTAACGCTGCAATAAGTTCTGCGTTAAAGGCATTGCGAACGTCTGGCCGATTCAACGTCAGCGTTAAGACCTGCCCCTGTTGTTGTTTTTTTAACATCACGTTCTCTTTATTTTTTTAGGTTGCCCAATGGAGTCAGCAAACGAAGGGTTCACTTTCGTCTTGTGCGCGTCTGCACGTTCAGATTCATCACATCCGGAACACACCGTAGCGGGTATCTTCCTGCTTGCCGTTGGCACAGACGTGCAACGCCAGGCTGAGAATGGTGCGCGTCTGCGCCGGATCGATGATGCCGTCATCCCACAGTCGCGCTGTGGAATAGTAGGGGCTGCCCTGCGTTTCATAACTGTCACGAATCGGTTGTTTGAACGCTTCCATCGCTTCCGCGCTGACCGGTTCGCCACGCGCGTGCATCTGTTCCGACTTCACCGTGGCCAATACCGTGGCGGCCTGCTCACCGCCCATAACCGAGATGCGAGCGTTAGGCCACATCCACAAGAACCTTGGGTCATAAGCGCGACCGCACATGCCGTAATTGCCCGCACCGAAGCTGCCGCCAATCACCACCGTCAACTTTGGCACTTTGGCACAGGCCACGGCGGTAACCAATTTGGCACCGTCTTTGGCAATTCCGCTGTTTTCGTATTTTTTGCCGACCATAAAACCGGTAATGTTCTGCAGGAACAACAATGGAATCCGACGCTGATTACACAGTTCAATAAAGTGCGCACCCTTCAACGAGCTTTCGGAAAACAAAATGCCATTGTTTGCGATAATACCGACAGGCTGCCCTTCAATGTGAGCAAAGCCCGTCACTAAGGTGGTGCCGTAGTTCGCTTTGAATTCGTCTAATACCGAACCATCCACCAGACGCGCGATAATGTCGCGAACATCGAACGGGGTTTTCAGGTCGTTGGGGAGAATGCCGTACAATTCTTCCGCTGGGTACAGAGGCTCATCAAAGGTTGGCACGGCTGGCGACACCTGATGCGCATTCAGATGCCGGACAATCTGTCGCGTCTGCACCAGGGCATGATCATCGTTATCGGCCAGGTAGTCAGCGACACCCGAAATGTGCGTGTGTACCTCACCTCCACCGAGCTCTTCCGCACTCACGTCTTCCCCGGTAGCGGCTTTCACCAAGGGCGGACCACCCAGAAAAATAGTGCCCTGATTTTTTACGATCACACTTTGATCGGACATGGCCGGAACATAAGCACCGCCTGCGGTGCATGACCCCATCACCACCGCAATTTGAGGAATCCCCTGCGCCGACATGTTGGCCTGATTAAAAAAGATTCGGCCAAATTGATCTTTGTCTGGGAATACTTCATCTTGCATCGGTAAAAACGCACCGCCACTGTCGACCAGATAAATACACGGTAATCGGTTTTCCAGGGCAATCTGTTGTGCCCGCAAATGTTTTTTCACGGTCAGCGGGTAGTAGGTGCCGCCCTTGACGGTGGCGTCGTTTGCCACAATCAAACAGTTTACGCCTGATACGCGACCGATCCCGGCAATGACACCTGCACTGGGAACTGCGTCGTCATAGAGGCCATTGGCGGCGAGTGCTGCAATTTCCAAAAACGGAGAGCCGTTGTCCAACAGCAGCTCGACGCGTTCACGTGGCAAACGTTTGCCACGGCTGAGATGCTTTTCTCGCGCGCGTTCGCCACCGCCATCGTAGGTTTTCAGCAAACGCGCATTCAGCTCCTCAACCAACGCTTTATTGCCTGCGAAGCGTTGCAAAAATTCGTCACTGCGTGTGTTGACCTGGCTGTGAATAATACTCATGAAAAACGCCCTTCAATATCTCGTGCGATGATCATTTTCTGAATGTCGCTGGTGCCTTCGTAAATGCGCGCCACGCGGACATCCCGGTAAATCTGTTCAATCGGGAAATCGGTCAGGTAGCCGTAGCCGCCTAATGTTTGCATGGCTTCTGACACCACGCGCTCGGCCATTTCGCTGGCAAATAATTTCGCCATGGCAGCCTCGCGCAATGCTTTTCGCCCTTCGTCTTTTAATCGCGCGGCGTGCCAGACGAGCTGTCTGGCTGCTTCAATTTGGGTGTCCATTTCGGCCAACCGGAAACCAACCGCCTGGTGATGCATGAGCGTGTCACCAAAGGATTCGCGCTCATTGGCGTAAGCCGCCGCCACATCGAAAGCGGCCTGAGCCATCCCCACACATTGCGCCGCAATACCAATACGACCGCCTTCCAGATTACCCAAAGCAATGGCATAACCCTGGCCTTCGGCACCTAACAGAGCATCTGCAGGTAATTCGATATCGTTAAACACCAATTGGGCGGTGTCGGAGGCGCGCTGGCCCATCTTTTCTTCCACCACAGGTACGGTGAAACCTTCCAGATGTGCAGGCACCAGAAAAGCACTGAGCCCTTTTTTACCCAGCGCAGGGTCAGTCACGGCAAACACAATGGCTAAATCCGCGATCGCACCGTTGGTAATAAATTGCTTGCTGCCGGACAAGCGCCAGCCGCTGTCGGTCTTAACCGCTTTTGTTTTCAATGCGGCCGCATCGGACCCGGCTTGTGGTTCGGTTAAGCAAAACGCCCCTAATGCTTCGCCGGTGGCCAAAGGTGTCAGCCATGTTTCTTTTTGAGCCTGAGTGCCGTACTGCGCGATGGGGGAACAGACCACTGAGTTCATCACCGAGGTGATGGTCGACAAAGCGCCGTCGCCCTTGGCAATTTCTTCCACCACCAGCGCGAGCGATAAATAACCAGCGTCACTGCCGCCGAACTCTTCCGACACAGTCAGACCATAAAAACCCATTTCACCGAGTTGCTTAATTACCGCCACTGGATGTTCCGCGGACTTGTCCCATTTCGGTGAATTGGGTTTCAACTCGTTCTGGGCAAAATCACGCGCGGCGTCGCGCATCATAGTTTGTATGTCATTCAGTTGTGGCATTTGATTTTCCTGATTTCAGAAAGCACGAAAGGCTCGCGCACACGATGAAAGGCGTGCGCGCACAACGCCGGTTCAGCGACCGTCAACCTTCGTTAAACAGTTCACGGCCGATCAGCATTCGCCGGATTTCACTGGTACCTGCGCCGATCTCATAGAGCTTGGCATCGCGCAGAAGCCGACCCGTCGCGTAATCATTGATGTATCCGTTACCGCCTAAGAGTTGCAAGGCATCCAGCGCGACCTGTGTGGCTTTTTCGGCGGCGTACAGAATGGCACCCGCGGCATCTTTGCGAGTGGTTTCACCGCGGTCGCAAGCCGCTGCAACGGCGTAAACGTAAGCACGACTGGCATTAAGGTTGGTGTACATATCTGCCAGCTTACCCTGCACCAGCTGGAACTCGCCGATGGCCTGACCAAACTGTTTGCGTTCATGCACATACGGTAAGGCGATATCCAGTGCAGCTTGCATAATGCCCAACGGACCGGCGGACAACACAACCCGCTCGTAATCCAAACCGCTCATCAGAATTTTTACACCATCGCCTTCATTGCCCATCAGGTTGTCGACGGGAACCCGACAGTTATCAAACACGAGTTCACAGGTATTGCTGCCGCGCATGCCCAGCTTGTCGAGTTTCTGAGCGGTTTTAAAACCGGGAAAATCTTTTTCTATCAGGAAGCAAGAAATACCACGCTTACCGGCGTCGGGATCCGTTTTAGCGTAGACCACCAACACATCAGCGTCAGGACCGTTGGTGATCCACATTTTGTTGCCGTTAAGCACATAATGGTCACCCTGTTTTTCAGCGCGTAATTTCATACTGACAACATCGGAGCCCGCATTCGGTTCGCTCATGGCCAGAGCGCCGACATGCTCACCGGACATCAGTTTTGGCAGGTACTTGGCTTTTTGTTCTGCGTTGGCATTCTTGCGGATTTGGTTCACACACAGGTTGGAATGGGCGCCATAGCTCAGGCCGACCGACGCAGAAGCACGACTGATTTCTTCCATAGCGACCGCGTGTGCGAGGTAACCCAGACCGGATCCGCCCAGCTCTTCTTCGACAGTCATCCCCAGCAGGCCAAGTTCACCCATGGCAGGCCAGAGATCGCGGGGAAACTGATTCGTGGCGTCGATTTCAGCGGCGCGTGGGGCAATTTCTTTTTGAGCGAAGTCCTTTACGGCATCGCGCAACGCGTCCAGGGTATCCCCCAGACCAAAATTCAGGGAGTGAGTCATCATTAGCCTTTGGTTGTGTTGTATTTGTTATGGTGACCAAGGCTAAGTTACGTTGACGTTAACGTCAACCTGTAGAAAAGTAGGAGATGTCAGGGAATGTGTACGCTTTGCCGAACTCAGTCCTCCTTATCGTTCGGTTTCGGCTGTTTTTTCACCCATTTCATCAACAGCCAGACTTTCACCGCGACCAACACAAAAACGCCTAACGAGGCCCAAAATACGATCCAGAATAAGGACATAACCACCCTCCAACATAACTGAAAGTTACTCAAGTGTCCTGAGTTAGAAGTTCGTATCGCTTCAGAGCGAATGGGAAGCGCTAGTACAAGGCGCTCTTCGTAGAGAATATCGAGATCTTTTCAAGAAGAGCAACGCCGTAATAGTGTTTTCCATTCGCTCCCTGCGGGCGCGACATTCAAGCTCTCTACCGTCGTTCTGTCTCTTGTTAATGGAACAACCATTGACTGCGAGACACGCCTAGTTATAGACCTAGAATGGCACGCTGAATTCATGCGAACTTCTAACTCAGGACACAAACGTTATTTTTTATTATTAAACAGTCGTATCATCGGTAGGTACACTGACCCAACCGTGTTAAAGGAGACGTACATGAACATCGCAAATAACGTGACCGATTTAATCGGCAACACCCCGCTCGTCAAACTGAACCGCCTGACCGAAGGTTGCAAAGCCACTGTGGTGGCCAAACTCGAATTCTACAACCCAGGCAAATCGGTGAAAGACCGCATCGGTGCGGCCATGATCCAGGCCGCCGAAGAAGCGGGTGCGCTTAAGCACGGCATGACCATTGTTGAACCGACTTCGGGCAACACTGGCATAGCGCTGGCCATGGTCGCCGCAGCCAAAGGCTATAAGTGTGTACTCACTATGCCGGAAACCATGTCGAAAGAACGTCGCTTGCTGCTCAAAGCCTATGGCGCTGAGTTAGTGCTCACTCCCGGACCAGACGGCATGGGTGGCGCGATTGCCAAGGCAAAGGAGATCTATGAATCCGACACGTCGACTTACTTCATGCCGCAGCAATTTGAGAACCCTGCGAACCCGGCCATTCACGCAAAAACAACCGCTGAAGAAATCTGGGCAGACACCGACGGCCAAGTGGATATTTTAATCAGTGGTGTTGGCACTGGTGGCACCGTCACCGGTGTTGCCAGAGCGCTGAAAGCGAAAAAGCCTGAGTTCAAAGCCATCGCCGTTGAACCGGCCGCCTCTCCGGTCTTATCCGGGGGACAAAAAGGTCCGCACCCGATCCAGGGCATTGGCGCAGGCTTTGTACCCGCGATTCTGGAAACGGAGTTGCTGGACGAAATTATTCAAGTCGAAAACGAGAATGCCTTTAAAACCGCACGCGCCATGGCCACCGAGGAAGGTCTGTTGGTTGGCATTTCATCCGGTGCTGCGGTATGGAGCGCACTTGAAGTTGCCAAGCGCGAGGAAAACGCAGGCAAACTGATCGTGGTGATTATTCCATCATTTGGTGAACGTTATTTGTCGACGGCATTATTTGCTGATTTAGCAGACTGACCCTCAGTTAATACCCTCGTAACATCACGGCAGCGCCACACTTACCCGTGGCGCTTTTTTTGACCGGATCAAAATTTCATCGCACTCACGCAATTCAATTTTTTAGACGCAGCGCACAAAGCAACCTTGTGCCCGCAAATGATTATCAACACGCAGTAACAGACTGCTCTGCCCCGCCAGACATTAACGAAATATTTTCCCCAATCACGCGCGCGACTGGCTATTTGAAAACGCAGCGATTAGTTTCATCTGAAACAGATTAAAAAAACAACAATAGCTGTTAAAGGCATTCACGCCGAATGAACCGGACAAAGATCCGGCATCAGCGCTCGCTGGAGAGATACATGTTCATACGCGTCATAACGGCGGCCATATTATTGGCTGCTTTGGGTTTCGTTCTGTGGCTGAAACCTTCGTGGCAACGCAACACGTTCGCACCACAAATCGTGCAGGTGGATCCGGTTATTCCGGTGCCGCCATTGGCCTTGCCTGTCCCCACGCGCCAACCAGACACTGGCAACACTCAGCCGGCACTCGCCATACCGGAAAGCGTGACCGAAGAAGCAATCGATGCGCAGTTTGCCGACATTGCCGATCAGTTTGCGGAACTCATTCAATACCCCACGTCTTCGCTGCCCATTTTCAATGCTGAGGCCGTGCAGAAATATCTGCCCAATCAATCTTTTCCCATTCGATTTGAAGAGAACGGTGTCACGCTCAGCCTACGCAGTGAACGTTTGCAATACTCACCCAACGAGCCCATTCGAGGGGTTGTCAGTGTGGCCGGACTCGATCAAGTGCAGGGCACGTTACAGGTATTGCAAGCTGGCCAGACCATCGCCAACCTCTCTGTAACAGTTTCGTCCGGTCCGACGTCATTTGAAATACCGCCACTGGGGCAACGTTGGATGGAAGCGGAATTGCAATTGGTGGCCAGCGTAAAATCCGCCGAGCAGGAATGGACGGTTTCAACCCCCATCCAACGTTTCGACAGTGACAACGCCACCATTCAATTACTGTCTGCCGAAAAAAGTTTTGTCGACGGTTCATGGTTGGTTATGCCTATGATTGTCGACGTAAGCCAACCCGGTTTTTTCCGACTGGAAGCCAATCTGTATTCCGCTAACTCGCGAAAGCCACTCATTCATTTAAGCGCTGAACAAGAACTCAACCGTGGCGAACAAGCCCTGAACCTGGCTGCTCATATTTCTGCACTGAAAGCGATGAATGACCCCGGCGATTATCTGCTGCGTGACTTCGCGCTGGAACAAATGCCGGGACCACCGGATTTCGAAGCAATCAGCGGTTTAGTGGCCATCCCTGAGGCTACGATATCCGGTCATCCGTTCGGTGAGTATGACGATGCGCCCTATGTCGATGACGAAGCTTTGGCGCGTCTGGAATTTTTGCAACAGGTGAAGAGCCGTTGAATTCATGAATCAGGTTGTCGTCTTTCGACGTGTCGACGCTGATAAAAAAGGCAAAACCGAAGTATGCCAACCGAGAGTAAAACAATAACAAAAGGTATCCAACACAATGAATAAACTCGTACGACTGATCCAACTGTCCGCCGTCATGGGACTGTTTCTGCTTGGCGTTGCTCACGCGAATGTGGGTGGCAAAAACGTGATACTGATTCACGGGTTCAATCCGTTTCATATCATTGCACCGCCGTCGGACAACGGCAAAGCCGACGCTTTAAACTATTGGAAAAAAGTGAACCCCGCCTTCTTACGTCAAGATGGCGGTCAAACCAATATTATTCACTGGCCATCGCACAAACGCTTGACCGGATCTGGCGGCATTATCAGCATTGTGCAACCACAGATTCAGGCGCTGTTAAACGAAAACTATTGCGCGAACCAATGCATCATCGTTACCCACTCCACCGGGGACCTGGTCACTCGTTATCTGTTGAAAAACAAAAACTCGCTGTTTGGGTCGACGCAGGCGGCTAAATTGAAGGTCGCGGCAGTGATCGACCTGGCAGGCGCCGGTGGCGGCACGGAACTGGCAAACTTTGGTGTCGGTATCGCCAATGGCGTTAACTATGGCAGCAGTATCATCAGTGGCCTGCTCGAGTATGCGGGGTTCTATTTCAGCTTCGGTTTAAACGTTGGTGTTATGAACGACCTGCAAACCTCCGTTGCACGTAACCACGCCACCAACGGATTCCCGTCCATTCCTCATTTGCGAGTGGCCGGCACCGGTAGTGAGATTTATGGATTCGCCACGCATGCGATCATCCACGGCGCCGATGATTCAGTGGTGCCATTACACAGCGCTTGCGGAGCTGCCTACGCTAACGGCTACGACAGTTGCAGCCGTGATACCCGAGTCGACGGTAAAGTCACCTCGGTCAGCAACGCGCCCAGTAGCAGCCAGCTGTACGACTTTCATTACCCGATTGTGATGAGTGAAACACTCGCTCACAACGAAATGCAATCGAACACCACCGGCAACACCATGACTTCAATCCGATCGCTGGAGTCCGCCTATAAAAACAGCGCTGTGTACAAACAGGCTGTCGATATTGACGACTATGAAAAACGCGAATGGTGGGATTGGTGGTCGAAGTACCGTTACATTTCCGGCTCTAGCTCAAAATCGGTTTCTACGATGTTGGTCGATGCGGTGATCCGCTAAAGACGGAGGTGACATTCAAAAAAAGGGCCTACGGCCCTTTTTTATTGACGACGTAATGTCTGTTCTATGCCACTGGTCTTCACCGTCATTTCGTTGCCGGTATATTCCAGAATCTCGATGGAGTAGTAGTCGAGAACAATGGTTTTATCATCTAACTTATAGGTGTCTGGGCTCAAGCGTCGATTCCCGGAAATCACCGTCATCTGGGTGGCGGAAAACTCCCAGAAATCTTCACCCATGGAATCGTCCACCGGTTCTTTGTTTTTCCCCAAAGCCACGATCTTCCACTTGCCCTGCAGGTGAATACCCTCCAGTTTGGATAGATCTTCCTTTATGGTTTCCTGCTCTGCATCGGCACAAGGCCGAGCCTGAAAACCGACGCTGCCATCAGGTTGAGTGCATTTATAAATCGCACCTGCCTGAGCAAGCGAAGACACCATCAGCATCCCAATGATCACTAACCGCATAACACCTCCTTTTTCATCTTGGCGGATAATACCCAAAGGTATGATCCAAAACAAAACCCACGTCAGCGCCCTGCAGGAATAGCCGCCTTAATTGAAGGTTTTCACCATCCATTCATAAAGCTGCTGCTCACTCACCTTATCCAAATTCACGGCCTCAAAGTCGACCCCTGGGTCAGCATTGCGTTGACCAAACTGATAGCGCACCAGATCTGGCGCATGATCATGCAGAATGATTAAAATCCGCCGATTGGTGCGCAGGCAATCGATGGTGATTGCGTCGGCCGGAATGCCGCTGGCGCGCATTTGCCGATTGACCCCCACCACTGGGTTAATATCAGCATGTTCCTGTTGAATACGGGTATGAGCATTGGTGATTCGGTCAGACAAGATCTCAAGCGGGGTTTGGGTCATGGTGACTCCACGGTCGGCCAGGTTAATAACAACGATGCTGAGCATTATTGCGTTCACCGCCATGGCATGCAAACCCGGATCTGTCAGTGTCGATTTAAACAACAAAAAACCGGCACGATGGCCGGTTTCTTGATCGATCAGTTGCTTACGACAGCAGGGGGTTATTCGTTAAAGGTGACGGTGAGTTGCCCATCGACTTCCGTGACACTGCCAACATTTGCATTGTTGTACAGAACATCGCCAGTCGTGGCCTCTCCCAGGTTCAACTGAATCGCTAACTTCCCGAACAGAATGTCTAACGCATCGTCACGGTTTTGCGTGATCACCACGTTTTTGTCGTCTTTGCTGAGGGTATAGAACAGGCCTCCTTCAATTTCTTCGGCGTCAAACGTCACACCATCCTGTTCCAGCTGGAACTTAGCGACACCGAGCTCATCGAAGTTGAACTCAACAGGTGTACATGCCATATCGAAATCACAAGCGCCGGTATAAAAAAGCAAGTCGGTGATTTTTGCAGAATTGGCTTCGAGGGCTAAATCATCATTTTTATTCTGAATGTCCAAAGCAAAACCAAAGTCGACCTGTGCGGTATAGGAGTCCGACTGCACATCGATCGGCAGATACGCCTTGCCCGAGAACTGATGGTATTTGTCTAAGAATATATTCTTAGTTTCCAGTGCGTTCGCGCCACTCGCGAAGCGAAACTCGAATGCTAGCGTTTCAGGTGTTGTTTCTATTCTCTTGCCTTCACTATCAAAATCCCCTGTAAACTCAGTTCGCGTGAATACACCGTTTTCAGAATCTATGTAAAATTTTTGGTCGTCATCATATCTATCTTTTAATGAGAAATAGGTCGCGACAATATAAACGGAATTTCCTTCATCCCATGTCACCCGAATTTTATTTTCTGCCAATTCATCTTGATAAATTTCAGAAGTATTGGTCGCCAAGTCGAAACCGATTCCCGTTAAGTCAAATTCAATCCCAAATAAAGTTAGGCTCGGACTACCGTTTAGATCAGCTAACAACGCTTCAAAGGCGTAGCTTGGTTTATCAAAAAACGATATCGACTGTGAAGCACCAGAAAACCAATTAAAGGTACGGATTCCTTCAGTAATTTGGCCAGTAGTCAGGTAAATCATTGGTACATGATCGAAGCCAATGGTTTCGGCACTCATCGATAACTCAGCGATGCCCTTCCAGATTACATAGTTATCTCTTGTTTCCAACCACTCACTGGCATCATCCCCCACCCGATAACCCGTCGCATTCAACAATTGCGCTTTCAGCTCAGAGGCCACGGTCGCCTGGTAGTCCAAAGAGAACAACGCTGACTCAGCCCCAATGCTGCCGTTCAAGGATAACTGAGTGCGTTTCAGGATGTCGTTCACCAGGTCGGCACTGTAGTTCAGTTCACCGGAAGCCAATGTGGCGGTCAGGTTTTCGTCTGCGAAATCAGTTTCATACTGCTCAGCGCTGAAGGTGGCATTAAAGGTCAACACTGGAGTATCGACTTGCGCTGCGTTCAAGGGCGCAGACAACGTAGCATTTTCGCCTTCGAGGAACAGTTTGCGCAGGGTATCTGTGCTGCTGAACTCAAACTGCTCAATACCAAAGGTCAATTCAAGTTGAGCGACGTCCGGTAACGCAAGGCGCATGTCGGTGGTCACAACGTTGCCAGAGACGATATCCGTTACGGTGAGATTGTCTGCGACAATATGATGTTTGGTGACTGTGGTTACTTCTTGGGTTTCTGGGTCGGTTACGTCTTCGGTGGTTTCAATCAATTTGAAGCTACCGGCTAACTGACTGTTACCAAACAGAGTGGAGTTGCCTATTTTTGCGGGAACCTCGGTTTCTGCGGCGGCAAACTGGTAGGTAATGGCTTCCGGGTCTTCGTCATTCTTGATTACGAAGCCTGTGAGCGCCTGCTGAAGTGCCAGCAAGGTTACGTCAAGGGCATTATCGATATTCGCGACATCGTCTGTCAGCAGATCTTCCAGCGCACGATTGGTCGCGCGAAACTGGGCTGTTTTGGTTTCCACTGAATCCAGCGGCATTAATCCCTGCAGATCCAACAATGCGGCTTTCGCAGCTTTGACATTCTGGTCTTTATCCGGGTCCGTGTTGCCACCAGGGTTTTTGGGGTCTGGGTTACAGGCAGTTAAAGCAAGTGGCAATACTGCCACAGCGAACAGATGAGAAAGTTTCATGGATATCCTTATTGAGTTTCCTGGCCAGCGTCCATTGACCATACTTCAACGATTGGCCATACCATCCGGTAAAGCGACGCTGATGAATTTCAGCGCGCATCATACCGATAATGCGGTCAGCAACCGGTAACAACGTCACACTTTTTCATCCACACCTTTGATATTTGTGACGCCCGTCAATTTGTTGAACGTTCTCAAGGCAACTCGGGTTAGCCCAGTGTTTCGCCCAATTGGTTGGTTGCGTGGGTTTTGTGTTCATACAAAAACCGCCGATCTGACTATTTTTTTACAGGTGAATTAAATTTTAAAAGCGACCTTATTTCCGTAGCACGCTTTTTTTGAACTACACTTTTTTTACGCCACTTAACGTTTTCCAACTCAACGATTCCGCACCCGTAGAGACAGTGCAACCACTGTACTGTACTTGGATTAGCGGTCTACAACCGACAATTTGCGAAGTGGCCAGAGCACCAGACTATTTAAGGAGCAACAAACCTGTATGAATTTTAAGCAAGTTAAGTGGAAACCCTATCTGGCGTTCTGTTTGTTGACGCTGTTGGGCTCTACTTTCAATGGTGCATGGGCCGCGACTCTTTCGCCAGAACAGGTAAACGCACTATTTTCCCGCATTATCGACCCTGTGGACATCAGCTACACTGAAACACTGGATGCACTGACCGAACTGGAAGGCAATATCCAGCAATACCCGGCGGACATCCAAATGATGTTTACGCGACTCTGGTGCTGGAATCAGGACAACGAGGATTTTCAAGACTACATCGCTTACGCCAATGAGGCCCTTAACCGAGAATTGTTCGCCACCAATTTAGCCGCTCGGGCTGACCTCACCGCTTGCCGTGGGTTTTATGCTTCTCTGGACGGAGATAATGACGCTGCGTTCCAAGATTTCGACACCGCCTTGGATCTGGCTCGGCGAGCCAACGATCCGTTGCTCATTGCCGACGCCTATGCGCTGATGGCGGACCTGCAGTCCTATCAGGGCGATATTGCCCGAGCGCTGACAAATTACAAAAACGCCGCCCAATATTACAACGAAGCTGGCAATGAATATTTCGGCAATGACATCCGCTCTTCAGTGGCGAATACCCTTCGGCGCATGGGCGACTTTAATAACGCCGAAACCTACCTGGCGCAACAACTGCTCTATTACCGCGACAAAGGGGATGTCCTCTCTGAGGCTAATGTCGCCATCGACTATGGCATTTTATTTCTCGATAAAAATGAACCCGAAAGCGCCTTGGTTTGGTTTGATCGGGCGATTGCTTCGGTCGCGAGTTATCTGGAGAAAAAACCACTGCAGGTTGATGAACGCCTGGACGCGGTTGCTTATTTGTTTAAGGCAGAAGCGCTTGGTCGTTTAGGCCGTGGTCTGGAGGCAGAGTCAGCACTCAAGCAAGCGTTAGCCATTCAGCCGGAGATTGAGGACGACTATAACAAAGCAACGGTCAGTATGGTGAAAGCCTATATTGCCGGGGCCCGTGGTGAGTTCACCGACGCTATCACCTTAGCCCAAACCGCCGCAGATCTGTTTATAGAAGAAGGTAACGACCGTCTGTTGATTTATGCATTGGAACAACTGGCTAAATTTCAAGCGCAAACCAGCGACTTTAAAGCGGCTTACAGCACGATGCAGACGCTTAGCGACACCCGCTCAAAGTTTCGGTCACAAGTTAACGACCAGCTCGCCGAACGACTCAAAATAGAGTACAACCTCGCGCAGAAGGAATTTGAGAACAAAGAACTCACATTACGGAATGAAAATCAGCGCCTTGAACTGGAAGCCAAAAAACAACTGGGGCGCTGGCAATCGGTCACGCTTTTACTGGCTCTGATTTTATTACTCTTTTTGGGTAACCGCGTCATGGTGCACGTCCGTTCCGGCGCGCAGTTAAAAGCACTGGCCTTAACAGACCCATTGACCCAACTGGCTAATCGCCGGGCCATTGAATCCTTTGCGGAGCAGTTGTATTCGCGCCCGGCTCAAACCGCCGAACCGGTTTCGGTGATCGCGTTTGATATCGACTTTTTTAAGAAGGTGAACGACACCTTTGGGCACGACGCCGGCGATACCGTCATCGTCAATGTCGCGCGACTGGCAAAGTCCTGTTTGCGCACGCAAGACATGCTGGCGCGTTTTGGCGGCGAAGAATATCTCGCCATTCTGCCAGACGCGGATATCAATCAGGCGCATGCAGTCGCCAAGCGCATCTGTGACACCATAGCGCAAAGCGAACAAACGGTGAATAACCAACGCGTGAACGTTACGGTCAGCATTGGGGTCGCGCAAAAACGAATCACCGATGCCAGCCCGAGCCAAACCATCCGGCGCGCTGACACCGCCTTGTACGAAGCGAAAAACAATGGCCGTAACCAAGTAAAACGCGCGGTGGAATAAACCGCGCGATCCATCACACACAGGGTAATGGAAAGAACAACACGCAAAACACCAGTGTGAACCCCGTGCGTACAGACTCATTCCTGCGCACTCCTCGATATGCTCACCACTTGCCCTGAAACACATTTGTGATACACGTCTAAAAACTGAAATTTTCTCCCACCAAGCCCTACCCGGTCGCTGGCTCGACAAGCCTTTGATTTTATTAGACATGTAAAACCGAACCCCCAACCCTTCTATAAAGCCCATCAATTATTCTAAGTTGAAATAATGCACGCAACATTCCAGACTGTTTGCCCGCGCATTTTCGCAGGCCATTGTTTTCGCTGAGCATGCGCTACCGAAATACCTAACAACAAGAAAAAGGCAATCACATGAACATTCCGTTTCGACTTAAACTGGCAACGCTGGCTTTGGCGACCTGCTTCTCATTAAGCCCCGCGCAGGCAGGAACACCCTTACCGGGGGACGATTGGTTGCACGTCGAGGGCAATCAGATCCTGGATCAGAACAACAATCCGGTATGGTTAACCGGGGTGAACTGGTTTGGTTTTAACGCCAGTGAACGTGTCTTTCATGGACTTTGGTCCGTCAACCTTGACGCGACCATGGCGGCGATAGCGCAGCGTGGTATCAATCTGATTCGGGTGCCGATTTCCACCGAGCTACTGAAGGAATGGAAAAACGGCATTTACAAAATGGGGAACGTTAATACCTATGTGAACCCGGAACTGGAAGGAAAACATTCACTGGAAGTATTTGACGCAATGCTTACCTCCGCCAAACGTCACGGACTAAAGATTCTGTTAGACGTACACAGTGCGGAAGCCGATAACTCAGGACATTATGAAAAACTCTGGTACAAAGGCGATATCACGTCTGAAGATTTTTACGACACCTGGGTCTGGGTGGCCGACCGCTACAAAAATGACGACACGATTCTCGCGTTCGACCTGGAAAACGAACCGCATGGCCAACCCTGGTCCGGTGCTTTTGCCAAATGGGATAACTCAACCGACGAACACAACTGGAAATACGCTTGTGAAACCGCAGCGAACCGGATTCTCGATGTTCACCCCAACATACTGGTGATGTGCGAAGGCATTGAAGCCTATCCGAAAGACGGCAAAACCTGGTCGTCACAAAACAAGAACGACTACCATTCCATCTGGTGGGGAGGCAACCTGCGTGGCGTTGCAGATTACCCGGTGGATCTGGGCAGCCGCCAAAGCCAGCTCATGTATTCACCGCACGACTACGGTCCTCTGGTATTTCAACAACCTTGGTTTTATGAAGGCTTCAACAAAGACACGCTCTACACCGACGTATGGAAAGATAACTGGCTGTATATTCACGAACAAAACATCGCCCCCTTGCTGATTGGTGAATGGGGTGGCTTCATGGATGGTGGCGACAATGAAACGTGGATGCGGGCAATTCGTGACCTTATTATCGAGCACAAACTCCACCACACGTTCTGGTGCCTGAACCCAAATTCGGGCGACACTGGCGGTTTGCTTCTCTACGATTGGACAAGCTGGGATGAAGAGAAGTACGCGCTCTTCGAACCCTCCCTTTGGCAAGATGCACAGGGAAAATATGTCGGCCTGGACCATCAGATCATTCTCGGCAGCTCCGCCACCGGCACCAATGTCAGTGAGTATTATAACGGCTCGCTACCCGCTACGATTACCCTGACGTCGCCTGCGCCCAACCGTGTTTTTACCCCCGGCAGTGATGTTCTGCTGCAATTCCAGATGAGCAATGCCGCTGGCGTTAATGTTTATCTGGATAATCAGTTGCACACCCAATCGACTTCAACGTCGCAAGCCATTGTGCAAGCACCCGCAGTCGCCAACCAGCTATTTGTGGTGACATTGGTCGCTACAAACGCGCAAGGTGACGAAACCAGTGCACGTGCGCAAGTCACGTTGCAAACCGGTGACATAAACCAAGATCCATCCATCCGCATCCTGCAACCGGCGACCAATGATGTGATCAGCATCGGAGAGAGCTTTAACGTCGCGGTTGATCTGCAATTTGCTTCCGCGTTTTATGTGAACTGGAATGGCGAAGAAGAATTCATCGATGCATCCAGTACCGTATTAACAGCACCGAACACGGCGGGTAATTACCTGTTGTCTGTCACGGCGGCCAACGCTGCGGGAGAAAAACTCTCCGCCACCGAGTCATTAACCGTCCGAGTAACGGAACCAACCTCCCCAACCATCAGCTGCGAACTTCCGACGGCCGATGCTTGGCCCGGCGGTTTCGTTTTAAACAATATCCGCGTAACCAACGAAGGAGCCGAGCCCATAACCGATTGGCAAGCCACGCTGACGTTCGATCAGAACGTGTCTGTGGTTAACGGTTGGAGTGGCGAATTTACTCAGCAAGCGAATCAGGTGACCGTAACGCCGGTTGATCACAACCGACAGTTGGCACCCGGCCAGACGACCACGTTCGGATTCCAAGGTTCGCTCAGCGGTAGCACGCTTTCGGTTTCCTGTTCCGTCGAGTAGTCCTCGCACAGGGTTTGCCCCGAGCGATCGGGGCTTTTTTTTGGCCAATCTGTTGTCACATTCTGTTTCAACACCGGCGAGCACAAAGTCAGCAGCGTTTCAACCTGTAAAATTAATCCACCCTGGAATATTCATTACTGCGATGACTTTCACAATACTGAAACGAACTCTGCATAAAAATGGAAGCGCTTTCAAATCGGGTTGTATGTAAAGCATAAAAATACAAATCAAAAAGACAACAAGGATAATCCGAATGAATTACCGGCTTAAGCTTACGGCCATTTCACTGGCAGTGGCATCAACCGCCTTGTGTACAGTTGCGAGTGCGCAACTGTTTCAAGCAGAAGACTATACCTGGTACAGCGACACCACCACCGGCAACAGCGGTAGGCAATACCGCAACGACAATGTCGACATCGAAAAAACCAGCGATGTTGGTGGCGGCTACAACGTGGGCTGGATCGCAAAAAATGAATGGCTTTCCTACGAAGGTTTGGATATTTCCGAAGCGGGTACCTATCGCATATCCGTGCGCACTGCCAGTCCCTATGGCAGTCAGCTGCGTGTGGAACTGAATGGTGGAAACATTTTTTTAGGCGACATCACCGTTCCTAAAACCGGTGGATGGCAACAATGGCAAACGACGCAACTGGAGGTTGACATCCAACCTGGTCAATACAGCTTAGGTGTGAAAGCGCTCGCCAGCGGATGGAATTTTAATTGGATTCAAATTGAAAAAGTTCGCTCCGACCCACCGGCAACCAGCCGCATCGAAGCGGAAGACTACGACGCGTTCTACGATAAGTCCCTCGGCAATATCGGCGGCGCGTACCGCAACGACCATGTTGATATTGAAATCACAACCGACACGGGCGGTGGCTACAATGTGGGTTGGTGGCAAGCTGGTGAATGGTTGCGCTATAACGATGTCACGTTTCCCGTATCCGGTTACTACACATTTTCGGCGCGTGTTGCGAGCGAAGCCGGGGGTGGCGGTATCGAATTCGATTTAAACAAAGGTGCGATTAAATTAGGGAAAGTCGCTATTCCGTCCACCGGTGGTTGGCAACAATGGCAAACGGTGAGCCAATCGGTTTATGTTGAGGCTGGTACCTATCCAGTCGGCGTGTATGCAACCTCTGGCGGTTTCAACCTAAACTGGATCGACATAGTGCCCGGTGATGCACCACCCGTTGACGCACGATTTAACACCGATAAAAGCCGAGGCGAATGGACATTAGTCGTCGTTCCAGATACGCAGCACTATTCGCAAAACAGACCGAACGCACCTATCGCCCACATGCGCACCGCGTTCGACTGGCTTGTCGCCATGCGTGACACGTTGAACATTCAATTTGTTCAGGGTCTCGGTGACATCACCGAAACCTGGGATTCGGATTGGGAATGGCAGAACTCGACGTCCGCCTGGTACAAGTTATATGGCGAAATGCCTTTCATGCCAATTCAGGGTAACCACGACTCACCGCAAAGTTTAAATAAATACTTTCCGGTCAGCAGTTTTCAAAATGAGACTTGGTATACAGGCGACTTTGGCGGTATCGAAAACAACTATGCATTGATGGATATTGGCAACGAGAGCTACCTGTTCCTGCAGCTGGAAGCGTACGATCAGTACTCGCCTTATCGCCCGGAAGGGCTTGCCTGGGGGCAACAGATTCTGCGTCAGTACCCAGACCGGAAAGTCATTCTGGCGACTCACGATCTGTGGGCCACGCAAACCATCAAGAATAATATCCTGACCAAGTTTGATAACGTCATTCTGGCCAATGCCGGGCACGACTGTGTGCGCGAAACGCACTACACCACCCGTGGACCGAACGGAGGTCTGTCACATAACTTTGTGTCCGATTACCAGTGCGACGCCAACGAAGTAATGCTGCTGCGGTTTTACAAATTCAAACCATTGGAAGACAAGGTGGAGTATTACACTTATTCACCGGTGACCCATACGTTTGAAGTGGATGCGCAATCCGAAGGCGCCATCATTATTCCACAGGCAGACTAACTGACCTTGTCCGCTCGACAGTGCCCGCTTCAGGGCACTTTTTCCATGATTAAACAGAGTCAGAACAACATGAACATCTTTTTAAAACAGCCAGCTGTCCACTTCCTGTTGATCGCGGGTCTTATTTTTTGGGGCAGCCGTTTGTTGCCCAGTGAACAGCCGACGTTGATAATTTCCAAAGCGACCTATGAAGGTATTGTCTCGTTGGAACAAGCGCGGAAGGGCAGCACACTGACCCGCCAAGAAACGGATCAGGCTTTGCAAACTTACATCGATAACGAACTTCTGCTCACCGATGCATTAGCCTCTGGTGTGCATCGTGATACCACGCTTGCGCAAATGATTATCCGCAAGCATAAGGCCTTCCTCACCGCGACCTTGCCGATGCCCGAGGACGACGAACTGAAAGAATTTTTTGAACAAAACCGCGAACAATTTCGCGCACCCACTCGCTATTCCCTGAATTACCGATGGCAAAAAAACCAAACAGCCACATTATTGAAAACGTCGCAAACAGCGGACAACAACCAGTCCTCACAAACCGGTCATCTGGTGGACGTAACACAAGAGCAATTAAGCGCCTACTTTGGGACTGTGCTGACTCAGCACATCACGCAATCCACGCCGGGCAGTTGGCATGGTCCATTTGTTGACGATCCACAACCTCCACTTTGGGTTCAGATCACCACAACATTGAATGGCGCAGATCCAGACTTCAACGAACAACGTGACTACGTGCTGGATGCCTGGCGCAAAGATCAGGCGACCCGACATCTGGAGTCGTACCTTCACGAATTAAAACAACAGACGCGGATCGAGGTACAATCATGAGTCGCCGTTGCAGTGTGTGGAATCTTTTTTTCCTATTCTTACTCTTCGGAAGCACGCGGGTTTTTGCCCATGATGCCGGGTTAATCGACGTCCGTATTGAGCAAACCGCGCCACACCGTTTTACCATGAATATCCAGGGCAATTACGGTGACCTGTCCTTTTTATTGCCTGAATGGCCAGTCCATTGTCATTACGACAATCCGGCAACAACGTTTCAGATGCCCCGTCGCTTTCTGGTGAACTGTGATGAGACGTTTTCACGTAGCGACCAGCTCAGCTTTACTTGGCCGGTGGCGGGCCTTTACCTGCAATGGGACGCGGATAAACAATCGCATATTCGAGTATTGCAGCCGTCAAAAGAAGGTTTCGCCAGTATAGCTCTGCACGAACTGACGGGGACGCAATTTTCCTCTGTTTCAACCTTCATGACGTTTACCGGTATCGGTTTTGAACACCTGATGGGTGGATACGATCATCTGCTGTTTGTCTTTACTCTTTTCCTGATTTTAACCTCGACGCGGCAATTGCTCTGGGCGGCCAGTGCTTTTACGCTGGGGCACAGCATCACATTGGCGTGCGCCAGTCTTGGGTTGTTCGCACCGGAGCCAAAACCGATCGAGACCTGTATCGCTTTATCCATTGTCTTCATGGCACAGGAAGCCTGCGTCAGCAAACACCATTCAACCGCCACGAAGCGTTATCCGATGCTTTTCTGTCTGGTGATTGGCCTGCTGCATGGCTTAGGATTTGCCGGTGCCTTACAGAATATCGGTATGCCGGAACATCAGCTACCCGCCGCTTTGGTCGGGTTCAATGTTGGAATTGAGATTGGCCAGGTCATAACTCTGTTAGTACTTTTAACGCTGCAGAATGCGTATCGGGCTTTTCGGTCCACATTCAGGTTTACCACGATGCGCTGGGACCAACGTTGGTTGACTTACCCGATTGGCATTGTGTCTTCGTACTGGGCGATCAGTCGTTTTTTCAGCTGAGTCTTCCGATCAGGGGAGATACCAGTGGCCATTGTTGCGGTCAAAACGAAGAGAAAGATGAATTTCCTGAAATCGATCGTCGGCATTATCGGCATCGGTGAATTCGGCGATGGTCTCATTCACGAAAAGACCTTTTTCCTGCAGTGCGGCGATTGCTGCGGGTGCTCCTGCCACCCCATATTGATACGCCAAGCGAGTCCGCTCCAGGTACCCGGTATCGGGTCGGATATCGTCAGCGTAACGATCCGCCAAATGCACCGCCCACATCTGCTCTGCCAGTGCATACATGTTGTCATTACCCTGTTGTTGCAAGACGTCAAAATACAAACCGGGTTCCGGGTTATTAACCGCTTGATTCAGTAGCGTTTCCCGTCGCCCCCAGTAATCCACTTCCGCAGTAGCGGCTACCAGAGACGCAGGCACACTGATGACATTGTTCTTGGCAAACTGATCGAAAATCGCCAGAAAGGCTTCGGCCTCCTGCAGATGCAGTTTGTTTTCATACGCCAATGTGATGATATGTCGATTGCGGATATGCAGGTGCTCGGTGAGTAAATGCGTATTCGATTCATTGATTTGCTCTTTCAATACCGCTTGCAGATAACTGTCACGCTCTTCCGCCGCGGCTGCTTGGATAAACGCTTCCGGTTCATCCAAAAACCATTGTTTCAGAGCGAGCAACACCAATGGATTATCAACGACCACGGTTTGACTGATAGCACCGTTCAATCCAGATTCGGTCACTTTGACGCCGTTCAGAGGGTACTTAAACTCACGACGGATCTGCTGTAAGCGATTGTCGAGCGCGCGTTCGTCGCCTCCTATGCTCACGGCAGAATTGCCCCGGGCATCGGCAGGCTCAGAGATTTCGGCGATTACCGGGAGTTTCTGCTCAGTCAAAGGGCTTCCTTCAACAATACGCGGCAGCCTCTTGCTCTCGTTCACCACCGGTTGGGATTGATACCGACTCAAGGTGAGCACAAAGCCCACGCACCCCACGGCGACGAGAACCGCAACACCAAACACGGCTCGCCACACAAAACGCCCTCCGGTTGCACTCAATGCCATGATGCCCCCTCTTCCGCCCAACTACACAGGGCTTTAGTTTAGATCATCTGATACGGGTCGCTGACAGGGCTGGATCTGCCCCCTTACTCACGAACATGGTCACAGCTCACATATTCGACAATTATTTCGATACTTTGATCACACCCCGACGACAAGCCAGGTGCCAACGGTAGCCGAAATTGATAACGTCGCTGCAGATTTTCGCTAAACGGATTTGGCACGAACACACAACAATGAAACTAATTTCTTTCTTCCGCACGACCCTACTTGTCATACTCATTTTGAGCTCTTTGCTAGCCAGCTTGGCCTTTGGTTATTATCAATTTGGAAACCGAAACGCCATCCCCAAATGGGAATTCACGGTGTTTGGCTATCAGATAACCGCGGGCAAACCGCTCTTACAGATTGAAAAAGCACTTGAGAAACTCGACTTTCTGAACGGCCAGTTCAAACAACTGTCGCAGATTGCCAATGACATTAAACAGCAGTTTTTGGACATTCAAACTGGTTTCCAATCTACCGAAGCCACCGCCGAAGCAACACGCCTTGCCATTGCCAATGCCATTACCCGACTGAACGAACTGGAAACATCGCTGGCGCAACAGCAGTCCCACATGAAAGACAAAGAGCTGGCGATAGAACAACAAACCCGTGCCCTTACCGAAGCTGAAAAAACCATTAAAAATCTGCAGCGACAGCTGCGAGCGGTTGAGGTTGAGCGTTTAGACAATGACGCTCTGACATTAGAATATGAACTGGCGCGCTTGTCACGTGCACTCGCAGAATACCCGACCGAGACGCAAATCATTCAGACCTCGGTACGTCGCGGTATCGTCGTGCTACTCATGCCGTGGGTATTTGACACCAGCCAACAGATTACGCCCGCGGCCAACGACTTTTTAACCACGTTGGCTTACGTGCTTGAAAACCTGCCGACGGCAACCGTACACATTGTGCAGATCCCCATAGCATCAACCGAGGTTAACCGATGGCACAGTGACCACTCAGCGCAACTCGCTGAGAGACTGATTGACAGAGGTGTGGTTGCAGAAAGAATACTGATCGCGAGTCAACCTGTCGACGCAGAGGTCGACAGGAAAAGTAGTATTGAAATCCGTATTCAGCTATAGGCCACGGCCATTCTGTAAAAGCTACAAACGTACTACTGTCAGTCGAGCTAATCCGTTTATGAATCCGTCGGCGTTATCGCCAGCGCTGCCTTGGGCGCAGTAGACTGTTGTATGAATTCAAACTCCAACCGATTGTTTACCGCCGCAGCGCGGTTCCATTCACCGGCAGTTGGGTTCAATGCCAGGTCCGGGTAATTCACGCGAGAAAATGAAGAGCCCATTGCATCCAACTTAAGATCAATACCCGGATAGTACAGCGCCAGTACCGACAGGTACTGTTCAAATTCAGGCAACTCCAACCAAGGGTAGGTTGCGTCATCAAGCGGCTCCAACTCACAATCTGCCACCGTAGAGTCTTCTGGCGCTAAATAGCGAGCACCCCACTCAGTGGGCAATTCACAAAACTGACCCGAGTGGACCTTAACCACCACCAACCCGGTAAAGTTATTTTGCTCAAGATGATCGAGCAACTCGGTCAAATGGTCTTTTGTTTGTGTCGACAGTAAGCTGGATTGATAAGGCACCTGCCCATGTTGGTTGATCGCCCAGGAAAACGTACCCAACCCCAATTGGAAGTCGGTTTTCTCCAGCGCTGGCAACACAGGCGCCGAAGCCTGCGCAGTAAGCAGCGCGTTCTGAACATCCACCCATTGTTGCTGATACTGCGCTAACTGGTCGAAAACCGCCTTTTGGAAAGCTCGCTCCTGTTCAACGCGTTCAACCACCAAAAACCCCACCAGTCCGACAGCGAACAAGGCTGCCGTCGCGGTTATCAATCGCTTTCGAAACGTGGGTTTACGCGCGTTTAAAACCATCCCAGGAACTTTTGCGGCAAGACTGTCGACAAGCTCATGCTGATCCTGCTTAATGGAATCACGCTGTTCATTAAACAACTGCCGGAACAGATGCCGCATGGTGTCTTTTTCGAGCTCTTCGCTCGCGCTGAGCGCCAACTCTTCCAGCGTATTTTTCGTTTTCGGCCGTGCGGTAATTTCTTCGGTGGGAATGGCAATGGGCTTAGGTTTAGAGGCCGCTGCAACGTCATCCTTGGGTGGGATCAGTTTCAATTTCTGTAACACATTTTCCAATTGCACCGGCTTCAATTTTTTCGGTAAGACGCCGACAGCCCCCAAAGCCCTGGCCTGACTGACATACACTTCGCCATCTTTGGAGGTGTACATCATAATGGGAATCATGGCCGTTTTAGGATCGTTTTTAATTGCCTGAACGGCCTGGAAACCATCCATACCGGGCATCATATGATCCATAAAAATAACATCGGGTTTAAACGAACTTAACGATCCCAGCGCTTCTTCGGCAGACTCTGCTGTTTCAACCTTAATGTTATTCGCCAGTAACATTTCTTTTAATACATAGCGAGCGAGTTTCGAATCGTCTACAACCAACGCGGTTTTCTGACCCGGCAGAAAATCCTTTTTCATAGTGGCTTCTTCCATTCAATAGAAATCGCCTCACTATATCGAAACATTGCGTTTAACATCGCGATTCCGATCACATACTGATCGCAAAGCAGCGTGCCATATTGAAAACATTGATCAAAATAGGACAAAAAAACAGTGTCGAGTCTCAACCTGACTAGCTTAATTGAAAATGGGCTTATAACGGCATTGGCATTTCTCAACTTGGCTCATCCGGTTTTCAGCCGTACGTCTTTTGTGATCTCGCGATCAACTCAAGCTTTGGGTAGTCTTTCTAAATTCGCCTTTAATACACCGCCAAAGTCATTTCAATCTGTGCCTTAGGATTTTTCTTTACCTGTTTCATAAGCTGCTCAGTGAAAGCATTGCCTGTGAGTCCTTGTGTCTCAATCTGGACGGCGGTGACAGTGACATAGTATCGATGACCATTGCCTCCGGAACACGGACCAAGATACGCCCCGGGCTGACTCCATTGTTCCAGTGCATGAGGTTGCAGACTGACAAAACCCTCGGGTAATTCAAACGTTTGCGCGGGCACGGACGGAACAAGACCTTCCCGCAGCAACGAAACCGGGTAAGCGATAACACCATGGGTGTTCGGGTGATATTCAGCGTCACTATAGGCAAACACCAACCACGTCGCCCCTTCAGGTAATTGGCTCACTTGCCAGGCAGGCGCACCTTTGCCGCCACCGTGTTTAAGGCATTGATGCTGTGCCGGTAGCGTGGTTCCATCCCAGGCAGGTTCCGCAAAGGACAACCCGAGTTCCGGAATATCCGGTTGGCATGCCGTCAGAAAACCAAGGCCAAGTGTGAACAAGAAAAACCGTTGTAACGTCATGTTGCATATACCAGAATATTTTTGCGTGACTGTGGCGTAAATCACCCGCATCGTCAATATCACCAACCCAGCGCGCACAAGAAGGCAATTAATATGGAGGGTTCAAGGGGGCTCCCGAATAATGCTTACTTAAACGTAGACGCGTTGTATTTGAGATTTTTTACTTCATCTGGTGATTTGGTTTAACTGAGAGAATCTTTTCGTCAAGAGCCAAACCGATCCGATGATTCGGGCTTGGCCCTTAACAATCTCAGCCACCACAAACGACTGATCACACTGCTCAATTTCGTCTTCGACAGGTCGTTCACGACGGCCACCGAAACGTCGGACAGCTATTACAGTGATTCACTACGACTCCATTTTATGAATCCAAGCCCATCAAGCAAAAACCATTGCCAATATCGGAGTAAATAACCATTCCGTCGCATCTGCTTTGGCTGACTTATTTGACACGTCGCAACGGTTTCAAGGGCATGGATGCCCTTGTAAGCGCCGCGCGTGCAGGGACGCACGCTCAAGCGACCGTTCGCAGAAAGTGGCAAATTAGGAAGAGCACCAAAGCGGGCGACAAAAGGGGGTTCAAGGGGATCGCCCCTTGGAAAGAAAATCCATCGAACGATTCATTCGTCAAAAAGCAAAACCGAATCGTAAGGCCGGTTGGAGCTTTCATGAGACTAAACGCGCTATTGAGCCTGGTCGCGAGACCTTTCGAAAAATAAGCCTAATGGCTGAACAAAGCGTAAAAGCGCACCGATTCACCCTTGCCTCTCAGGAAACAATCGCCATCTCAACAGGCCACTGATTCGCCGAAGAAAAAAATCACTGCCGATTTATGCTTTCAGCGCAGAAAATACCGGTTTTCACCATCCAACGGGTTACTCTGCCCGTAGTGTCCAACACACCAAAACCAGCTACGCTGTCATCTGGATCACAAAGGAAAAGAGGTCTGTTATGTTAACGTTTATTATCTTCTTACTGACCCTGGCCGGACTCACTTGGGTAATGCGCCAGGAATTCGGTGCTCTGGCTGCCGTTGGCGTTTTCCTATTTTTTGGAGCTCTGTCGATGGAACTGGCATCACCACTCTATGGCGTGTTGATGTTCATCGCCAGTCTGGCCACGCTGATCATCGGGTTCGGTCCTGTCCGCCGACTTTGGCTGTCGGGTAAAGTTTTTACCATCTTCAAAAAAATAGCGCCCAAGGTCTCTGCCACTGAACAGGTCGCGCTGGACGCAGGCACCGTTGGTTGGGACGGCGAACTATTTACCGGCCGCCCCGACTACAGCAAGTTACTGGCGAACCGGCACACGGGACTAAGTGACGAAGAACAGAGCTTTCTTGACCATCAGTGCGTGGATGTTCTGTCACAGTGCAACGGTTGGGATGTTGCCGTGGAGCGCGCAGATTTGCCGCCCGAGGTTTGGTCAACGCTGAAAAAAGAAAAGTTCTTCGGCATGATCATTCCAAAACGATACGGTGGCTTGGAGTTTTCCGCCAAAGCGCAATCTGCGGTGCTGCAGAAACTGGCTTGCAACGAAACCTTGATGGTCACCGTTGGCGTGCCCAATTCGCTCGGTCCTGGTGAATTGCTGCTGAAATACGGCACAGAAGAGCAGAAAAACCACTATTTGCCTCGCCTGGCCGACGGCCGTGAAATTCCCTGTTTCGGTTTAACCGGTCCACGCGCGGGTTCGGATGCCACGTCATTGCCGGATACCGGCATCGTCTGCAAAGGTGAGTTCAATGGTAAGGAAGTTATTGGTCTGCGCCTGAACTTTGAAAAACGCTGGATCACACTCGCCCCTATTGCCACTGTGGTAGGGTTGGCCTTCCGCATGTTTGACCCAGACAATTTATTAGGCAAAGGTACCGATCGGGGCATTACCTGTGCACTGATTCCTCGTGACACGCAAGGCATGGAGATCGGTCGTCGGCATTGTCCAATCGGCAGTCCCTTCCTGAACGGTCCGATAAAAGGTAAAGATGTGTTTATTCCGCTGGATTACATCATCGGCGGCGAAGCAATGGCCGGTGAAGGCTGGCGTATGCTTGTGGAATGCTTATCCGTCGGTCGCTGTATTACGTTGCCATCCGGTGCGGCTGGTGCCGGTGCCTATGCGTTAGCTACGTCGGGTGGTTTCACGCGGGTTCGCCGTCAATTCAACACACCCGTGGCTGAAATGGAAGGTGTGCAGGCTCCGCTGGCACGCATGGCAGCATACACCTACATTGCACAAGCGGCTGTGCAGCAAACCGCCAACATGGTCGACGATGGTCAAAAACCATCCGTGCCTTCCGCCATTCTGAAATACCATTTGACGGAAATGCAACGCGCCATTCTGACCGACGCTATGGATGTACACGGTGGCAAAACCGTAACCCTCGGTCCGAAAAATTATCTGGGCATTGGCTACAGCAGTTCGGCGGTGTCGATTACCGTGGAAGGTGCCAACATCATGACCCGCTCGTTAATGATCTTTGGTCAGGGCGCCATTCGATGCCACCCATATGTGCTGCAGGAGCTGGCCGCCAAAAATAACAATGACGCCAAAGCGTTTGATAAAGCGGTGTTTGCGCATGTCGGCCTGGTACTGGGTAACGCCACGCGTGCGTTAACCTTGGGGCTGGGCATTGCAAAACCGGCGGTCCCCTTTACCGGCCTGGCGAAACGATACGCACAAGCCCTCTCCCGTTTCAGTGCGGCCTTTGGTTTGTGCAGCGATGCGGCGATGGCAACCTTGGGTGGCGAACTGAAAATGCGCGAACTGATCTCTGCTCGCCTGGGTGACATGCTATCGAATTTATATCTCGCTTCCATGGTGCTCAAGCGCTGGCAGGAATCTGAACAGGTTGAAGGCGAACAGGCAGTGATGGAATACAGTTTGCAAATTTTGCTGCACCGCACTGAACTGGCTTTGTCCGAGTTTCTCGACAACCTGCCGGCGCGATCAGTCGCTATGGCATTACGCACAATTACCTTGCCGCTGGGTCGGCGCTGGAAACTGCCTGCGGACAACGACACCCGTAAATTGGCCAAAGCCGTTTCAACGGACAGTGCAATCCGTCGTCACCTGATCCAAACCATCTGGAACGATGAAAAAGATGGTGGCGTGGAAAACCCGGTTGCGCAGTACAACGGCCTGTTAAAAGACTACGACAAAGCCGAACCGCTGTACCGTAAAATCAGCAAAGCCTATGCGAATGGAGAATTACCAGAGCAAGCGTTGCATCCGGAAGAACGTTTCACAGCTGCGGCCGATGCCGGCGTGATCACGGCAGACGAACTGGCGTTCATGCAAGATTATGAAGCGAAAGTTCTGAATATGTTAATGGTCGATGACTTTGCGTTCGATGCCTTCGCAAAAGACAAAAAAACGCTAATTCAACACAACGAAGAACAGGCTGCCTGACGTCAAGAAAAGACCTCTTTAGCCCGAAAATTCATCTTAGGTCGATAGCTGTAGGATACAGCGATATGTTGATCAATAAGGTGAAATTTCCGGGCTAACATGAGAGGTCTTCAACTATTTCAATTAACAAAAAATAGGACTTCAACCTTGAAGTCACCAACGTCATCACCAATAAATCCATTACTGGCATCATAAGTCTACTATTGTCATTTAAATTGAAACTTTAAAAAAAGTAGTCGAAATTTTCGGCCACTCGCAAATACACATCTCGCTTCCATGCATAACAACACGTCACCGCGGTTTCGAAAAATAAAAAACTTCACAAGTGGACACGCTGTTCACAAAATCAAACGGCACTGCGACATATTTTTTTGGATCTCAAAAAATAGTTATTCATTCACCATGGCATCGAACAGGCGCTTACCATCACACCATTCTTTATTGTTACCTTTCGGGTATTTCGTAACACTTTTGCATCACCCTGGCGCTCGCTTGCTCCGTCAAGACGCACAACATCGAATTTTTTTTAGACACGGTTGGCAAAAAAACACCCGTTCGATCACTGGTCTGTTAATTGCTTAACGAGCACGCCTCCTCAACTTTATTCACAGTTGTATTTTAAGGGCACCTTATGCAAGTCCGTCCGACTCTGGAATGGAATGCGACGTAGTAAGCAGAGGTACCCTTGAATAAAGCAGGTGGTAAGGCTCGCCTTCAAGTACTCACGTGACTGAGTCGCGTGGACCAAACCATACCCTGGTTTGTGTTCACCTGACGCGAGAGAGTCTCAGCTCAGCTCACATTTGCAAGGCGCGTATAACTAAAAAAAGATACCAACAGGATCTAATAAAATGAATAACTGGATCAAAAGAACGACCCTAGGCTTAAGCGCCGTATGGCTATCGTCCTATCTGTTCGGACACAGCTCAATGTTCCCCGATGGTTTTGAATACGACGATACCCTCGAAGGATCACCTGTGAGCTCCGAACTGTTACTGGACTCAACCAATGCGATGGCCATACAAAATGCCGCCGCAGCGACCACCTGCACCAACGGCACAGCGGGCACTTATCCCTGTAAAGCCGTGGACCTGATGTCATTCGTGGCCAAAGGCAACATGGGTGGCGGCAGTGCCAATTTAAACGATATCTGGGGCTACACAGACCCGGTAACTGGTGATGAAATTGCCATTGTCGGTCGCACCAACGGTACGTCCTTTGTTAACGTCACCGATGCCGCAAACCCGGTTTACCTCGGCTTTTTACCCTCGCACAACAACGGGAGTGACTCCTGGCGAGATGTAAAAACCTATAACGACCATGCGTTCATTGTCGCCGATGGCAGCGGCAACAGCTCACACGGCCTACAGGTATTTGACCTGACAACACTGCGCAACGTCACTCCGGGAAGTACGCTGTCTGAAACGGCGCACTTAGGTGGCTTTGGTAATGCACACAACGTTGTCATCAATGAAGCAACCGGTTACGCCTATGTGGTCGGCAGCAATCAGTGCAGTGGTGGCTTGTATATGGTGGACGTATCGTCACCTCAATCGCCTACCTACGCGGGCTGTTTCTCGGGCGATGGCTACACGCACGATGCGCAGTGTGTCGTGTACAACGGACCGGACAGCGCCTACAGCGGTCGTGAAATCTGTGCCGCCTACAACGAAGATACCATTACCCTGGTCGACGTCACGGTAAAAACCAATCCGCAACAAATTTCCAGAACCCCCTATCAGGGATCGCAATACACCCACCAAGGCTGGTTCATGGATGATACGCACAGCATTCTCATCATGAACGATGAGCTGGATGAGCAACGCAATGGCATTAACACCACATCGTACATCTGGGATGTAACTGATCTGGATTATCCTGTTGAACTGGGCCGTTATGTCGGACCTACCGCTGCGATCGACCACAACCTGTACACAAAAGATGGCTACATTTACGAATCTAACTATCGCGCTGGTTTGCGTATATTGGATGCATCGGATATCGCCAACGGTAACCTGACAGAAGTGGCCTACTTCGACACCATTCCCGGTTCCGATTCCGCTCAGTTCTCCGGTACCTGGAGTAACTACATCTACTTCGCCAGCGGCAATATTATTATGAGCGATATTGGTAATGGTTTATTTACCGTGAAGCCAGATTGGGACGCCATCAACAACCCTGACCCAGAACCCACAACTTACTGCGCCGCTCAGGGCAACGACGCAAGCTATGAGTGGATCAGCAACGTCGGTATCGGCAGCTTCAGCAACAGCTCTGGCAGCGCGAAGTACAGTGATTTTACCGGTCAATCCATTGCGCTGAATGTTGGCAGTACCGCTGTTAGCCTGGCGCCTGGGTTCAGGAGCAGCACCTATAACGAGTACTGGAAAATCTGGATCGACCTGAATGGTGACGGAGACTTCGACGACGCCAATGAAGAAGTGTTCAGTTCAGGGGGCCTGTCTAAAACTACGGTAACGGGTAATTTAACCATACCGACCGGCACTGCGCCGTTAACCACACGGTTGCGTGTCGTTATGCGCTACAACGCGGCGCCAGTCGCCTGTGGCAGCTTCAATTACGGTGAAGTAGAAGATTACACCGTCGTGATCACAGATGACGAACCGCCACCACCCAGCGACACCTACGAAAACACCGCAGACTTTGCCATTCCGGACAACAACAGCACCGGGATTTCCAGCCCGATTGTTGTAGACCGTACTGGAAATGCAGGCACCGTCAGTGTGGATGTCGATATCACCCATACCTATATCGGTGATCTCATCGTCGACCTGATCCACCCGGATGGCACGGTTTATAACCTGCACAATCGTTCCGGTGGCAGCGCCAATGATATTCAGCAAACCTACAGTGTGAACGTAGGCAGCAAAGTGTCGACCGGCACCTGGTCTTTGAAAGTCCGGGACCTCGCTAACCGAGACATTGGCACGCTTAACCTGTGGCGCATCACGTTTTAATTTAACGTAGCACTCACTCAGAAAACACAGCGACGCCTTCGGCGTTGCTGTGTTTCATCCGTATAAACAACCTATAAAATGGCGACTATGAATCGACTAACGAACCTGCTACTGATTTTATTCCTGGGCACAAATGTATTTGCCAGCTCAGACCACGCTCACTCACTTCTAGAACCTTCCGCGCTACTGGAATCTGCCGGCTATACCTTAGCGCTCGCACAATCAACCGAACTGCGCGCTGTCGATGTCCTAAAAAATGCGAACAACTTGCGTAATACCGTGAACGAATTGCGCGCAAAGGAATACAAAGCTGAAGACGATACCGAAAAGGAATTGCTGCACGCACAGGTTAACCTGCTAGCTGAACAACTGCAGCTGTGGCAAAACGAAGGTGCTCTGCTCAGGCAACTCGCTAATGAAATGAAGCATTCCGCTTCGGAACTCTTACCCATTGGTTTTCAAGCCTTATGGCCCGACCAACTGAAATTCGTTGGCGCTATGCAACTGGCTGGCAATGACCATGCCCCCATGGCTCACAACACAACGATACGCAGCGTGCACCCGACCATGCTGGGAAAAATGACGGACGGAACCGTCACCGAGACCGCCGACGACATGACATTGGCCATGCCATCGATGACAGGGCAATCCGCACCCGAACAACTTAACGTTTCCACCTTTCAGGTCTCACGTGAGTTACATTACTTTGCCCACATTGAACCGGCTAATTCAGACAGCCATACCATTCCCCTAAACACCATTCACCAATGGCATCTTTTTCTGACCGACCAAAACGGCTTGCCCGTCAGCAACGCGCAGATTGAGTTCAGCGGACACATGCCCGGTCACGTTCATGGACTGCCAACCCTGCCCAGAGTTACACAAGAATTGTCCCCCGGCCTGTATCTTGTGGACGGCGTAAAATTTCAGATGAAAGGATGGTGGGTGATCGAATTTATAACCAAACAGGGTGATATCAACGACTCCATTCTGTTCAACTTAAACCTGTGAAGGAGGCCCGCTTATGAAGTGTTTACGTTGGGCTTTGCTGGCGCTGATTTCAGGTTTCACCACCGTCGCGGCGGACCCGAATCAATTCAGCCAACAGGATATCGCTTTGCTAAAAACCTTTACCCTGTCAGCGTTGGGACCGTTGCCTGGTGCTCCGGACAATCGCTGGGCAGACGATGACGCAGCCGCGTCTCTCGGTAAAGCCCTTTTTTTTGATCCAGCGTTAAGCCGCAACGGTAATATTTCCTGTGCCAGTTGCCACCAACCTGAAAAGTATTTCACCGATGGTTTGCCGCAGTCTGTGGCTCTGGGTACAACCAGGCGAAACAGCCCATCAATTCCCAATGCCCTTTACGGCCCCTGGCAATTTTGGGACGGTCGAGCAGACAGCCTGTGGTCACAAGCCCTTAAACCTTTGGAGGACGACAACGAACATGGCATCAACCGTATTGCGGTGGCACAGTTAATCGCGGATAAATACGCCAAAGAATTCGCTGAGATTTTTGGTGACGAACAACGGCTCGCTGACATCCGTACCCTTGCCATTGACGCTAGTAAAACACCCGTCGTATCCCCCGATCAGTCCGCTGCGGTGAATAAGGTGTTCAGCCAAGTTGGAAAAGCCATCATGGCATATGAACGAAAGCTAACCTTGACCGACTCGAAATTTGACCGGTTTGTTCAAGCACTGGAAACCAACGCCGGAAATGCGCTGGCGCAAAGCACGTTCAATGAAACGGAAATCGCAGGTTTGCGGCTATTCATGGGTAAAGGAAATTGCGCCAGTTGCCACAATGGACCACTATTCACAAACTTTGAGTTTCACAATATCGGTGCACCAGAACCGGATATAACGGACGTCGACCTTGGTCGTTACGCGGGTGTTGAAACACTGAGAAGCAGTGAATTTAACTGTTTATCGGTTTACAGCGACGCCGTACCCGAACAGTGTGACGAAATGAATTTCTTGAAAACACAGGGCCCGGAACTGGTTGGGGCGTTTAAAACACCAAGCTTGCGCAATGTGAGCCAAACGGCGCCTTATATGCAATCTGGGCAGTTAGCGACACTGGCCGACGTTGTCGCGCACTATAACTCCCCAGTGCCTCCGTACTACGACCGAGAGCAGCACCCGAGCCGGCCTCACTTCGACATTATTCCACTCAAGCTCACCGAGGAAGAGCAGGCGCAATTGGTCAGTTTTTTGGAAACACTGGTATCACCACTGCCACAAAACAACCCTTGGTGGTTTCCGTAGTGTGAAAACTGCAGGGATTATTTAAAAACAGCAAAGGACTGCTGTCATGATATAACCTGCAAACGAAGCACGACTTTTCGAGGCACCCCTGATTCAGCTATCCAAAAAACGAAAATTCACGAACAAAAAAGAAATAAAAACAAGGACGAATGGTCTGCGCAAGATTTTCAAAGCTCAATTTAAACGCTTCTCATACAGCACGGCGTCAACACCATCTGAATACCGAAACTGCCCCACCTGAACAAAGCCCTGGCTTTGATAATACCGGTTGAGACCAGAATTCTCTGCAACGCAATCCAACCGCAACTTCGATCGATGATTATTCACAACCTGCTCTGCGACCCAAGCCAAAATGTACCTGCCAACCCCTTCCCCTGCATAAGCCCGGTCAACCGTAAAATACCCCAAATACCCGGCTGACCCATCATCTTCCCATAGCTCCTCGTCTACCCAGTCCAACATAAACGTCGCCACGGTTCGGTCATGATGCTGCACCCGATAAAACTTCCCGCTGTCGGCTAACGCTGCGAAATGATCACGCCGCTGGTACACCTTGTCGGGTGCCCATTGATAATCGATCCCAATCTCATGCAGCCATACAGCAGCGGAATCAATCAAGTTCAGAATAGTGTCTATATCCGCCGAGTTGGCCTTTAGTATGTTCAATGTACTTATCCGATTTATAGATTTGGCGAAAGGCATTTGATATTGTACGTCGGTCAAATGGAATTACATTCTGTAAGTGACGCATAGTTCGAGAAACGTTTCTGTCACTTTTTTGTCAGCTAAGGATACGCATGAAGTTTGTATACAAAGTACTACTATTGATGACAATAGTCTCAGCCTCCAGTTGCGATGACCGAACAGATCAACCCGAACCCAATATCGACAAGCCTTCTAATTCCCAAAGCGAAAATATTGGTTCCGATGTTAATGATATCCAAGAGTCCGAAATAGACATACATTATTCATCTTCTTGCAATATACGCTTTGCTAACAATGATTTAGAACAGAGCACTGGTCAACAATATTTCTTCACGTTTCATGAAAATAGCGAAGTTACCTTAGGGTATGCTCATTCAATAGGTATTAATTGCGCAAATATAGATAGTTCCTGGTACTTCAGGGTGCAAATAAAATCCTCCGAAGAGATTCTTCCTTCTGGCGAATTCTATAACAAAGTTGAATACGTAGACTGGGTATCTGTGGAAATTGATGGTGAACTGATCAACAAAGCAAACTATTTAATAAAAGGCTTCGATAATGAAGTATTTTACGAAGCTTGGGTGGATGAGTTTGGAAATGAAGCAGCTTATAGAGTTGTCGGTGATACTTTGTTTTTAGCAAGAAATGACGAAAAAATTGGAACCCTTCCTAAGTGGAATTACGAACATTTGGTATTCTATCGAGCCTCGGCTTTTTCTTACTAAATTCGAAATTTTTTCCAATTAATTCCACGATAAGATGTTAACCGCAGAATTTAGTTTACCTTAATAGAGATGCTAAAGAAAAAAGCGAAGCGAAGAAATATCCCCCTATCCGAACATAGAGATTTTGGGTTGTAGTTAGTGGTTTGATATAAAAACCCATGACCCTGCCCCCTTAATCTTCCTGTGCATGGCACGCCCTAATTCAGGACATTCCTCTGTCATACTGACGTTATATGTTTGTTCCAATACAGATCAAATCTGCAAAAAACTGGCTTGCTTCCAATCCTCATTCCGAAAATAAATCAATTTGGCAAGATTAAAACAAAATAATTTTGTGAACTGTGTCTGAAAAACACTGTTCACAATTTGACCTTTTGATCAATAAATATTCATATGAACTCCTTCTATCAACCCACGTAGTGAGACAACAATGAATAAAAAGCAAACGGGGTGGTTCGCAGGCATACTGCTGCTGGCTCAAATCAGTGTCGCCGATGTCATCAACGGTGACTTCGAATCGTTCACCAATAACCTGCCAGACAGCTGGACAACCATCGACAGTGGTATTTCCGTGTCTCAGAGCACCACGGCCTATCAGGGGAGTAGTGCCGTCAGCATCGTCGTGAACACCGGTACGCAAAGCTCAACCGATTTTTTGCAGTCCATCGCTGTCCGTTCCGGTGAATCCTATGATTTCAGTGTCTGGGTGTATCACACGGAAGGTAACGTACGTGCCCGACTGATTGTCGACGGTTATCAAAGTTTTTCCGACAACCAAATAACCCATCAATGGCAGCAACTCAGTTATCACTACACCGCCAGCAGTAACGGGTCGATCAATGTCGGGCTCCGATTTTACGATGAGGCCGGTTTCGACGGTTCCGAAGAAGTCATTGTCGACCTGTTCGAACCCACATCCGGAAACCCATCCTGCGCTAATAATCTCAATGTTTCGCTGCTGACCGACAATTATGGATCGGAAACCAGTTGGACGCTGATGAGCGGCAGCACTCAAATAGGC
Source organism: Reinekea sp. (assembly GCA_050293765.1). Classification (GTDB taxonomy): domain Bacteria; phylum Pseudomonadota; class Gammaproteobacteria; order Pseudomonadales; family Natronospirillaceae; genus Reinekea. The sequence goes on from JBNKNI010000001.1 coordinate 115,777, forward strand.
AGCGGGAACGGCTACAGCAGCAACACCCAGTACAGTGTCGACTTTTGCCTCAGCAACGGCAATTATGTGTTTACCATTCAGGACGAATACGGTGATGGAATCTGTTGCAATTACGGCTCCGGTAATTACCAGCTGACGGTCAACGGGACCACACTCGCCAGTGGTGGGCAATTCAACAGCGTGGAAAGCATCAGCTTTACCCTACCCTCATCAGGTTCCGGGAATGATTACGACGGTTACTACGAAAATGCCTCCGGTTTAACCGGCTACGCGTTGAAGACTGCCTTGCACACTATCATTAGCAGTCATAGCACTCAAAGTTATTCCAGCCTGTGGACTTTCTTCTCATCGCACGAAAAAGATAATTACTACGAAAATGACGGCACTATTCTCGACATCTATTCTGAAAACCCGAGCAACAGCGATCCGTATAATTACACCGCGACCAACGACCAGTGTGGTACTTATGTTAATGAAGGGGATTGCTACAACCGCGAGCACGCGTTTCCTCGCGCCTGGTTCGGTGGCGCCGTAGCGCCGATGAATACCGACATACACCACATTTTTGCGACCGACGGCAAAGTCAATTCCTACCGAAGTAACTACCCGTTTGGTACCGTGGGTTCCGCCAGTTTCACCAGTCGCAATGGCTCACAACTGGGCTATTCCGATGCAGGTCTTGGCTATTCGGGAACTGTTTTCGAACCCATTGATGAGTTCAAAGGTGACCTCGCCCGTGCGTATTTCTACATGGCCACCCGATATCAGAATGAGATCGGCAACTGGGAGAAAAACACAACCAATTCCGACGCCGTTTTAAATGGCACCAGCGATCAAGTCTTTGAAAATTGGTTATTGGTCACGCTTAAAAAATGGCACAGCGATGATCCGGTCAGTCAAAAAGAAATCGATCGTAACGACGCCGCCTACGCCTTTCAAAACAACCGAAATCCGTTTGTGGATCACCCTGAATTTGTAACGATGATCTGGGGAGACTGATCGCTCTGCCCTATAAAGCACAGCTGGCAGATCTACCAAGCCAATTGAACCATGCTGATCCTGACAGAAGCGGCATGGTTCGGTTAATCAAAAACTTCTTTTGCCCATGGGTTTATATTGCACGTGTAGATGAATGCGCTCTTTAAGGGTCAGGCTTTTAAAGCCAGCCGTTGAAGCTTCATTTAATAGAAAGGTAGGCCCTATTCGACGATGGCAATATGTGGTTTGGATCAAGAGCTTGACTTAAAATCGATGACTCTAACTTCTTTTATTGTGGAAGGTGTCAGTCAACTGGACAAGGACGAAGAATACGTTATCAGTGATGATGATTAAGGGAATGCTGGTGAAGCACCAGGCCAAGCAAATGATAAACAACTTAAGCAACTAAGGAAGACCGAAACAGCCGCTACGGAAAAAGCGAACAGCCAAAAAAACAAAAGCCCCGATCCGACGATGGGGCTTTGTGACTTGGGTTAAAGTGCCTGTCCATTTAAGTTAGCTTAAAGTGCCGGCTTAAAGTGCCTGTCCATTTAAGTCATTGATTTGACTTCACGGACTCAACTTCTCGGAAAGAAAACTTATGCAACGAGAAAATCAAGAAAAAGATAAAGAATATTTCTAGCAGCCCTAATGATGCACTGCGAATTTCAGCACTGTGCAGCATTGGGATTGATAAAAATACATGAACAACTATCAAGATAAAAATAATACCTACACCAATAAATTGAGATATTGCTTCTTTCAAATACACGAAGAAATAACCGCTTGCTGCCACTAATCCAACTCCAGGAAAGAAAAAAAGTAAAACTAAAAATGCTGAAAAACACTCTCCCAAACTTTTGTCCATACCAAGATAGCCTTGGCTCCAAGTGATGTAGCCAATGTATGCAAAAATGGCATATACACATACTGAAGCCAAGAAGAGTAACTTAAAAACCACCCTAAGCATGATCAAATATCTCAATTGAACCAATCATCTTTCCACTCATTCCCGCTTGAGTCATAAGGAACTGGATTTCCTTCCCAAAAGAAAAAATCCGTATCTTGAGGCCAAAGATTACCACCATAAAACATCTGTGAAAGACCGGATTCCTCAAATGCCTGGTCATGGTAAAAATCGATCATGTCACCACATGTACAGCCATTTTCGTCAATTTTTCCGACCTCTCGCATTTGGCGATCATAAAATACTAACTTGTTTCTAATGCTAGTATAAATTTCTGATTGAGATGCGTCGGTATTGTCGGCCATCCACGCTTGCATCATTGCACCCGTAGTTGCAACATTTACGAGTGAATTCTCACCCCTACAAATCTGAGCAGCCTTTCTAAAATAACTACATTGAGGGTTCTCTTCGGCCATCCGATCATAATAACTACATGCGGATGTATTGCCTGCACCATCCAGTTCCCATTTTTTTAATCCGTAAGGATCAACAAATTTCATCGGATTTCCCCCAACATACCCATACGTATTCAACCCACCTTTCAACCCAATCGGATCACTCTGCAGGTATCTTCCCAAACTCGGATCGTAATCCCGGTAGTAGTTGTAACTTAAACCCGTTTCACTGTCACGGTATTGGCCCGGGAACGCTTTGATGTTTGCGATGCCGTTGGCAATTTCTTGGTGCACTTCGCCGAACGGGGTGGTGTGGATTTCCCAGACGATATTTTGCTCGGCATCGGTCAACAGTTTCGGGGTGCCGAGGTGGTCGTTGTGGATATAGTACAGCCCGGCCGTGGCGGTGCTGGTACTGACCGGTTCCACGCGGATGCTGTCGGCAATGACCCAGCCGTTACCGTCCGGTGACAACCGCACTGCGTTACTGTCGGCGCTGTTGAGTTCGAACGTACCCAGCAGTTGCCAGGTGCAACCATTAGGGTACCTGTCCGTTTAAGCTTGTTTAAGCTAAGAGAAGTGACACAGATTACTAAACACTACCACTAAAGATGATACCCCGCCCTAAAAGCCGTCGGCGTCTGACCTGTAAACTCTTTAAAGGTTTTGTTAAATGCAGAAATTGATGTATAGCCCACGGTTAGTGCAATTTGCGTAATCTGTTTTTCACTATCTGCCAATTCTTCGATAGCCCGAATCATTCGCAAGCGGCGCAGAGTATCACTCCACGTCATCCCTAGCTCACGTTGAAAACGTCGGGACAGTGTTTTCGGTGATATCGCTAAGAGCGAAGCCAAGTCATCCAGTTGCAGTGGTTCACTTATCGAATCGGCCATCCAAACCATGGCTTGCTTCAATGCTGCCGTCGTTGCAACAGGCATCATTGATACCGATGGATATTGGCACAAACGACCTACTTCCAGTGCGAGAGCTTTAAACAGTAGATGTGTATATTCGTTTAATGCATCCGACACGCCAATTGGCCGAAGCGCAAATAGCAACTCGCGTGCCAGCGGGCTCATCTCAAAAACGGTTAAATCGGTTGGAGGTGTAGCAACGAATGTAGGCGAAAACAACGCCGAGCATGCCTGCACGGTTTGGTTAAGTGTAACCTGAACCGATTTGTTTGCGGCAATCAATGCTGCTCGAGCAGGTGGTAATGTCCAACGTTGTTGATTTGCTTCGAGTATCAATGCGCCACTCTGGGCATAGAGCAGATAGTGAAGAGGAAACTGTATGGTTTGAACAGGCGCAGGTTGGAACGTCTGCGCCACGATATAAGCATCTTGTTTAGCCATTCTCTACACCGATTCAATCAATTCCGCATCGAACCGACGGCTAACCGGTGGGCGCGTCATCATCGGGCGAAGTTTTAGCCCGAGTGTAGCAAATGAACCACTGGCTAAATAGGCTTCAAACGATTCTCGGTTTTCCCATTCATGTAGTAGCGTGATGCTAATCCCATCCGGGTCAGCCAACGGGCGAAAAGCTATATTTCCGGTCATTTGGACCACTGTAGCAGCCGCTGTTGACAGTATCGATAGAGCCGAGGCGTGGTTGTTTTCTTCAACGGTAAAATCCAGTAGTGCAATGAGCATGGTCGATTTCCTTTATAAATTGACGTGATAAGCCTAAGCAAGTTCGTGATGTCTGGCTTGCGTGAGAAAGACAGATACTGATGCGGAACAGACAATTTCAATTGTAAACAATATTAAATATGGCTATATGCGTTGGCTTTCGAATTTGGAGTGAATATGTTTAAGAATCCAACCGACAACGTCGTGTATGTTCTGTTGTTAAACTCTTCAGGAGTCATGATGTCACTTATAGCTAATACACCAAAACCACCTTTCTACGCTACTATTTTCACATCACACCGTTTAGTAGTAGATGAAGCATACGGCACAATGGTCGATCGAATGTTGGTCGCTTATTCAGAAAATTAGTCAATAAGGGGACCTGTTCATTTAAGTTCAGAATTTTTTGCTGATACTTGAATTGAAACAATTGAAACAATTGAAAACATGAACTGAGTCATAGGATTCGCAACCTCTTCACCAATTGTCTGATGAAAGCCACTACGTTGAACGCGACAAGCGTATCAACTAGTAATTTAGAAAAAGCTAAATATAGATCTACCAACGAACTGGGTCGAAGTTGCTCGGTGGCCCAAACAAAAAAAGCGCCTCCGTCTCCGGAGGCGCTTTTTCAAACACTTGCTCTAAATAAGAAGAAACTTATTTCGGCAAGTAGGTCTTACCCATTAAGAACTTATCCACTTGCTGCGCAGCACCGCGGCCTTCGTTGATAGCCCAAACAATCAGGCTCTGGCCACGACGGGCGTCGCCACAGGCAAACACGCCATCCACACTGGTGGCAAACTCGCCGTATTCCGCTTTCGCGTTTGAGCGTGGGTCTTTCTCAACACCTAGGTCATCCAAAATTTTGGCTTCCGGCCCCATGAACCCCATGGCCAGTAACACAAGATCCGTCGGGTAAGCTTTTTCACTGCCGGGCACTTCGTGTGGAATCATCTGCCCTTCGGGGTTTTTCTTCCATTCGATGTTAACCGTGTGCACCGCTTTTACGTTGCCGTTGGCATCCTGCTCAATATGCTTGGTCATAACCAGGTAATCGCGCGGGTCTTGCCCTTGCACCGCCACGGCTTCTTGCTGCCCGTAGTCCACTAACAAACGCTTTGGCCACTGTGGCCATGGGTTGTTGTTCTGACGGCTTTGCGGGGGTTGCGGCATAATTTCTAACTGCACAACCGATTTACAACCATGACGCAGTGCGGTGCCCACACAATCGGTACCGGTATCACCGCCACCAATCACGACAACATTTTTGTCTTTGGCGTTAATGAACTGGCCGTCTTGGTGTTCAGAGTCGAGCAGGCTCTTGGTGTTTTTGCCTAAGAATTCCATCGCAAAATACACGCCGTTTGCCTGTCGGCCTTCAACGGGCAAATCACGTGGAACGGTTGCACCGGTGGCGATCACGACGGCGTCGAAATCGTCGTACAATCGCTGCATGGAAATGTCTTTACCGATCTCGGTATTGGTAACAAAGGTAACGCCTTCTTCGAACATAATGTTCACGCGGCGCTCAACAATTTCTTTTTGCAGCTTCATATTCGGAATACCGTACATGAGCAAGCCACCAATGCGGTCGGCACGTTCATACACGGTTACCAGGTGGCCGGCGCTGTTCAGCTGGGCTGCCGCTGCCAAACCAGCCGGACCAGAACCGATTACCGCCACGGTTTTCCCGGTGCGTTGTTTTGGCGGATTCGGTTGCACCCAACCTTCTTCAAAGCCGCGCTCAATAATGCTGACTTCATGGTGCTTAATGGTGACCGGGTCGGCATTAATACCCAACACACACGAACCTTCACACGGTGCCGGACACACGCGCCCGGTAAACTCCGGGAAGTTGTTGGTGGCGTGCAAACGCTGTAACGCTTCTTTCCAGCGCCCACGGTAGATTAAATCATTCCATTCCGGAATCAGGTTGTTCACGGGGCAACCGGCAACCACCGGCGCATACTGTGACTTACCAGACATACAAAATGGCACACCGCAATCCATACAACGCGAGGCTTGCTGCTTAATGCCTTCTTCTGGCATGTGCTCGTGCACTTCCTGCCAATCAATCAAGCGTTCTTTTGCATCACGGTCTTCGGGTAATTGACGTGAAATTTCGATAAAACCTGTAGGATTTCCCATCTCGTTCTCCTTAGACCTTGGCCGCTGCTTTTTGCTTGGGTTTCTTCAGTGATTCAATGTGCATGTCGAATGCCGCGGATGAAATCTCATCTTCGGTTTCGTACTTGCCGGACTCACGGGCCATTTGCATAAACTGCTGAATCTGTTTGTAATCGGTCGGCATGACTTTTACAAACTGTGTCAATGCATTGTCCCAGTCGGCCAGCAGCGCTTCGGCCACATCCGATCCGGTTTTAGCTGCGTGTTTTACCAACAGGGCTTTCAGACGCATGCCGTCTTCTTCGCTCAAGGTTTCCAGAGCGACCATTTCCATGTTGCACTTGGCGGCAAAGTCTTTCTTGCTGTCCAGCACGTAAGCGACACCACCAGACATACCCGCCGCAAAGTTACGACCGGTAGAACCCAGAATGACGGCACAACCGCCGGTCATGTATTCACAACCGTGATCACCCACACCTTCGACAACAGCAGTCACACCTGAGTTACGCACACAGAAACGCTCGCCAGCGCGGCCGCGGATAAACGCAGTACCACTGGTGCCACCAAAGAAGGCCACGTTACCAATGACAATGTTTTCACTCGGTGCGAATGGTGCGGTCTTATCGGGGTAAACCACCAAAGAGCCACCAGACAAACCTTTACCGAAGTAGTCGTTTGCGTCGCCTTCCAGTTCAAAGCTCACACCCTTCGCGGTGAAGGCAGCAAAACTTTGACCGGCAGAGCCTTTGAACTTCACGTTGATGGTGTCTTCCGGTAGACCATCGGCGTGGTAACGCTTGGATATCTCGTTTGAGAGCATGGTCCCAACTGAACGATCCACGTTGCGAATGTCGTAACTCAACTGCACCGCTTCCTGACCTTCCAACGCTTTTACCGCGTCTTCAATCATGCGACGGTCAATGATGTCATCGATCTGATGTTTCTGGCCGATGGATTGGTACAACGTATCGGTATCAAACATCTGCTGAGGTTTGTGCAGTACTGGCGATAAATCTACGTGCTTGTATTTCCAATGGTCAACGTCGCTTCGCGCTTCCAGACATTGAGACTGACCCACCATTTCATTAATAGAACGGAAGCCCAGATCAGCCATGATTTCACGCAGCCCTTCCGCCATCATGGTGAAGAAATTCACGACGTTTTCGACTTTGCCCTTATAACGTTCACGCAGACGCTTGTCCTGTGTGGCAATACCGGCCGGGCAAGTGTTCAGGTGGCACTTGCGCATCATGATGCAGCCTTCCACGACCAGAGCGGCCGTGGCGATACCCCATTCCTCGGCACCCAATAAGGTGGCAATGGCAAGGTCACGCGGTGTTTTCATCTGACCATCGGCCTGAACAGTGATGCGTGAACGCAAACCATTCTGAACCAAGGTTTGGTGCGTTTCAGCCAGACCCAGCTCCCACGGTAAACCCGCGTGCTTGATGGAGGATATCGGCGAAGCACCGGTACCACCGTCGTGACCGGCAATCAGTACGACGTCGGCGTAGGCTTTACACACGCCTGAGGCAATGGTGCCGACACCGGCTTCCGACACCAGCTTCACGTTGATGCGCGCGTCGCGGTTGGCGTTTTTCAGATCGTAAATCAGCTGTGCTAAGTCTTCGATCGAATAAATGTCGTGGTGCGGTGGTGGCGAGATCAAACCCACGCCCGGTGTAGAGCCACGTGTTTTGCCGATCCATCCGTCAACCTTATGGCCGGGCAACTGACCGCCTTCACCAGGCTTGGCGCCCTGAGCCATTTTAATCTGCAGTTCTTCCGCGTTGGTGAGGTAATGACTGGTCACCCCAAAACGGCCCGACGCAACCTGTTTGATTTTCGAAATCATGTTGTCGCCGTTATCCAGCGGCGTGAAGCGAATCGGGTCTTCACCACCTTCGCCGGAATTGGACTTACCACCAATGCGGTTCATCGCAATCGCCAAGGTGGTGTGCGCTTCCCAGGAAATAGAACCAAAGGACATCGCGCCGGTCGCGAAACGTTTAAAAATACTCTCGACGGGTTCGACTTCGGACAGCGGAATTGCTGGCCGATCCGACTTGAATTTCAACAAGCCCCGCAGCGTGAACAGATCTTTCGACTGGTCATCTACGTTGCGGCAATATTCTTTGAACTGCTCTGGGTCGTTCTGTTCCGTCGCGTGTTGCAACAAACGAATCGTCGTGGGGTTGAACAGGTGACGTTCGCCATCGTGACGCCACGCATACTCACCGCCACTTGGCAGCACTTCTTCGGTGAAGATGCGATCTTCCAATGGGTAACCGGCGCGGTGCTTGGTTAAGCTTTCCTGCGCAATTTCATCCAGCCCGATACCTTCAATACGAGAAACCGTTCCGGTGAAATATTTATCGACCACTTCCTGCTTAATACCCAGCGCTTCAAAAATCTGCGCGCCCTGGTAAGACTGTAACGTGGAAATCCCCATCTTGGAGAAGATTTTCAGCAAACCAGAATCAACCGCTTTCGCGTAAGCATCAAACACTTGCTGGTCTGTCAGCTCTGCGTTAATTACACCGTCGTTGCGCAGCTCCATCAATGTTTCAATGGCAATGTACGGGTTCACGGCGGAAGCACCAAAGCCCAACACGGTGGCAAAGTGATGCGTTTCACGAACGTCGCCAAACTCACCCACAATGTCGCAATCGGCACGCAGACCGGCTTTAATCAAGTGATGATGAACAGCGGACGTTGCCAACACAGACGGAATCGCCACGTGGTCGGTATCGATATCGCGGTCGCTGAGCAGAATAATCTGGAAACCGTCGTGGACGGCATCTTCGGCGTAACGGCAAATACGTTGCAGTGCGCGTTCCAGTTCGCCAGGCTGACCTGTCGCACGGAACGTTGTTGGAATGGTGCGGGTTTGGAAATGCGCGTGGTCAATGTAACGCAGCTTCATCAGCTGTTCGTTGTTCAGCACCGGCTGTTTGATTTCGAGTTTATGACAGTGCTTGGCCGACTCTTCCAACAGGTTCAGGTCGCCACCAATATAGGTACGCAGACTCATGACCATTTCTTCGCGGATCGGGTCGATCGGTGGGTTGGTTACCTGCGCAAACAACTGCTTGAAGTAGTGCGACAAATGCTGTGGTCGATCCGACAGAATCGCGAACGGCGTGTCGGTACCCATAGAGCCCAACGGTTCTTTCTTGCTGCCAACCATGTCGGCCAGAATCAGGTTCAGGTCTTCACTGGTGTAGCCAAACGCGCGTTGACGCTTTTGCAGATTACTGAGCAACGGATGCTCAACCTTCACTTCAGGTGTGGGCAGTTCATCGAGGACGATTTTTTCCTGAGCAACCCAACCGAGATAGTCCTGACGAGAGCAGATGTCTTTCTTCACTTCATCGTCGGAAATGATGCGGCCTTCGTTCAGGTCACAGATGAATATTTTGCCCGGCTGCAAACGGCCTTTTTCAATAACTTTAGATTGATCAACAATCAAGGCGCCGGTTTCCGACCCCATCACTACCATGCCGTCGTCGGTGACGCAGTAGCGGGACGGACGCAGCCCGTTTCGGTCCAACGTAGCACCAATCACATTACCGTCGGTAAAGGATATGGATGCCGGACCATCCCACGGCTCCATAATGCACGCGTAGTATTCATAAAACGCACGCTTAACCGGATCCATGTCTTCCTGTGTTTGCCAGGCTTCAGGCACGACCATCATCATCGCTTGCGCTAATGGCCGACCAGACAACACCAGCAGCTCAACCATCATATCCAGGTTGGCCGAATCCGACATGCTGCGGTCATAAACCGGCAACAACATGTCCATTTCTTCGCTGGTGAAATTGATCGAGTCAAACAGAGCCTGACGCGCTTCCAGCCAGTTGATATTACCTTTGACGGTGTTGATTTCGCCGTTGTGCGACAGATACCGGAACGGTTGCGCGCGGCGCCAATGCGGGAACGTGTTGGTGGCAAAACGCGAATGAAACATCGCCAATGCAGAGACTGAACGTTCATCCTGCAAATCCAGATAGTATTGACGCACTTGCGCGGTCGTCAGCTGACCTTTATAGACAATGGTGCGTGAAGACATGGACGCGATATAAAAATCTTCGCCAATGTTCATGACCGTTTCATGCACGATATGCGTGGTGTAGTTGCGCAACACGTACAGTTTGCGCTCAAACTGTTGTTGCGTTTTGCAATTAGTGTTCTGCACGAACACCTGCTCAATTTGTGGTTCCTGATCTTTAGCTGTCTGGCCGATCATGCTGTTGTCGCAAGGCACAACACGGTAGCCCAGCAGTTTTAGGCCGAGCTTACTGATGTTCCGTTCCAAGACTGCGCGGCATTCTTCACGTTTGCTGTCATCGGCGGGAAAAAACACCATACCGACACCGTATTCACCAAACGCGGGCAAGGTAATGCCTTGCTTTTCGGTTTCGTCGCTGAGTAATTCGTGTGGAATCTGAATGAGGACACCGGCGCCGTCGCCGCTGTTAATATCTACCCCGGTTCCGCCCCGATGCTCCATGGTGGTCAGCATCGTCAGTGCGTTTTCAATAATGTCGTGGGATTTTCGACCTTTCAGGTGTGCGACAAATCCAATTCCACAGGCATCGTGTTCAAATTCGGGTCGATACAGACCAGGGTGTTGCTTTTTCATGTGATTCTTCCAATTCATTACGTTCATACGCCGAACCACTTCACATCGTTATGAAGTGCGGAACTTAACAGCTACGAGTCCGGGGTACCTACAGGTCGTGGAGAGATCGGAACGCTTGTTTTCTGATCATTCCCGACCAATGTGTCGCATCGATGAAAATGCGATGTAAATTCTCGAAACTGGCATAGTAATGATTCAGATGCCGGAGGCAATGCAAGAATGTTGTGAACCGGCACACAGATCAGCAAAAACACCGGTATTTTTACGCAAAACCGCACTTATTTTCCTGACCACCGAGTCACATTAATAAGCACACCCACGAGCAAAGCCAGATAAATAAAGGCTTTGACGAAAGCAACCAATCACCCAGATTAGCTGAAAAACCCATGCCAAAAGCCGTAGCGCAAATTGCCCAGACAAAGGTGATTTTTCTGCGAGACTTCCTTTCATTTTTTGCAGTGAGGGCATTTAAGGCACAAAATAGGCAAAATCCCGAAGTCGAAGAGCCCAAATACCATGCAATTTGATAACAATAATATTTACAGTGGTCTAAATGACCCCAAAATCGAAAACGATTTCAGACGTGTTCAAACCAATGAAGAGACTCTGAAGCGCCAAGTCAATCAGCTGACCAGTGCGGACGACATGGCGCAATGGCTGAATGCCTATGACGGTGATCTGATTACGCTGATGGACATTGCCACTTTTGCGGCGTTAATCCGTGTGGTGGATTCCGCCAATGAACAGGCCGAACAACTAGAGGCTAAAGCGAATCAAGCCATTGCAGAATTGGAGCAAGTTGCTGAGCCACTTTACGATCATTTAATGCAACTGACCGACGTCGACTTCAACGCCTTAGTGCAATCAGAAGCGCTCGCGCCTTTCCATTTCAAACTGCAACACAAACGCGCCATGGCGGTTCATCGCCTGTCAGTTGCCGAAGAAACGCTGCTGCAAAAAATGGCCGTTGACGGTTTGCACGCTTGGGGTGAGCAATATTCGAAACTCGCCGGAACATTGCGCTGCGACATTAATGGTGAAACCGTTGGGCTGGCGAGTGCGTTCAACATGACCATGTCTGCGGACCGGACCTTAAGAGAAGCTGCGTTCAACGGTATACGCAGCGCCTGGGCGGAGCATCAGGATTCTGTGGTGGCCGGACTCAACGCCATTAACGGCTGGCGCCTGAATGAATTTCAACGTCGGTCTGGCAAACAGGAATTGCATTATCTGGACGTTGCTTGTCATCAAAGTCACATTACCCGTGACACTTTGCACGCGTTAATGAACACCGCCGATGAACAAAAATCGGTGGGTCAGAAAGCCATTCGACTCATGCAACAATGGAACGACATTGCCGATGGCAAACCCTGGGATTTAATGGCGCCCCCAAAATCCGATGGCACATCAGAGGCAGAACCGATTCCTTACGAAGAAGCGCTCGACATCATTCAAGGGGCATTTGCAGAATTCGACCCGGACATGGCCAACTTTGTGCAACGCATGCACGAGCATGGCTGGATTGATGCCAAACCCACACCGAACCGAGCCACCGGCGCCTTTTGCACAGAGTTTTTTGCCGCAGGTGAACCGCGCGTATTCATGACCTACGACGGCAGTATGGGCAACGTACTGACGTTAGCCCACGAATTAGGACACGCCTGGCACGCCTGGGTCATGCGTGATATCCCTTTCAGCGCCAAACAATACCCGATGACCCTGGCCGAAACCGCCAGCATTTTCGCAGAAACATTAGTGCGGCAAGCGTTGTTACAGCGGGCCGGTACAGACCAATTGAAACGCGAAATTCTGTGGCAAGAAGCCGAATCTGCCGCAGCTTTGCTTATCAACATCCCGGCTCGTTTTGAGTTTGAAAAGAACTTTGTCGAAGCACGTAAAAACGGCAAAGTATCGGCCAACAAAGCGCGTTCTTTAATGTCCGACGCATGGGCAACCTGGTATGAAGACAGCATCTCAGAATATGACGACATGTTCTGGGCCAGCAAACTGCATTTCTCTATCGCCGAAATTGGTTTTTATAATTATCCATACCTGTTCGGCTATCTGTTTGCGCTGGGCGTGTATGCACAAAAAGACAAACAGGGCGAAAACTTTCGGCTCGCATACCGAGCGCTGCTGCAGGATACCGGTCGGATGACCGCCGAACAGTGCGTCGAAAAACACTTACAGCGTGACATTCGTGATGCCGATTTCTGGCGTGATTCTTTCGCGATAGTCAACAACGCCATGGAGGCATTTGCGAAGGTTATTTGATGTCTTTTGTCGTTGAGCTTTTTAAGTTCAGTTGGAAATGTTAGAGCAGTAAGCAATGAAGAGTTTACGTTTCAACAGGTGTCACTCGTGACTTCATTGTTTCTGCTTTGGCTGTAATGACAGATACATCGCAACGAATTCCAAGGCACTGTCCCGAGTCGCACTAACTAAGCGCTTGCGCTTATCTCTTCGGCACATGCACCATTCAGTGACTCGGTTTCAATGTGAAACGTTCACCGCCACGGGCCGCACCAGTCCGACGACTCGGGCTTAGCCCTTAACAACCAAAACCACCTTAAAAAAACTATTCACTCTCGTCAATGTCTTCTTCGACAGGTCATTCCTGGCCGATAATTCTGTTTCATAAATAGTACAAACTAAACAATCGGAAGCCATTGCCGACCATGGTGTAACCTACCGTTCCGTCGCATCTGCTTTGGCTGACATGACAGACACGTCGCAACGGGTTCAAGGGCATGGATGCCCTTGTAAGCGCCGCGCGTGCAGGGACGCACGCTCAAGCGACCGTTCGAAGAAAGTGTCTGGCATGGAAGAACTCCAAAGCGGGCGACAAAAGGGGGTGTAAGGGGATCTCCCCTTGGAAAGAAAAATCCTCCAAGAATTCTTTTGGTTTAAAACGGAACCATAGTCTTCGAAATAGATTTAGTACTTGAAGTAAAAAAAACTCAGCGAAACCAAGTCACACTTTGATGCATATTCCATTGATCAAGCTTAAGTAAGTACCATTCGGTTCGCCCCTTGGGCAAAAAACCCCCAAGAACTTTATTCGTCTGGCAATAAACCGGAATCGCGAGAGCGGACTAGCCCTTAACCTCTTACGTTTTAATCTTCTGGAAAATCCAAACGACAGAATGTGCCATTCGGACCGCTCCTTAGAAAGAACATCAAAAAAATTCAATGACCAATCATTAAAAATTCACCAACACATTCCCGATTCATTTCCAAAAACTAGGGCAACTCTGAATAATTGCTATCTACCTCAGCGGGTGAAGAAATGCGCAAAATTCGAGGCAAGTTCTGCAGGCAATATTCACTGTCTTGGCAAAGGACTTAACAACGAAATTTGCCATTTCAGCCCCGCCCTTCGGGTCCTTCAGATTGATGACTGAGCTTTGTTGTGTGTTTTGAAAAGGACTCGCCATTCCCTGCAACACACGCCTCGCTCATTCTTCGATCTGATAGGACTGAGGTGATTTGAATTAATCAGAGTTGCCCTAGACGATGAAACCATCGACATAAAAACGACCCTTTCATGTTCGCCCATAAAAAAAGGGAGCCGTTGCTCCCTTTCAAATCATGCCATATTAGTTTTGATACACCCGAACGTAATCGACATACATACGTGTTGGACCAAAGTTAGCGTGATCCGGATCGCCAGGCCAGTTGCCGCCGACCGCGAGATTCAGCAAGAACCAGAACGGCTGATCGTAAACGTATTCACCATACTGTTGAACCTGAGCTTTGGTGACGCTGTAGAAGTTGATGTTATCGACAAACCAGCGAATACCATTGGCATCCCATTCAACCGCGTAGACGTGGTAGTCCTGATCGATACTGGCAGCGTGATCCAGATGACCGGTAATCGGTGTATTACCTGAGTAGCCAGGACCGTGTAACGCGCCTGAGGTTGTGTTATTGGTGTTGACATGTTCCATGATGTCAATCTCGCCACCCTGCGGCCAACCCTGTGTATTGAAGTTGTCACCTAACATCCAAAACGCTGGCCAGATGCCCTGCACACGTGGCAATTTCATACGAGCTTCCATGCGCCCATATTTGAAACTTTTATTGAAACGTGTGGTGATTTTTCCTGAGGTATAACCGCAGTTACCACCGTGCCAACATGGGCCGCCTTCTTCTTTGCGCGCTTCAATCACCAAGACATTACTTTGCGCTTGCGCATCGTACTGAATGCTCAGGTTCTGACCGTTGGAATACCATTGCAGTTCGTTATTACCAAAACCGTGGCCGCCGCTTTCAATGTTCCAAACGGAGGTGTTTAACGTGTCGAATTCGTCACTCCAGGTAACGGTCGGTGGTGGCGGTGGTTGAACACCCGTGGATTCAATTTCAATCCAGTTCAGATTAAAACCACCGGTCTGTGCAAACACACCCAGGGCGTAATCACCTGCCGCCAGGTTGGTCGTAATTTCCACGGTTTGCCAATTCTGCCAGCCTCCGGTCGCAGGAATAGTAACCGGGCCAACAGGCAGTGAACCCGCGTTGAAGTCGACACTGACGGTCGCACCCGCTGGGCTGGCGACGCGCAATTTAATAGTGTACTGACCCGCCGCCAAAGACGTAGCAGGGTACGCCAACCATTCACCGGCTTCCCACCAACCGACGTTGTAACCGCCATTGGTGTCGGTGGTGGCTTCAATATCGACCGCGTCTGAACGATACGCGCCACCCAGGTTCGCTGCGGTGGTGTCTTCAAAGTCGATATAGTCTTCGGCTTCCAGTTTGACAGCAGATCCCCCGGTTGAAACAGGTTCTACGCTCAGCCAATTTAAATTCACACCGCCGGTCACCGCATAGACACCCAGGTCGTATACACCGGCATTCAGTTGTACGGTTTGCTCCAGCGTTTGCCATGTTTGCCAACCGCCAGTCGCGGGCACATTGAAACTGCCAAGTACTTGTTCGCCGCCATTCAGGTCAACACTCAATTGTGCACCGGCACTACTGGCCACTCGAAGACTGACTTTGTAGGTACCACTTTGGGCAATATTCAGCCCCGTATACGACAACCATTCTGATGCATCGATCCAACCGACATTGTAACCACCACCTACATCGCTGGTCGCTTCAATATCCACATTGTCGTTTCGATAGGCACCACCGGTATTACCGGCTGTGGTATCAAAATAGTTGCTGTAGTCCTCAGCCTGAAACGTTTGCGCACCGGCCAGTCCTGCGGTGAGAACACCGACAAGAACCAGACTCAGTCCTGGTTTCTTTGTTGTTTTTATTTTCATTTTTTTACCTTGTTGCTTTACGTTGGGAAGAAACGGGCAGTGACAACACAACACTGCCCGCGATTAAAACTACGGTATTGCTGTGCACTCCACCTCGCCAAACTGTCCACTGTGGTTACCCTGTAAACCAAAGGTAACGGATTGATTCGGCGCCAGTGTTTGGTTGTAACTTACGCCCGATGCCTGCACGGATAAGCCGGACGTCGCACTGCTGAACTCAGCATTCCAGCCATTGACGAAAGTAACCGGCTGGCTAAAGGTGAGTTCTACGCGCCACAGCGTCACGGTATCGGTACCGGTATTGGTCACCGTGACCGGGTTCAGCACAAAGCCAGAATTCCACACGTCCTGTCCGGAAACATCGCATTGAATATCGCCACCCTCTACCGGTTCCTGAATATTTAGAACGATGGCATCCTGAACGCTCAGTTCATTGCCTTGGTCGTCCAACGCCACCACAACAATGTTCATCACGCCTGGGACAGACGAAGTCGTCAGCGGAATCATGGTTGCCGTGGAGCCAGCCACCACCAATGTGTCGTCAACATAAACGTTCACGGCGCTGATGTACCCAGTTTGCAACACGAGTGTCACGGTCGCGTCGGTATTAACGTCACTGCCAGTCACGGGGGAAGTGATCGACACGAACGGCACCTCAGGCGCTTCCACAATGACAGACGCCGTGGCTGCATTGGATTGCGCGCCGTCGTTGTCTATCGCGACAAATTTAAAACTGTCGTTGCCGACATAATCCGTGTTCGGGGTATAGGTCGCTGTCGCGCCACTGACAACAACAGTCCCATTAGCCGGTGCATCGGTAACGGCAAAACCCACCACAGAACCATCACTGTCGGAGCCTGACAGAGTGATATCCACCACCGTATTGAACGGTGTCGAGGCCGACACATCACTGGCACTCGGTAAACAATTGACGTTGGTATCGCCACCACAACCGGCGGAAGGTTCCTGACCAAACACCAAACTGTCGCCGTCGTATAACGCAATTTTTGGCGCGGTCACATGCGCGTTGCTGTAGTTATCCCAAGACGGGTCATTACTGTTGTCCCATTCTGGTGCGTTTGAATTGGACGGCAAAGCCAACCGGAACTGCACTTCTTTTTTCGAGGCCGACTGACCACCGGGGTAAATATCTACTCCGGCAAAGGAGACATCTGTGTAATAGAGGTTGTCTGTTGGATCGCCCCACACTTGCAATTGCGATGCCCCGCTACCCTGGTTATAGGCGGTACTGACAGTGACGTCGGACAGCGAATAACCCGCCGCGAAGACTTCACTCAGATCGACCCAATAACGGAAATGCAATTGATCACTGGATCGCGCAGGCCAAGCCGTGTGATTGTGCACGCGGGCGCTGATTTCAATATGACGGCTGCCTTGCGAGTTCACCTTGGCATCCACAAAAAACTCCTGGTCTCTTACTTCCGCTGCCGGAAATCGAGACTCCGGAATAGGTGTGCCACCGTATTCACCCGCCAAACGCGCCAGAGCAGAGGTAAAGCCAGCGTTGTAGTCGGTCGCGACTTCGTTTTTGGTGTAATCGCTGCGACTGTCGGCATAGGAGTCATCGGCACCTGGGCCGCCCACCAGCGCACCGACCAGCAAGTGCCGGTTTTCCACAGGGGAGCTGATGCTGTCATTCCAGGAACCGTGGGCCGTACGATGGTGAGGTTTGGTCGGATGGTTCGCACCGTAACCAATCTGATAGCTGATGTTATTCGGGTTGTCGCCCAGAATGTAATCGATTTGGCGCTTAGCAAACTGATGATAGGTTTGCGCTTTGGCAGCTTTTTTACCGGCATTGGTCAGATGGTCTGCGTATACCAAGGCCAGGAAAGCGGTATTCGCCGCGTAACGGTTCGCTCCCCATGTGTCCAGCCAGGCGAGCCCGCCTGGGGTATAGGTTATGCGCTCGCCCTGATAGCCAACAGTCCAATAATCCAGCCAACGTTCCGCGTCGGTCTCGTATTCCGCCCCCTCTGTTAAAGCGGCCAGAAGGACATAACTGCCGTAGCTTTTGTCGTCCCAGGCTTGGCCCCATTTGTAAGACTTCAACGTCGACTGATTTTCAGTATTCAGGAAAGCGTATTCGGATTTCGCTTTGTCCAAATAGGTACTGTCACCCGTTGCCCGATAAAGCCATATCGCGCCCCAGACCAACTCGTCCTGATAACCACTCCACGAATTATAAAACGCCTGAGCATCGGTGATGGCATCCGAATATTTGCCCCGGTACTGATCGGCAAACGAATACAGTTGTTCAGCATGTTGACGTAGTTGAGCAGCGTAGGTCGGATCGTCATCCGCAAACACCATCGAAATGGCGGCCAATGCGGCAGCGGTTTCACCGGCCAGGTCGGAACCCGGGTTTTGTGCGTCGACTTTGTATGACGGACGCGCCATGCGCATCACTTCAGCGGATCCCCACCAGGAGTGATCGGTGGAACCTTTACCCACCTGACCATACAACTCGTTGGGGCCGGTATGTGCCTTTATGAAATAGTCTGCGACAAATCGCAGGTTATTCTTAATGTGGTCCAGTTGATCCGTTTGCGTATAGGCATCACGGTAGTCAACCACACCCCAAGCCAACATCGTGGCACTGGCGGCCATCGGGAAGCCAAACTTCACGTGGTCGCCAGCGTCGTACCAGCCTCCAGTCAGGTCAACGCCGTTGTCCTGTCCGTCTGCCAATCCGGAAGGACCCCGCCACTCATTGCGGTTCCAATCCGGAAGGACACCCGATTGTTGAGCTTCGTAAAAGTAAATCGATTTTTGCAGAGCTTCTGCGTAATTTTCAGCGGCATGGACACCCAAAGCGGGCAGACAGCCAAGACACAGTGTAAGCGCTTTCATTTTTATGTTATATTGCTTCATCTTTTGTTTCCTAATGGCGTAGTTTTTATGGTTCTTCACATCGCAGATGGAGACAACTGAGCGGTAATCAGCCGGTTATTTTTATTAGTGCTAATTTACCTTTTTAAAATGTTTGATCGCCCAAACCCCTAATTAAGGCAATTAAATATTCTAAACTAGACTAAAATACCGATTAAGGAATGAACAATAAATAAGCAAAGATGATTTTTTAGAACTGCATCACAAGCCGGTCGTCAGGACACGTGAAACACGTCAGTCCCTACCTCAGTGAGCGCGGGAAAACCGGTTTATGTGATAAGAGGTGCAGGGGATCAAGCGATCCCTGTCAGAAAAGTCGCAATAATACGCAGATAATCAGTTATTAATGTCGAAGATATCCAATAGTTGTTGGGCACTGTCACTGTTCTCCAGCACTTCGTAAACCGCCTTCATATACTTCAGTTCGACCTTAATGTGGTCTAGAGACATATTGGACAGAATCGGGGAAAGATCATGCAACATGGGGTGCGTTTTCTTCTTTTCGCGAATAATCCTTCGTTGGCGGGTCACTTCCTTTTCCAGGTATTCAATGTGAGCGCTCAGCGTTTCCAGCGCCATTTCCCGCGGCAGAGCGTGCAAAAACGACAATCCCAGTGTTCGAGGGTCATCATTGAATCCACTCAGAAAATCACGAATTTCCTGATGCAGTAACTCGCGCCCCTTGTCGGTGATCGTGAAATTATTGCGGATCGGACGGTTACCGACCTGCTCTTCATTACCGCGAATAAAGTCGTACTTGCTCAACCAACTTAACCGGTTGTAAATAGAACTGACGTTGATGTTGGCCCATTTATTCAGCTCGTGTTGCTCAATAAACATTTTGATGTCGTAACCGTGCTGCGGATTTTTTTCGAGCAAACCTAAGATGATCAAGTCGTAGCGATTCATAGGAGTCCAATTAGCCTTAAGGTTCTGATGTTTGTGCTGAGTTGACGTTAAGCGTTCAAATCAATTTGGCGATCTTAACACTCCTTATCCTTGGATTTCATCATCCATCGTAATCCTTTGATCATAAGCGATCCCACTTATTCTAGAAATCCCCCTCGCGGCATAGATCTTCGGCGTCCGCAGAAAACTCAAAAGTGCCTGCATGAAAATGACTGATTAACAGTACACGATAAAAGCTGGAACAAATTCTGCTACATTAATTGTCATCGAACAAAACAAACCTTTGAACGAAATTTTTTGCACCAAAAAGTCACTTTTAGTAGCAATGAATTTCCTAACGAGTGCAACTGTTACAACATGAAACGCAATAAACACGAGTCACATCATCATCTTGATGAGGGCCACACGCTCAGCGAGTGGTTCGACGAATAGCTTTCCCTTAGCGAAACTTCGGTTTCGATCTTCCCGTTATTTTTGGTCCTCGCTGGTATTGATTGCCTGTTTGGCTTTCGACGTTTAAACGCCAAGTAAAATCTTTTTCGGTCTGACCAAACCCAAAGTCTGCGCACAGTTTTTCAATTCTCCAAACTATTTTTTGGTGAATGGGATGTGCCTGTGCGCTAACGCAAAAGCAGCGTTGGCTGGATCACGCTGATAATAAAAAAAGTGCCATTACTGGCAACAGGTAAGAGAGAACACTATGAATCTATCCATGAAAAAAACAATTGCAGGAATCGGTTTAAGCGTTGGCCTGGGTACGGCCATCGGTGCCGAGCCCACACTTTTATTGATCGGTGGTGCTTTGAATGAAAACGCCGATATCATTTCGCGATTTGTCAACCTCAGCGGCGGCAATACCGGTGCCATTGGCGTGATTACCGCCGGCTCTTATCCGTATGATCTGGACTGCCAACAATACGGCACCAGTACCAGCGGCGGGTGCAACGACCCTACCGTGAGCAATTCGAAAATGAACGCTAACTATTATGTCGATCTGTTTCAATCGTACGGTATCGATGCCTATTGGATCCCAGTGGACGCCGCCACCATTAACAACGCGAATGACCCCGCGGTGGTGAACCTGATTGCCAACGCGACCGGTTTGTTTTTCAGCGGTGGAGACCAAAGCCGCTACCTGGAAAGTTTCATCCACAATGGTCAAGACTCCGCCGCCATGACCAAGATCCGCCAACAATACAACAGTGGCAATGCCGTGATTGCCGGCTCCTCAGCGGGCACTGCCGTTATGGGTGATGTCATGATCACCGGGGGATCGTCGTACAACGCATTGCGCTATGGAGCCTATCAATTGGGCACAGAAGTGGACCCAGATGACCTCACTTACACACAACCGGGCTTTGCTTTATTTAACTATGGACTGATCGACACACACTTCAGTGCACGTGGACGCGCAGGTCGCATCGTTGAATTAGCCTATGATCGTAACATCGATACCGCTTGGGGCATCGATGAAGAAACCGCGTTGTTGATTGTCGGCGCCAATAGCACCGCAGCAGATGGTGAAGTGATCGGTGTGGGTGGTGTGCATCGTTTCGATCTGAGTCAAGCCTATACCGGCAGCAGCAACAGCTATGAACTGTATAACGTGTCCTGGACCCATGGGACGGATCAGGACCTTATCGATTTGAACACAGGGCTGCTGAGCAATACGCGCGCGCAACCATCTGCAAGCGGGCGCGCATCTACTTCCCGCGACGTGTTTTCCAGTGCCTCTCCGAGAGAAATGATCGACATGGGAATCTCGCTGGCGTTAAGCGGTGATCGTAGTGTGATTGGGCAAACCAGAGAGCGCAGCCCACGCTATGCGGTTCGCCTGTCGAAGAGCGCAGATTTTTATGCTTTTGGTTCCAGCAACACCTCTTTCGATGGTATGCGTCTGGACATGTACAACAAAAGTGTCTCGCCGGTGTCACTGCCATAACGGATCTGAGGACGCCCACATCGGGCGTCCTGTTTCGCCAGGGCAAAGCAGAAAAATGAAAGCGTCTCAGTGCTGCACCGAACTTTTTTTAAACGACGGCAGCAGTAATTCGCTTCTTTGTTTTTATTGCATGCCCTTCTAACTTGACTTGCGCTTCAACCAAATGCCCAACACGACATGCAGCAGCCCCGTAAAATACAGAAAGCCAATAACCGGTAAGCCAATCGCGAAATTCGAAAACTGCGACTTCATATCCAGTTCGCTGAATGGTTCAGGTAACGGATAGTTAAGCGCCACCAGCAACACGAACAAAGTGATGGATGCACCCATCAAAAAGCTTAAACCTGCCGCGAACCAACGCATGGACGTTGGGTACAACCACAACGACAACAAATAGCACAGCAGCACCGGCAGACCGTAGGTTTGCATCATCGCGGTGATCATAAACAAGCCACTCACGTTCAAAAAGCAGGCAAAACTGACGATGTAAATCAAGACACCAAGAATGGTAAAACCGAGAATGGCGACACCTTTGCGGACACCGCCCGATTGAGCGATAGCATTGCGAGCCTGAATTTTTTCAATGTCCTCGGCGGTTAATTGATGCAGGAAATAGCGATGAGTAAGCGGTTGGTACAGCGGCAAGATCATCAAACCGGTCAGCACCGCACTGGGGATGGCCGCTAACGGATGCGCGGTAAAAAAACAACTGACGACCATCACGGGTAGCAACCCATAGAGTAAAATCTGTCGTCCTGCGTTCTGCCCGCGCAACATCATCACACCGGAGATACCATACAATGCCGCCGACAACAGAGTAACGGAGACAGACACCCAAACCGGAATTCCATTATCCTGCAGCAATGCCAACGCGCGCTCACTGAGCGCGAGATAAACACCACCGGCCAGACTGAGCAAACCGCTGACAACGAACAACCAGCTGATGATCGTAACCGCCCTCGGGCGAGGCAAGACGTTTGTTTTGTCGATATTCAATAGAGCGTAATCCAATTCACTTCCAGTTCTACGGCCATCTCCAACTCATCCTCGATAGCCGATTTCAACCGTCGGATCTTCACATTATCCAACAACCCGGACGATACGACTTCCAAATAAATCCGCGCCGGTACCTGAGTGCCCAGCACCTTGACAGAGCGGATCTCCAGATCGGATGTGGGCAAGTGTTCAATACCCCAAACAATCGACGCTTCTTTGGCGAGCTGGTGAAAACTGACAGCCAGCGGAATACTGACTAACGCAACTGAAATCAACGCAGTGACAATACCCTTGCGAGCACGTGAAAAAGGAGCAAAGCCGAGCAGTAAAAAGGTCGCGGATGCGGAAAATACGATACCCGCAAGGTTGGTTACAAACAGCAATAACGCCCCGCCGGCGACCCGGAAAGACAGCCAGCCCAGCCCGATGCCGACAACCGCCAGAGGCGGCACCAGCGCGACCGCAATGGCAACCCCGGCAAGACTTTTTGCTGCCTGTGCACGGGCATAGGCATAGGCACTGGCAATACCGGAAATAATGGCGATCCCCAGGTCCAGCAGCGTTGGCCGCAAACGCGCGGAAATTTCGCTGGTCTCTATTTGCAACGGCAGCCAAAACGACAACAACATGGCAAAACCAACAGCCATGGCAAACCCAATAAACAGGGTTTTTGCGCTGGCCACCATCAGGTTTTCGTCTTGCCGCGTAAACGCCATGGCCAACGAAACTATGGGCGCCATTAACGGCGCGAGAATCATGGCACCAATAATCACCGGTGCCGAATTCGCGTACAGACCAAAGCTGGCCAGCAAGGTCGACAGCACCATAAAGATCAGAAAGGTACTGCTCACTTTGGCATTTTCACGTAACTGTTGGTATAGCTCGCGGAAGTCTTCGGTGGCGGCGTGAGTAATCCACGGCAGCGGATCACCCGACAATGCGGTTACGGACTCCTGCGCCGATGGCAGCTGTTTAATCTTGCGGGTTTCTTTATGCCGCGCACCGGTATTTAACAAGGGCGATGTAGCGTCCACCGCCAGACGCAGACTTTTCTCATGAACCTCAAAAACCGCTCTGCGTTCAGTCAATGTCTGCTCGTCCAGACGGCATTCAAATTCAACCGGGCTTTCTACCAGCAACTGTTTCGAGCGTAACACGCCGATAAAGCCGGGTTGCTTACTGGCACGGGAAAGCGACTCCAGCACCACGTGGTTCAACATTTCCTGAATGCTTTTTGGGGCAACGATCAGCGAATAAAACAGACCATCATTGGCGTAATTTTCCGTCAACAAATTTTTGGACAACCCGGAATTCAACACATGCGCCGTCGTGGTTATGCCGACGGCGGCAGTTTCAATTTGTGTTTCGTTGGCGGTCGTCAGTTTAAAAGGCTGAGGGCGATAGTCCCGCAAGTGACGCAACTGATGCCACGTGCTTTGCAGCCGTTGCCAGAGATTTTTACTGTGCCCGCCGGGTTGATAATTGAAGGCTTTACCGATCACGGCCTTATTCAGTACCAATTGATCGTTACAAAACAACAGGTCGACATTAACCACGGTCCGTTGTTGAAAATCGTCAGGCAGTGGACCGCTTTTGGGTGGCAAACAAAAACCCCGGCAACCGTGACGGGATTGCGGATGCGTCAACAGATGCACAACGGCTTCGGTCTGGCGGTTAGCGGTCAGCAACGCCCTCAGTTCCGGGTCATCCAGGTACACCACCCAATGGTCAAACCCAGCCAGAAACGACTGATCTTCCGGCCAGCGCAACACACATGCGGTGTGAGAATCGGGCAATAGCCGAGCCAGCAACTCACTGCTGGCGTCTGCAGAATTAATAATCAGGCAAAAGTTCACACATCTTTCCTTGTGGTCTAAACGGTCCTAAGGATACCTCAGTTTTCGAACATGTTCCCATGTGCGATGCCGGGCGTAAAAAAAAACCTACGACTAATTAAGGTCGACGACGCCCCGGGGCGGTCTGCTATAGTAGTCAGAAAAAAGAAGATCATGGCAACAGACGCGATACGACAAATTGACAGCCGCCAGCAATATTGGCAACGCAACAAGGGCCTGTGGGTCATTGCATTTTGTTTGTGTGTGCTCACGATCTTGAGCCTGCATCAGGTGCTCTATCAGCGCGGCTTCCAACGCATTCTGAACTCCGCCGCCGAACAGGCACGCCAGGAATTGGTGCTGCAAATTGAAATTCTCGAAAGCCACCTCGAAAAATACCGACTGCTGCCGGTGCTAATGGCGCGTCATGGCGAGAAAATCGACATTCAACGCCCAGACGTGAGCACCACCTGGCTGAAGCAATTGGCCTATGTGACCGGCGCGCATGACGTTCTGATTTTGTCGGATAGTGGCGATTTGCTGCATTCGGCTCGGCATGATGTTCGCCACTACCCAGAGCTGAGTGACACCAATCTGGTGATCGCCCCCAAAGAAGCCCGGCTCGGACGACAATACCTCTATCTCGATGGCGAAACCCAGCTGTACGGTTTTTCCTCAACCCTGACCCGCAGCACAACCGAGCGCTACATCTTGGTATTTATGGTGGATCTCGCGCAGGTATTTGAATCCTGGTCGTTATCAGGCACCGCCATATTGGCGTTTGATGACAGTGGAGCCATAACGTTGGCAAGCGAACGGGATTGGATTGGCCGCACCCGCGCCGATGTCGACCGTTTCGCGCAAAACCCGGATTACGCAATGGACGCGACCGATCTGGAAACCATGGGCTGGCATATATTGGCGTATCAACCCATTGAACGAATCTTCCTGCTGCGTCAGATGTGGTACGCCAGCGCCCTGGCGGTGTTGTCTATTGTGATCTTTTTTACGCTGTTTATCCGGCGTCGTGAACTGCAAGTGAAAGCCGTCTTGCGGGACCGCTTATACGCCGCCGAACTGGAACGGCAGATTAATTTCCGGACTGCGGAACTGCAAAGCGCCAACGAGAACCTTACCGAAGAAGTCAGCGAACGTCGCCGTGCCGAACAACAGCTGAAGGCCACCCAAAAGGAGCTCATACACTCGGCAAAACTCGCCACCATCGGGCAAATGAGCACCACCTTAAGTCATGAATACAACCAGCCGCTGGCCGCAATGCGCACATACGCCGACAATGCCCTGCAGTTCATTCAACGTGGTCGCACAGAACCCGTGGTGGAGAACCTTCAGCGCATTATTGCGCAGACCGATCGTCTCGGTGATTTGTCGAAAACGCTGATGAGTTTTGCCCGCAAACCCGATGACGACTTTGATCAGGTCAACCTGTCGGCCTGCATCAGCGAAGCAATCATGTTGGTCCAGCCGCGCCTGAACAAAAGCGCCATCCAGATTGACAATCAGGTGGCAGCAAACACCCTGGTGACCGGCCGTACGGTTCAGGTCAGTCAGATTCTGGTCAATCTGCTGATCAACGCCATTGATGCAATACGGTCTCATTCGGGCATGGGTGTTGAACATCGTATCCGCATCCGCTGCCAGTCGGATACGAAATCGGTGTGCATTCAGATAGAAGATTCCGGACCGGGCATTGAACACGACAAACTTGACACGATATTTGACCCATTCGTCACCACCAAAGGCAATGGTCAGGGGCTAGGGTTAGGGCTCTCCGTGGTCAAGGACATAGTGCGCGATCATCATGGGAAGTTAACCGTGGCCCGTTCCGACCTCGGTGGTGCCAACTTTCAAATCACGTTGCCCCGCTGGCCGGGTTCCCAGGGAGATGCCAATGACACTCAGTCTTGAACAGCTGCAACAGGACGCCACGCTCTGGTTGATCGATGATGATCCCGACTTGCTGCATGCGCTGCAGCAAGGGTTGGAGTTGAGCGGATTTCAGGTGCAGGCATCGACCGAACCGGGTGATCTGCTGAACCGCGTGTCGACCGATACCTACGGCGTCATCATCTCGGATATTCAGATGCCCAATGCCAACGGCATGGAGCTGTTGTCTGCTATTACAGAGCTCGATGCGGCACTGCCAACCATTCTAATGACGGGCCACGGTGACGTGCCACTTGCCGTAGAAGCCATTCAAAAAGGCGCTTATGACTTTTTGGAGAAACCCTTTCCGGTGCAGCGCCTGGTTGACGTAGTTAAGCGGGCTTTGGAAAAACGGCGTCTGGTGCTGGAGAATCGCAGTTTGCGGCAATCCCTGGACGACCATGACCCGCTCAGTCAGCGCTTGGTTGGTCGTTCCGAAGGTATTGTGTACTTGCGTGAACAGATTGCGGCATTGTCAGACACCAATGTCGATGGTCTGATTATTGGTGAAACCGGGAGCGGCAAAGAAGTGGTCGCCCGCGCCATTCACGATTTTTCGGCACGGAAAAAGGCGCCCTTTGTGGCCATCAACTGCGCCGCCATTCCGACAGACATGATTGAAAGTGAACTATTTGGGCATGAAAGTGGCGCGTTTACCGGCGCCAGTAAAAAACGCATCGGCAAACTGGAACACGCGCAAGGCGGAACCGTGTTTCTCGACGAAATCGAATCCATGCCTTTGGAACTGCAGGCGAAAATTTTACGGGCCATTGAACAGCGCAGCATCGAACCTCTTGGTAGCAACAAGACCGTCCATCTGGACGTGACCTTTCTCGCCGCCACCAAAGACGATCTGGATATGCTGGCGAGCGAACAGAAATTCCGCGCCGATCTGTATTACCGGCTGAACGTCGTGACCTTCACTATTCCGCCGCTGCGTGATCGTCGCGAAGACATCCCGCTGTTATTTTTTCATTTGGCGCGTATTGCGCGCAGTAAATACCGACGCGACATTCCAAACCTGTCACCCGAACTAGTGGAACAGCTTACGCAATACCATTGGCCCGGCAACGTTCGTGAATTACGCAATTATGCGGACCGTTTTGTGCTGGGCATGTGGAATGGATTTGTGCAAACGACACCCACCTCCGCCAGCGGCGATCTCGCCACACGCCTGCACAATTTCGAACGATCGGTCATCGAACAGGAGCTGGTCCGCCAGGGTGGTTCGCTAAAAGCCACATACACGGCTCTCGGTTTGTCGCGTAAAGGTCTGTACGACAAAATAAAACGCCTCAACATTGAAGTGGACAATCTGGACGGCTAGCACGGAAAATTTCTTATTGGTCTGGCGCGGTGGGATACCGCGATGTTTTGAGCCATCGGGTGACATTACCGCGCTAATCCGCATGGGTAGTTTACTACCCATCGCCAAGCAATCGATGTGTCATTTGCTACCCATCGATGACGTTCAGGCAGCGCCACCGCATATGCGCGCACCTTGTTATCAAAGCTTTTCAGCCTAAAACCGCACCCCTGGCATTCACTTTGCAACAACCGTCGCAGGCTAGACCGGGATTTTCATGACAACCAAGAGCAGCGAATGCAGCGATGGGGTGAAATTTCCAGGCTAGAGCCTCCTACACAACAATAAATACAAGAAGGGTAAATCCAATGCGTAAAATAAATACAGTCCTGTCAGGGTTAGCAATGATCGCAAGTGCATCTTTTGTCAGTGCGAACTGCGATCCAGGTGAAATCGTCGCTAAGTTGAGTCACGTCACCGGGGGGACAACACACCCCAAAGTCGTCGCGGCAAACAACTTTGCTGAACGGGTCAATAAAGAACTGAACGGCAAAATGTGCGTGGAAGTGTATCCAAACAGCACGTTATTCGGTGACAGCAAAGAATTGGAAGCGTTGTTGTTGGGTGATGTGCAACTGCTCGCTCCGTCGCTGTCTAAGTTCGGCTCGTACACAGATAAATTTGGCGTATTCGATCTGCCGTTTATCTTCAAAGACATTGATGCTGCAATTTCCTTCACACAATCCAAAGAAGGTAAAAACCTGCTCAATGATATGGAAGATGTTGGCTTTGTCGGCCTGGGTTACTGGATGTCCGGCATGAAATATTTCTCTGCCAACAAACCATTGATCTTGCCAACTGACGCAGCAGGTTTGAAATTCCGGGTACAAACGTCCGACGTTGCCAAAGCAATGATCAAAGCAATGGATGCCTCACCACAGCCGATGGCCTTCGCAGAAGTATACGGCGCGTTGCAGACCGGCGTGGTCGATGGTCAGGAAAACACCTGGTCTAACATCTACACGCAAAAATTCTATGAAGTGCAGGACAGCACCACAGAGACCAACCACCAGCTGTTGGCCTATTTGTTTATGACCTCAACCGAATTCCTGGACAGTCTCGACAAGCAAACGCGGGCAACCTTCATAAAAATTGCCGATGACGTGACGATGGAAGCCAACCTTGCGGTCAAAGCAGCCGAAGCGAAAAACCGCCAGAATATTCTCGACGCCGGTGGCAAGATCAACGTGCTGACGCCGGAACAGCGACAGAAGTGGGTTGATGCCATGAGCCCTGCCTGGAAGCAATTTGAGAAGCAAATTGGCGCGGATCTGATCAAAGCAGCCGCCAGCCACTAAGCCCTGACCTGGCCGGAATCTGAACGGATTCCGGCTTTCCTCATTTTTCTGTTAAGGAGCTGGCTATGGCGGCGTATTGGCCACATCTGTACCTACTCATTCTGGTCGCGGTTCTGTGGATTCTGGAACTGCGCTTTTACAAATTCATGCACCACATTGAAGAGCACTTTCTGATTACCATTGTCGCGCTCATCACACTGGTGTCCTTTGGGCAGGTGATTGCCCGTTACGGTTTCAATACTGGTTGGTCAGCCGCCCTCGAATTCAATACGGTGCTGTTTTCCTGGTTGATTCTGTTCGGCATGAGTTACGGCATAAAAACCAACCTGCACCTGGGTGTTGATATCGCGTTGAAAGCCATGCCCAAACGCCTGGAGAAAATGTTCAG
Source organism: Reinekea sp. (assembly GCA_050293765.1). Taxonomy (GTDB): domain Bacteria; phylum Pseudomonadota; class Gammaproteobacteria; order Pseudomonadales; family Natronospirillaceae; genus Reinekea. Next base: position 145,396 of record JBNKNI010000001.1, read on the forward strand.
TTTATTTGGCGCCGTTTGTGTCATGGCTTACGGCCTGATGTTGCTCGACAGTGTCTGGCTGGAAATGCTGGGTGTCGATGTCCGCGGCGGTGCCATCGAATATTGGGCCAAGATGTACAAGATCGGTATCGGTGCCGAAGAACTACGTTACCCCGTATGGGCGCAGGAAATTTTTGGCATTCAGGAACGCTTTCACCGCTGGGTGATCTTGCTGGCCCTGCCACTGGGGCTTGCCATGTTGGTGTTGCGCGGTGCGCAGGCCTTTGTCGATATCGCCACCGGCAAACGCGCAATGTTAATCAGCGCACACGAAGCGGAAGAACTCGTCGAAGAAAACAAAAACATCCTGTCAGACTGAGGTCATTATGGAAGCATTACTGTTATTTGCGCTGGTACTCGGTCTGTTGTTTGCCGGTGTACCGGTGGGTATTTCACTGGGCTTGTCGTCCATTCTGTTTATCACGTTTATTTCTCACGACTCGTTGTCGTCCGTGGCCATTACTCTGTTTGGTGTTGGTCAACACTACACCCTGTTGGCGATTCCGTTTTTCGTATTGGCCTCCTCCTATATGTCGAACGGTGGTGTGGCCAAACGATTAATCACCTTTGCCATCGCTTCGGTGGGGCATTTCCGTGGCGGATTGGCCATGGCGTCGGTTCTGGCCTGTATGATGTTTGCGGCGCTATCGGGTTCGTCTCCGGCAACGGTGGTGGCGATTGGCAGTATCGCTATTGTCGGCATGCGCCAAGTCGGCTACAGCAAAGAATTCGCGGCGGGGGTTATTGCGAACGCCGGTACTCTCGGCATTCTGATTCCGCCGTCCATCGTCATGGTGGTGTACGCGGCAGCCACCAACGTTTCGGTGGGTCGTATGTTTCTCGCGGGAATTATCCCGGGCTTGATTGCCGGGACCATGCTGATGCTCGCCATTTACATCGTTGCCCGACGAAAAAATCTGCCCGCCGAAGACTGGAAAGGTATGGTGCATTGGTTGAATTCAGCCAAGGACGCGGGCTGGGGACTGTTTCTGGTCGTGATTATCATGGGAGGCATTTACGGTGGCGTTTTCACGCCAACGGAAGCCGCAGCCGTTGCGGCCATCTATTCCATGCTGGTGGCGCTGTTTATTTATCGCGACATGGGACCACTGAAAGAACACCCCTGGGTTAGCGAGAATGACAGCCCATTGGCTCAGCATGGTTTCAAAGTGACTGTTTACGGTCTGTCTTTCTTTGGTCTTACCGCTATACTGACGTTCTTTGCCACCGGCAACAGCGACGCGGGCTTTAAAACCCACTATTGGTTCGTCATTGGCGCACTGAGCCTCGCCATTGCGAGCAGTTATCACTTGTGGCGCCGCACACCGAATGACTCATTGGCAACGGTGTTAGGCGGCGGTGCCAGCATCTGGGCAAGAAACCTGTCGTTAATTTTCCGCAAGTTCATCCCTACCCTGTTCGCTGGCGAGTCCCGTCAAGTCATGATTGATGGCACCCGAACCACCATCATGCTGATGTTTATCATCGCCAATGCCCTGTTATTTGCGCATACCCTGTCGGCCGAACGGATTCCGCAGATCGTGACAGAATGGATGATCGGTATCGGTTTTAACTGGTTTACCTTCCTGATAGCCGTCAACATCCTGTTGCTGATCGGTGGCCAATTTATGGAACCCTCCGGTTTGCTGGTCATCGTGGCCCCGGTGGTATTCCCGATTGCCATGGAACTGGGCGTCGACCCAATTCACCTTGGCATCATCATGGTGGTGAACATGGAGATCGGTATGATCACCCCGCCCATCGGGTTAAACCTGTTTGTCACGTCCGGTATTACCGGCATGAGTCTGTCGCAGGTTGTACGCGCGGCCATGCCGTTTGTGGCGGTACTGATGCTGTTCCTGATTTTGGTCACTTACATTCAGCCGCTGTCTACCTGGCTGCCTTACTGGATGATGGGACCGGAAATCATCAACCGCTAACCCTCTGCTCAGATCAGCCCCGTACGCTCGGGGCTGGTCCGAGACCCCTTCGTCCAGAGGTTCAAGCCCTGTCTTTTACAAGCGCTCAACAATCGCGAAATCGGTAAGTGCTTTCGATTAAAATCAACCGGAAATCAGGCTATGACTTGGCCTGCGGGCGTTTTACCGCTATATTTCAGGTCAAATAACAAGATACTGGCTCATGAACGCTCCCGAATATGTTGCTGCCGTTGATTTAGGTTCCAACAGTTTTCATCTCGTGATTATGAAGAACGAGAACAATCGCCTGACGTCTGTCGATTGCCGCAGGGAATTGGTGCGCCTGGCTGCGGGTGTCGATTCTGGCCGTATCAATCACGAAACCAAAGGCCGCGCATTGCGCTGCCTGTCTCACTTCCACGATTACCTCAAGTCTTTTCCATCGGTTCAGGTTTCCGCTGTGGGCACCAGTGCGTTTCGTAAGCTGAACAATGATCAGAACTTTTTGCGCATGGCCGAAGCCGCATTGGGTCAGCCTATTCGCATTCTGTCGGGAGATGATGAAGCCCGCTACATTTACCGTGGGGTGTCGCAGGGTCAGCCAGAACAGAAGCGTTTTGTTTTGGATATTGGCGGCGGCAGTACGGAAATGATTTACGGTGAAGGGCGCGACCCGGTCGCCGTTGCCAGCCTGGAACTGGGTTGTGTGACCTTAACGTCAGAATTCCTCGATTACGACACGCTGCCACAAAGCCAGCTCAATGCCTGTATGCAATACGTGGATGATCAGCTGGACACCATCGCCGACCGTTTCAAAGGGTTGCAATGGGACGACGCCATGGGTTCTTCCGGAACCATCAAGGCGGTCAGCTGGGCCATGCACAATCTCGGTATTGCAGAAGAGGGCATCATCGCCCGTAATCAGCTGGACCGTCTGTTGCCGGTATTGACTCAAGCAGGCAATCAGCAGCAGTTGTCTCACCTGCTGGAACTGAATCCGCGACGAATTGCGGTATTTGGCGCCGGCTATATCATTATGCACCGCATCTTTCATAAATTTGATATTCAGGAAATGCGCATCTCCAATAAGGCGATCCGCGAAGGCCTGATCGAAGAGCTCATTGCCCCGCCCTATACCGTCGATTGACATAACCCTCTGCGGGGGCGCCGGTAACGCCAAACCAGGAAATGTCCATGAAACTCAATTGCGATCTCGGCGAAAGTTTTGGTCACTGGACCAAAGGTCTCGATGAACAGGCCATGACTCAGATCGACCAGGCAAATATCGCCTGCGGTTTTCACGCAGGTGACCCTATGGTCTTGGCCAACACCCTGCGCCTGGCAAAACAATACAACGTTGAAGTGGGTGCGCACCCCAGTTACCCGGATTTAGCCGGTTTTGGTCGACGCAGTATGGCGTTGTCGGCCAACGAACTGCGCCAGACACTGCACTATCAGATTGCTGCCATTGTAGGCATGGCATCGGTACAAGACCTCATTGTCAGTTATGTAAAACCGCACGGTGCACTCTACAACGACATGATGAAAGACCGTGACATTCGCGCCACCGTTATGCGCGCAGTGGCCGATTACCCACAACCACTGGCATTGATGCTACAGGGCACACCCAACTTTGAAGACCATCAGCAACAGGCACGGGAAGTGGGCGTGGAATTATTGTTTGAGGCTTTTGCCGATCGATGCTATGGCGATGATGGTTTGCTGCTGAACCGGCAACAGCCCGGTGCAGTACTCGACGAATCGGCCATGTTAAAACAGGTCGACGGAATCGTTGCCCGCCAGGAAATTATCACTCAAAACCAACAGCGGCTATGCTTTCCCATAGACAGCTTATGCGTGCATGGTGACAACCCGACCGGTGTCGCCCAACTTACCCGAATACGCCAGGTGGTTCACCCTGATGACCATTAACATTGCGTCCGAAAATTCCGTCATTCTGTATCTCGATGATCCAGCTGATCCTAAAAACATCACCCGCGTAAAACAAATCAACCAAGCCATTCAAGCATCGTTGGGAGCCGACCTCATTGCCAGTATCCCGTCCTATCATTCGATACTGGTTACCTTTAACGCCTTAACCACAGATCATGCGCAGATCATTCAAAAACTAAATACGCTACTCAATGACTTGCATCACCGACCGACGCCGTCGTTGAACAACAGCCAGCTCGTTCGTTTGCCTGTGTTCTACGATGCCGCAACTGGTCCTGACTTACCCCTTATCGCCGAACACCACGGTATTGCCATTGAAGATGTCATTACCCGCCATTGCATGACGATTTATCAGGTCTATGCCATTGGCTTTGCACCGGGTTTCGCCTACCTTGGGCATGTGGATGAACAGATCGCGATGCCACGTTTGACCACGCCGCGCGCCAGTGTGCCACAAGGGGCCGTTGGTATCGCCGATAGACAGACCGCCATTTACCCGAGTGCGTCGCCTGGCGGCTGGAATATTATCGGCCGCTGCCCTTCGATGTTGTTTAATCCCGATGCTGATCCAGTCATGCCTTTTAATGTCGGTGACCGTGTGCAATTCATGCCCATTAACGAACAGGAATATCGTTATCTGGGAGGTGAATTATGAATACATTTCGAGTGACGAAACCCGGGCCGTTAACGACCATTCAGGATCAAGGCCGATTCGGTTACGCCCATCTGGGTTTAACCGAAGGCGGACCAATGGACAAACGTTCCTTTGCGCTGGCGAATCGATTAGTAGGCAATCCGGTGGATGCGGCCGCGCTCGAAATCACGCTCGGCGGGCTGGAATTGGAATGTCTGCACGACACCGCCATTGCGGTCACCGGCGCCTTTTGCCCTTTTTCCATTAATAACCAACCCAAAGCACTTTGGCAAAGCCATCCGGTACGCAAAGGCGATGTCATCAGCATCGGATTTGCTGCCTTAGGAGTGCGAGCCTATTTGTCTGTGTGTGGTGGGCTGCGCGAAGCCTCCTGGTTTGGCAGTCAGGCAACAGTGATACGGGAAGGACTTGGCCAGGCACTGCTGAAAGAGCAGATTCTCGACGCCGAACCCTGCAGCTTGATGCCTCGCTTCAAGCTGGATTACCGCGCCCAGCCGAGCCTGCGAAAGCATGCTGTGATGCAGTTTGTACCCGGCTATCAATGGGCCGACATCACCGAACAGGAACAACAAAAAATACTCAACAGTGAGTTTTTTGTTGGCAAACAAAACGATCGCATGGGTTATCGGCTCGAAGGTGAAAAGATCAACACACGGCTGCCGCAGTTAACATCGGAAGGCATCTGCACTGGTGCCATTCAAATTACCGGCGACGGCAATCCGATTATTCTAATGCGCGATCGACAAACCATTGGCGGGTATCCGAAAATCGGTTCGGTGATCAGCTCAAGTCTGGATACTCTGGCGCAGTTGACCCAGGGCGCCCGTATCCGCTTTGAAATCATCAACGCAGAACAATCTGTTCAGCACTACCGACAGTACTGCCACGATATGGAGCAACGACCGCTGCAAACTCTGCACTACTGACAACTCGCCACAACATATCCACTGCTGCAACCAGGCACAAAAAAAGCCCGAATGGTTTCCCATCGGGCTTTCTTAATGAGGGTCTGTTAATCAACCAAGTATTTTTCAATGCTTTCCAGATCAGCCAAAGATAACTGACCGGCTTGCTGTTTAAGCTTGAGCAAGTTCAACAGGTAATCGTAGCGAGCGTTATTCAGTGCGTTCTGTGCATTAAACGCGGCCAACTGAGCATTCAACACTTCAACGATATTACGTGTGCCGACTTCATACCCAACGGTTGTTGCCTGCAACGCACTTTCACGAGATTTTAGGGCCTGCTTCTGTGCATCGACATTTTGTGCATCAGCGCGGACGGTTCGGTACAGGTTCGCTACCTGAACCGCGATACCACGCTTGAGCATCTCAATGTTCTGCTCGGTAATGTTGTTCGCGATACCCTGTTTAGCAATTCTGGCCTTATTAGCACCACCATTATAGAGATCAGCATTGATGCGGATACCAAAACTGGCACTCCAGTTGATTTCGTTTTCATTATCGTACAGGGGGATGTCTTGTCCAAAACCATCTGAGTAGTCGAAACTAATGGATCCCGCGACAGAAGGCAGTAAGTTTTCTTTCTCCGCTTTTAACGACAATTGGCCAACTTCCAAACCGCGCTGGGCGATAACCACATCCGGGTGTTTGGCAACGGCATAGTCAATCCACTTCTGCTGCCCTTCCGCCGACGGTGCTTCTACAGGGACATCCGCTGAAATACTTTTCACGCCTTCTGGAATAGAACCTGTCACGGTATAGAGTTGTTGAAGTGCAATATCGTATTGCGACTCGGCACGAATCAACCCTACGCGGGTTTGATCGAGCGTGGCGCTGGCATCCAACACATCCGTAATGGTGACCAGACCAACGTCATAACGTTGCTGAGTCTGTTCGTATTGACGCTCGACCGCTTCCAGTTGCGCGGTGTATACCGCTAGAGCATCTTTGGCCCGCAAAGCAGTGATGTACTTTTCGGCGACAGAAACTAACAAATTCTGTTCAGCTTGAACGGCCTGCAATTCTTTGATGGTCGCATTCACTTTAACAGCATCGTAGGCGGTAAAAGCAGCCAATACGAAAATGTTTTGATTTAACGTAATGGACGCTCCAATACGTTGATTGTCAAAGTCAGGCAGAAAGGATTCTTTGCTGGAATCACTGCCAACACCATAGGTTGCACTGGCAGAGACTTTCGGCAGAACATTGGCAAAACCGCTGACAACATCCTGTTGAGCTGATTCCGCTTCAAACTGCGCAATCGCCAGTGACGGATCATTGGCCACCGCCTGTTCATAGGTTTCAATTAACGACTGTGAGGCTGCCGCGTGGGTCGTTACTGCTGCCAGGGCCAGGCTAGCGATCAAAGTTTTTTTCTGCATTTGTCCGTCTCGAAACTTGCAATACGTGGGGTAATGAACTCATTATGCCGGTGCCATATCACAGGCACTATAATTTGCACATTGTTTTACTAACTATTGACGGCGAATACTCGCCTATGCTGACTGGAAGCACCAGCGCCAAAAGTCACAACACCGAAATTAATGAGTAAGCATCTATGAAACGTGATACGGAAGGCTTTACCTTCACGATCGAGCATCAGGAACCTTTATACCGGGGTTTCTACCAAATGGATCAACTGACGATCCGGCATCAACGTTTCGATGGCGGACAGTTAACCATAAATCGCGAACTGATGGACAGGACCGATGCTGTTTGTGTGCTATTGGTCGATTTGCCGCGCAACAAAGCCGTTTTTATCGAACAGTTCCGGGTCGGTGCGCTTCGTGATGGCAATCCTTGGCTCATTGAACTGGTTGCCGGATTGATCGATAAAGATGAACAACCGGAGCAGGTCGCCAAACGGGAAGCGTTCGAAGAAACCGGGCTGCATTTGGCTCGTTTGAAGAAAATCATGGAATACCTGCCATCACCCGGTGGTACCAACGAACGTATTCATTTGTATGTCGGAGAAGTTGACAGTTCCATTGCCAGCGGTTTACATGGCTTAGAAGAAGAAGGTGAAGATATCCGGGTATTCACGACCTCACTGCAGGAGGCTTATCAAATGATTAATGACGGCAGCATCCGAAACGCGGCCAGCATCATCGCACTTCAGTGGTTGCAGCTACATGAATCGACATTGAAAGATGAATGGGCATGAAGAGATACATTCCGGACATCGCCAAACATGGGGCGTTGTGTGAAGCCAATTTTGTACGTCTGCAACGATTGTTGCAGGACTTCGCCAAACCCAGTTATCAATTCAGTTGGCTGGATCAGCACCACAATCGTATCGACGTTGAAATCGACATTCTCGAACGGTTCAAATACACCACTACCTTGAAACTGATAAAAACGCTGCACACCGTACCGAAACCCATGAACAGCGTTGAATTGACGGTGCGCCTTTATTCCGATGCACGCATGGCCGAGGTCGTGGAGCTGAGTCAGGGTAAGCAATTGGCTGGTGTGTACCGTTACCCGAACGATCAGATGTACCAGATCGATGAGAAAGAACAAGCCAATCATTATCTGGCAGAATGGCTCAGCCACTTGCTGACACATGGCGCAACTCGGGATGAGTGGGTACCAGATTCCAGCCAATAGCGGGTCACCGGTTAAATTTTCGTACAGTATTTTGAAGACTAGGTCACGAATAAGACTAAGATTTGTGCAGATTTGATGACTTTGGCTACACTCTTTTGTAATACTACCCGAACAACCTTTTTTGATATGGAACATTGGCAGTAATGCAAAAGGCCTTTACTCTGGTTCAGATCACCGACCCGCACCTTCATGCGACACAAGAAGGTACTCTGCTCGGGATGAACACTGAAAACAGTCTCAAGTTAATTGTCGACCAGATTCGTCAGGAAGTTTCGGAAATCGACCTCATCATTGCGACTGGCGATATCGCACAAGACAGCAGCGTTCAGGCTTACAAGAATTTTTTGCGTTTTATCGACCCACTTAATGCCCCCATGCGCTGGATCCCCGGCAATCATGACTCCCGAGCCAATATGACCGAAGCGGTGCAAGGGCTCGACCACGCAGAACCGGTGTATGTGTTAGGCGACTGGGTCATTGTCATGCTCGATTCAATTGTGCCAGAGCGCGTTTATGGCAATCTCGCCAAAGACCAGCTGGACATCCTCGAGCAGGCACTAAGCCAATATTCCGATAAACACATATTGGTCACTCTGCACCACCATCCCATTTCGATGCACAGCCGCTGGATCGACCAGATTGGCGTACGCAACCGGGATGCCTTGACCGATCTATTGAAACAACACACCAATGTGCGCGCCGTTGTCTGTGGGCATGTGCATCAGGAAAGCGACGAATTAATTAATGGCGTGCGCTTCATGTCGACACCGTCGACCTGTGTTCAATTCAAGCCAAAAAGCCAGGATTTTGGTATCGACTCGCTGGGCCCCGGTTTCCGCAAACTGATATTGAACCCTGATGGCAGCATAGACACCACCGTGAGTCGCATCGAAGGCGTGGACTTCGAAATAGATTACTCACAAAAAGGCTACTAAAGCCCGTTTTAACCGGCGGTTTGGTGATCCCCGACCTGCCGCCGGCGCTCCCCGCTTCTGCACTGGTAATTCAGGGAAAATTCACTGGACATCTTCGCTGCCACGACTTACTTAATCTCCCCCTTTCCGCTATCCTAACCACCTTGATTTTATTAGTTTTTTTATAAGGCACCGTGGCCGATGAGCAAAAATAACTACTCCGCCGAAGCCATTGAGGTTCTCAGTGGTCTGGACCCAGTCCGTAAACGTCCTGGTATGTATACCGACACCACGCGCCCTAACCATCTGGCGCAGGAAGTCATCGATAACTCGGTCGATGAGGCCTTGGGCGGTTTTGCCAATCAAATTGACGTTGTCCTGTTTAAAGACGGCTCCCTCAGCGTGACCGATAATGGCCGGGGTATGCCGGTCGACATACACCCTGAGCACGGCATTCCGGGCGTGGAACTGATCCTGACCCGCCTTCATTCCGGTGGCAAGTTTTCTGGCAAAAACTATCAGTTTTCCGGTGGTTTGCACGGTGTAGGTGTTTCCGTTGTAAACGCCCTGTCGCTCATGCTCGAAGTTACCGTAAAACGCGACGGCCAGATTCACCGCATGGCGTTCAAAGACGGTAACAAAGCGACCGATATGGAAGTCATTGGCACTTGCGCCAAAAAAGACACAGGCACTACCGTCCGCTTCATGCCAGACGCCTCCTACTTCGATACTGGAAAATTCCTGGCCAGCCGTTTGCGCCACGTATTAAAAGCCAAAGCGGTACTCTGCCCGGGCTTACGCATCAACTTCCGCAATGAAGAAAAGGACGAAACCGAAACCTGGTACTACGAAGACGGCCTACGCGATTATTTGCTGGCCAGTACGTCGGTGTTTGAAACCTTGCCGGAAGACCCATTTGTCGGATCGTTTTCCAGTCAGGAAGAGGCCGTAGACTGGGCCGTACAATGGCTACCCGAAGGCGGAGAGGGCCTGTATGAAAGCTACGTCAACCTGATTCCGACCGCACAAGGCGGTACCCACGTCAATGGTTTGCGGCAGGGCTTGTTGGAAGCCATGCGGGAATTCTGCGAATACCGCAACCTGTTACCTCGGGGCGTTAAGCTCGGACCGGAAGACATTTGGGATAAGTGCTCTTACGTACTCAGTTTTAAAATGCAGGACCCACAATTTGCCGGTCAAACCAAGGAACGTTTATCGTCTCGCCAGGCATCTGCTTTTATTTCTGGTGTGGTGAAAGACTCTTTCGCGTTGTACCTGAATCAACATACTGACCTGGCCGAACAACTGGCCGAGCTGGCGATTTCAAACGCCAACGCACGCATGCGTAAAGCCAAAAAGGTCGCTCGTAAAAAAGTGACAACCGGTCCGGCGCTGCCTGGCAAGTTGGCGGACTGTTCCGGTAACGATGCGATGCGCGGCGAGTTATTTTTGGTGGAAGGTGACTCGGCAGGTGGTTCAGCCAAGCAAGCCCGAGACCGAGAATTCCAGGCGATCATGCCATTGCGCGGTAAAATCCTGAATACCTGGGAAGTTGACAGCGGTGAACTGCTGGCCAGTGACGAAGTACACAACATTGCTATCGCCTTAGGGGTTGACCCAGACAGCGACGATATAGAAGGGTTGCGTTACGGCAAAGTATGTATTCTGGCCGACGCCGACTCAGACGGCTTACACATTGCCACATTGCTGTGCGCTTTATTCGTCAGGCACTTCCGCAAACTGGTGGAAGAGGGACACGTCTATGTGGCCATGCCACCTTTGTTCCGTATCGACATTGGTAAAGAAGTTTATTACGCACTGGACGACGAAGAACGCGAAGGCATTCTGAACAGACTGCAGGCAGAAAAGAAAAAAGGGAAAATCCAGATTCAACGCTTTAAGGGTCTCGGTGAAATGAACCCTCTGCAATTGCGCGAAACCACCATGGACCCGAATACCCGCCGACTGGTCCAGCTGACGATTGAAGACCCGGAACAGACCATGGAAATGATGGACATGTTACTGGCAAAAAAACGCAGCGGAGACCGAAAAAATTGGCTCGAAAGCAAAGGCGACTTGGCGGATCTCGATTTAACGGTTGAGGTTGATTGATGTCGATTGCAGTCAAAGCTTGCACGATACGAACAAACATTGGCCAGTGCGAATGAAGCTTGAACTATGCAAACGGACATTGAACAATGCGAATGAAGTTTGAACAAAGTGAGAAATAAAACTAAACAAATTGGCTAGGGTTTATAGCCGGCAATCTGAGCCAGAAACCTAGCCATTCTTTCGCGCAGTTTTTCAGAAGGAATACGGTTTTAGCAGTTCAAGGTGTAATGTGAATATGCTTGAATCCGCAAAAAGTTAGGATATGCCTCCTTGATACCCCCAATCGCGCTAGAAGACACTAACGCAATTAAAATACCTTTGCTTCCGACAGCCCTTTTTTCACAGTCAATAAACAAAAGCTCAGCATCTGCAACTTGATCTGATGGAAATAACGTTATCTGGACAACACCTATGTTCGCTTCGACTTCAACTAAGGCATACCCTTCAATTTTAGATTCTTGAATATGCTCGCTGGCGATTTTCAATGATTGCGCATAGGCTTCAAATTTCTCTCTCACAGATAGAAGCTTGGAAAGACTTTGGCATTCTATGCAAGCCGCCAATTCATCTTCACTTTTGATCACTCGGTAATCCCCCCCATTTTTAAACTGAGTTAAAAGTAGAGGATTAGGCAGCACGCTCCAATTTCATTTTTGGAGTTATGCCGCCGAGCGCCATATTAGGTCGCTCGTTGTTGTACGTCCATAACCATCGTGTGGCTTGGTCTTGAACCTGCGCAATGCTCTCGAACAGATATTGCCCCAGCCAGTCATAACGTACTGTTCGATTGTAGCGCTCGATATAGGCATTTTGCTGTGGTTTACCCGGCTGGATGAAGCTCAGGTGGAAACCTCGCTTTTCTGCCCAAATAGCCAAGGTGCCACTGATGTATTCCGGGCCATTATCGCAACGCAATACTCGTGGCTTACCTCGCCATTCAATCACTTGGTCCAGTGCCCTTGTAACCCGTTCAGCTGGCAAAGACAAATCCACTTCAATGGTCAGCCCCTCGCGATTAAAATCATCCAGCACATTGAACAGGCGATAAGTACGGCCGTCTTCGAGCTGATCATGCATAAAGTCCATTGACCAGCACTGATTGATGGCCTCGGGCACAGCTAGGGCCTCTGGCTTCTCTCGAACGACCCGTTTCTTCGGTTTGATGCGCAGGTTAAGCTCCAACTCCCTGTAGATCCGATACACACGCTTGTGGTTCCAGCCATAGCCTTTCACATTGCGCAGGAACAGAAAGCACAGACCAAAGCCCCAATTCTTCTGGTTATGGGTCAACCTAATGAGCCAGTCAGCGATCTCGGCGTTTTTAGTCGATAACTTGGCTTGATAACGGAAACAGGTTTCACTGATGCCCAAAGCCCTGCACGCCTCTCGAATCGTCAAGCCATGTTGCTGAATTGCTGTACACGCCATCTCTCGGCGATGTGATGGCTTTATAACTTTCCCTCAAGCGCTTCCTTGCGGATCTCAGACATGAGGCGTTCTTCGGCATACATCTTTTTCAAGCGACGGTTTTCGTCTTCAAGTTCTTTGAGGCGAGCCATCAGCGATGCGTCCATACCGCCATACTTGGCGCGCCACTTATAGAATGTGGCATTACTCATGCCGTGCTCCCGGCACAGCTCTGGTACTGGCGTGCCCGCTTCAGCTTGTTTCAGAATGGCCAGGATCTGGCTGTCGGTAAAACGTGATTTTTTCATAGCAGAATCTCTTGCGTATAGGTTACGAGAAAACTCTACTTTTTACCCCTGTTAATTTCCGGGGGGATTACCGAATGAGTGCACTATACTTTCGATCATCAAACTATTGAAGGATTTGAGGATGAGTGCTGATTATGAAATTCAAGAAGCAGGAAAAGACGGAGTGAGTGCAGCCAGGTTCGCTGTGGCAAGTTGGTTGTTCGTGATATTTGGATTTCTGTGTGTGGCTGGTTTCGGCGAACACTTCTATGTTTCTTTTTCTGTAAATCAAGGAATTGGGTTCATCTTAATAGGATTGTTTTTAATATCCATTTCAATAGTTCATGTAGCCAAAATTTGGTTGAGGATACTAACGTTGACTATCGAAGCATCTAGTGAAACTCAGGTAAAAGATATTCTGGAAGCAATTAAGTCTCTTGGTACTGGCCTAGACTGATCTGACATGATGACCAAAAAGAGAAGCGACATTTCATGTTTTTCTCAACGATCTCTGGATGAACTTACGATTTTTTCAGAGATGTCATAAAACTCACTGTTTTAGTTAGGGTGAAATTGCTCTTGCTTATTAGAAGGGAAACTCCATGTCGGAAAAAATTTTTCAATCCCCCACCATAAAACCAAATGAACAGACCAAGAGCCCATCAGCTTCAGCTATTGGACTTAAAGATAATCGACCCGACACTGCGGTCAAAAGAGAACTGCTGCCAAAGTTTGATAACCGCTCTGAGGGGGATGCTTTGCCTTTTAATAAAGCAAACGCAAACTCTCCTAAACAGAATGCAGCTCATTTCATTGACAATCGACAAGTGTCGCAAACACAAAGAGTCCTTCAAAAGGCTGCCAACAATTACAGCGACAATCAATACTCAAACAACAACCCCTATTCCGTGCGGAATAGCACTCAATCCGGGGCGAACCCTATCCAAAGACGTATCACGCAAGGAGGCACTCAGTACTCGTTTCTAAGCGCACATGACCTTAACGGAAACCCCTACTTATCGAGTGAGGGTGTAGATGGACGTAATACCTGGTCGATTAATGAGGAACAGACAAGCATTGCATTAACGCAACAAAACAGCTTATACAGTGCAATTGATCAGCCCGATAAACAAGTGTCGATGAATCACAACTTGAGTATGGGTCGAGAGCAGCGCGTGAGCTACCGGGGTCAAAAAGCGATTTTACACCCATTTAAATCTTATCAATTTGGTCCAAATACGCCTCCCGATGTCTCTGTGTATAACGTAGATGAAAACGAGGTCGCTGAGAAGGCTAAGCTATATTCAGACTACTACGACCGCTTAAGGTTCATTATTTATAATGCTGAACAATCAAACGCCAATGATATACCACCAGAAGTGAGTCAATGTAAATCTGAAATGGGTCCATTGATTTTAGCTGAGGACTATCGCACTGAAGGCGCTTTAGAGATATTCGAGGCACGTTGGATGGCACTAGTTGACGCCTTCAACGAGTATTTTGCAAGTTTAAAAGAAAAACAAGCGACAGAGGAAGCAACAGGAGAAGATTCTGCATCGTCTAATGAACCTGCGACTAAACGCCGTAGACTAAGGTCTGATGGACCACCAGGACGCCACGAAATCGCCTGTACGAATCTCGATCTGGCTGCCCGATTGGTGACGCGCGATCTTCCCTGGGCAAAACAAGGGGGCAAAAATAAGTTTCGTGCAGCACATGCCGGTAATCGCACTTGGCAAACAACCGAGCGCCCAATTGATCGTTCAGGCATGTCACCCGAACAATCTAGCACGTCGGGTCGATGGGTGCCGAACCTGAGTTTAGATTCTGAGAGTTAGTATTAACCTATTTAAAGCGCAGCGGCATTATTGATCAACAGCGTCTTCCACTGTGCAACGGCGTCGCAAAAGTTAGTAGTTGCGGAACTTTCCGATGTGTTTTTTTTACACTGGCGTTGACATGACTCATGCTGAGAAGCGTCAAACCAAGCATTTATGAATCTAAAAGTGTGATATAAAACGAGCTCGCACCAAAGCACAATCAAGGAAATATATGAAAAGGTTTTTAGTATCAGCAATTCTCGTTCTATTCGCCTCAAGCGGCTATGCACAAGACATCGAACTCCCCCCACCTGTGGAGGCCAAGGTAAGTTCCAATGGGCAAATATTCAACTCCCCTGAAGACGTATGCACGTCTGTTTATAGCTACTGGGACTGGTACCCGTATGGTTATCCTGAATATGGCTCATGTGGCATAGCAAATATCGAAAATGGATGTCCGTCCTGGAGTGAAATCCAAAACACAACTACCCGCCAAATCACGGCGAGATTTATGAACAAAGACACCGGCTCATGTGCAATTGAGCCAGTCAATCACCAATACAGTCAGACTTGGGAAATCTTATGTCCCGAAGGGTTCACTCATGGTCTGGACGGATTATGCTACCCATCACTGCCTCCTTCCACTGATTATATAGCGGATGACATCTGCAAAAAATTCAATATGGCGGAGGTGATCAAATCAGCCTACTCGCCTGAAATATGTGATCCTGACCCGATAGCAACGTGTTTCAGCTCGGCTAAAAAACTATATACCGAAGTGTGCCCAGCTAAAATTGCTACTGACGGAGCTTTGGGTGTACAGAACTGTCGGTTCTGTGCTGACGTCTTTACAATGGATTGCCCGGGCAAACAAGGACCACCTGGCTTCTGTAACTGGCTCAACCTTGATTAAAACTTCAATTTAACAAAATTTTGGTGTCAGATAGCGACGTTCTCGCCAACTAACGCCAAAGGCATACATATCTACACCTATGTCGCAAAACCTTGTATTTTGCGACATTGCCCTTCCTAACCGACTTTCGCGCCGACCTTTTCGACACCCCGCATGAACAGAGACTTTCCCGCATTCCCGGATCGATCGTGACCAGGCGAAAAAGCCGGCGGGCCAGCTGCTGCAGGACGCCAAAGCCCTTGACAGGTTGACGTAAAAACCCCGATAGTGAGCGAAAGCGACAATTTAGGAGCCGTTCTGCAGTCGGTTGACGATGAAAACCAAGGACAATTATAAGGACAAGCGATGACTGATTACCCGTTCGAAGATATTGAGTGGAAGTTTAGAGCGCCAAATCAAGACACTTTAAGCATATTGATCAATCAAGAGTTGTGGTTTCCTGAGGCGTCAACACTAAACGACCCATTTGACAACAACCCTTCGCTATTCTTCGACCCATTCATATCGAAGGTAGATGACAATTACATACAGGATCTATTTTCACCTTCCCAAGTGTCGAAGCAAGTACTCAAGTTGCACGCCATGCTGAAAGAGATTAAGCAGGGTGTTCTTTCCTTGAGTCTATCCGATAAAGAAGTACAACCCGAAACCGAGTTGCTGATGTGGGCACACTATGCTGACGATCATAAAGGTGTTGCACTTGGGTTTGATTTTGATCAAAACGTAGAGCCAGATCCTCATAAGTTTGATCGGAAGACTCGCACCAAAGTGCACTACTCTACCGATGCATCAGAAAGGCAGTTGGCCATAGCTAAATGCCTAGAGGAGATTAAGAATGATCGACCATTAATGGGGTTACAAACAGGCAACTCCGATCGAAGCATATTAGAGCTAGCTAACTTTGCGAAAAAATTTAAGTCTTCAGCGTGGCGATATGAAAATGAAGTTCGCTATTTTAGCACCCTCGAAGAGTCAGAAAATACTCGTGGCGCTGCACTAAATTTTGGTCACCAGGAGCTCAAGCACATTATCTTTGGTTGCAGATGTGAAAAAAGGTTCCGCGATACAATATTAAACGTTCTCATTAAAGGTTATGACATTAACCGAATAAGTTTGTGGGCTGCCTATCCATGCATTCAAACGCTGAAAATGAAATTTGTGTGCATCAATGATAAGTAATCATGATCCCGACACCCCCGATATATTCACCGGCCAGCTACCTGCTGCAATGCCCTCGCCGTCGCTGCTGGCAACCGGGGATCTTTCCGCCCTGGTCACCGCCATTCCGCAACAGGAGATCGTGATCGACTGGGCGCGCTATTTAAAATTACGTCCCTGGGTGTTGCAGCACGACCCGGAATTGTCTTACTTACTGCTCCCGGAGGTCAGCCAGTTCTTTGAGTGCGCGAGCACCGAGCAACGGCGCGTGCTGTTTGCGACGCTCTGGGTAACAGGTGGCCGGATTTCGGAAGTCCTGGCGTTAACGCCTGGTCACTGCATCGATGACGAACACCTGGGCAAAGGCATCGCCCTGCCCACGGCCAAGAAACGTGGCAAAAAACCGTTTCGCCTGGTGCCAGTCGTAGACCTGCACTATTGGGCTATGTTGAAACGCTTCCTCGGCAATCATCGGGGCGGTCAAGACGCGCCGATTTTTCAGAGCAAGACCCTAGCAAAAAACTCGAGTGCTCGCGCAAAACCCAAAGCGGTATCCGCACGAACCGTGCAGCGCTGGGTGGATGCAACTCTTGATGTAATGAAGGAAAGTTATGGTCCTGGTGTGGCGGTCACGCCACACACGTTCCGGCATTCGTTTGCGGTTAACGCGCTGCTGCATGGTAGAGACATACGGGTGATTTCGAATTGGTTAGGCCATGCCAGTGTAAGAGAAACAGAGCGGTATTTGCAGGTGTTGAGCCTGGATACAGGACACCTGATGCAAGGTGTGCAGTATTTCATTTAAGGATCATTATTAGCGGAAATATCCACGCTTCAAAACTGCTTAGCATGTTACTCCTAGCTAATTCCTAATTCACGCCTCATAGCCGCCTGCAATTCATCTCGTAGGCCGGTCAACGGCGCAGACGCCTGAGTAACTAATATAAGCTGCTCATGAATTAAGGGTGAAGTATCAGTAAACGTAGAGCCATTCGACATAACTTTTATGAAACCGTCCATGGCCATATTGGCAGATTTAACAGCTTCTACGTAGTTGGAGTAAATGGCTATAACCTGCGTAGAGGCAAACATTTTGAAACGATTTGATTCATGTACTATTTCGGTAAACTCTCTATTTAGTTCTTTTAGTAAAGGAATGAAATGTTCAGCAAAATCTTTATATGCTTTCTCCTGGCACCCATCAACTAGGCCTGAGAATAATGCACCTATGATTCGCGGTAGATCCGCAGTAAAACTGTCATAGTTAGTCGCGTGGTAATTGTCCAGCTTTGCATAAAATTCGTTGTACAATAATGTTCGTTGTTGTTGGTTAATTTTTTGCTGCTCCTTCTTGATATCCAGCTGATCCATTGATTGGCGATCTTCAAATGCAGCTCTATTTTTCCCTTTTTGATTAACATAGGAGGTTATATAGGGACTGAGTATCACGCCGATAGAAACACCTACTACAGTTTGAATAATGCCGTAAGCATGGAGCCAATCAGCTATAAACAAGTTAATTTCATTCATTTATGTAAGCCCTTTTTAACCCTATCAAACTACAATTAATGCTTGATAACCAGCCCAGATAAATAAAATCCTTACGATAGAGGGGTTCCTGGGTGTTACAGCACAGCCCGGAATTTTCTCGCTTCTTGCTTCTCAGGCCGCCACTCAATCTAATCGAGATTGACGCGGATCTCCACATGAACTAGAACAATTTGAACTCATCTTCATCCAGATCTAAAATTTTCGAAGCGACAGGTGTTGATGGCATGTGTTTTGAAAAAGTAGAGCTTTCCATGTACCTAAGGCCTGTTGCGTATCTTGAATGGATCGGACTTTGATTTATCGTAGCAAAAGCATCTGTAAATTTGCGCCAGTTCATTTTCACAATGTACCAATCCCCGCGAGAACCCCGTTTTTCACCTGCTAACTCAAAGACATTTGAAATCTGACGATTACTCCCCCAGACGGAGTAGCGATGCTCAAAATTGTGGCTATTGTGGATAACGGCTATGTCAATGGCAGGGATATCTTCTTTCCCCTTTCTTATATGTGTAACATTAGGACAGTCCTTTTCTTCAAATATGTGCCACATCGCAAACTCATGATATCCATTTTCCTTCAAAGGGGACCAGCACCTTATTGATGTAGGGTCATAAAATTCTATGAATTGCTCAGCCTCGTTTGTTATTTGTTCAAGATTCCCCGAGATAATTTCATACCTACGCGAGCCCTTCCACCAAATGGCATCAATTCGGTTTTGATGCATGCCGAAGAAAAGCAATTCAATGTCACGAGCTGAAGTCTCACTCATGCTCTTCGAGGTCCAAAGTAGGGAAAGGTTTTCAATGGGAAAATCGACACAGCTTGCATAGTTTTTTGTCTTTAAGTGAGATATCTTATACTTGATAGGTTTGCACGTAATACCGTACTTAAAAACGTTTTTACCTGGACTGCCAACTAAATAGAGATACCAGCCTTCCTCGGTCAGATTTATGCGCCTCAAACAATGCGATAAATCATCTTCTTCAGACATCTTTTCCTCCTATTCATGGTTATTGCAATATCATGTTATAGTCGCAGAAATAATTTTACAAAAAACCATTTACACCGAACCTATCTCAAGTAGAGGTATGCGTTTTTAATAGCGATCCTTTCGACCTGGGTGGCGTAAATGGGTCTTTCACTTCGACCTACGTCAAGGCGATTGTTGCATCCTCCCATCCGACATATTCCATGAGCATTTTTGCGTCTTAGCCGTTATCTGCAACCCAAGTGGCGAATCCGCATTTCGGGGGATGACTACTGAACTGTTCAAAACCTTCGATCCCGGCTGACTCAAACGTCTTCTTGATCAACGGTGGAATACTGCTGGGTTGCAGCTCTTTGGCTCCGATTACTCCGGTTCGTTCGACCTTCCGGAATAATAGCCCAGTAGATAGCTTACTCGCTGGAAGCCAGTTATTAACTGTGCTGACCGGGGAAAGTGCATTTAGGGTCGGCACTCGAACCGTTCGGCCTAAGTTTTCTCGATCGCCTTTACTGGAATGGAAAAAAAAGGTCATCACACAGGGTACAATAGTTAGGTTCTCGATGGCGGCCATGCTTAGTTCGTCAAATCGAAACGCCCGCCAAATTTCTAAAAATCCATTGATCGACCGCCAGGGGCTCTCTTCAGTGCAGGCTCGTGTTCAGGCCGAAACGATATTGTAGGAAACAATCGGGCAATTTCACGTGCAATAGCTTCAGCAGACCATCCCAGCTTGAGCAGCCGTCGAACTTCTGTCTCCGCACCAGTAATGTTTTGCAGGCCTTTTAGAGTACATTATAGGTATTTTAGTACGTCATCAATTGTGGTCATTCCTGTTCTCCAATTCACATAGAAAGCGATGGTGTGATGTCTCGATTGGGAGTTCGTACTTTCGAATTACTCTCCTTTAAAGTATAGGCCTCGTGTTCGGTTTGCTCAACGCATACAGTTCAAAAGCATCGTCGAGGCTAAATGAGTCTCTTGGAGCAACACGGTAAGTTTTGTAGCCACCTAAATTTCGTTCCAGAACCACAGTTTTCTGGTTGGTCTTGTTGGCTTGTTTCTGTGATTCTTCTACAGCTTTACTCGCATTTGTATGTATAACGCCCATGTGGTTGAAATTTAGAGCAAATTCCTCTGTCCTTTTCGTTGCATAATATATCGCTGCATATTCAGTCTTGAAATGCTCATTTGCAAAACCTTTAAGCACTTGCTTGCTGTCATCTTGGGAATTTTTGACAGATATCACATAGTGAAAGCCCGTGTCAGATTTCAGTAAGTGCGGTGTGATGCTGAGAGCTGGAGTCACCGTATTTCTTTATCCAGTCGTGAAGGCTTTTAGTGGTCACACCTAATCGATCAGCAACCTCGCTAATCTTGTAGTTACGTTCTGTGACTTGCTTGACGGCTTCAATCTTAAATAAGCACTTCCATAACTCGAAACTATGAAGGTTTCGTCCATATTCTAATTTCTAAATATTAATCACTGGGCGATACATCACGATGGTGCGCTTATTTGAAGCTTTTTCCAGAGGTCAACTTGAGTTCAAAATCCTGTTTGAGCTCTTTAATCAAGTTAGAGAGGTTACTGGCACCATAGTTACGAGGGTCGAAATCCGGGTTAGAACGTTTTGCGAAGCTCCCTGCCACCCCAAGCGTTGCCCAACCGGTATCATCTTGATACTGCTCCCAGGCGCGCGTGAACAGCTGAACCAGTTTTTTATGCTTGCCGATTGGCTTGCTTTGAGGCTGTTCAGGAACGGCTTCTTCCTCAACGTCTAACACCTCAGTGAATGTGAAGTCATCACAAGCATTACGGAAGGACACTGGTGTTTTCTTCTCACCAAAGCCAAACACAAAGATCTCCGATTCTCTCAGGCGTGCTGCCAATTTGGTGAAATCAGAATCGCTCGAAACCAGCGCAAAAGCGTCAAAACGTTCTGAATAGAGCAAGTCCATGGCATCGATGATCATGGAAGCGTCAGTAGCATTCTTGCCTGTGGTATACGCAAATTGCTGAATAGGCTGAATTGCTAGCTCATTAAGGACAGTTTTCCAATTCTTTAGGTAGTCAGTCGACCAGTCTCCATAGGCTCGCTTGACCACTATATGTCCGTGAGCACTGAGCTCTTCTAAGATGGGCTTCATACGGGAGTACTGAGCATTATCAGCATCGATCAATACTGCGATTTTCTTGTGGTCATCTAAATCCTTCAAAGCGGCTCCTTAACTACTTCAACAGGCCTTGATACGGGTAATTCGAATCAAATTGACACGCTAAAGCAATTCCTCCAAGATGGCAAGGTCGAACAAAGTTATGTGGAGTTCAAGTGGGCTCCACATTGGAGTAACACATTGAATAATAAGAAGTTTCTAGTTAATCCATTTATCAATATCCTGATACTGATCATGAGTGGTCTCTTACTGAGCAGCTGTCTTGAAGAACCATCTTCGGAAGATGAACCCCTGCCTGAAAACCAGCGCTACATTGACGGGAACCTTACCTGGTCTTATCTCAATCAGTTTTTAGAGTCAAACCCTACTGCTGATCTAACGGGTACTTGGGTGGGGCTAAACGAACAAACAGATACCTATTTCCTACTGCATATGTCCGCGGAATACGACGCAACAGAACGCTACTACTATTACGAAGGAATTCGATCTGGCACCTCAACGCGATCTCGTGTCAAAACTGACGACAGCTTTAATATTCTCGATATCACCTACTCATCTGGAAACGACATCACTCAGCATTCGGCAGGTGATTTTGAGTATCGATCGTGGGTGGGAAGCAGTTACTACCGCTTAAAGAAGATTTCGAACGACCTAACTGACCTGGGTACTTTGAGCTATTCATTGTATGTCTACGCCGATGATGAGACTCACCAAGTTACCGACTCTATTACTTACTACGAAGAAGACTGGCGGGAAGAGACTTATTCAGACTATGCCACTTTTAACTGGGCAACTGCTGAGACGGCCAATGACCGAAGCGTAAATTTCAGCCTTTCCGGTGCACGTTACTACTGCAACTTAACGACAGAGATCATTTCAGTAGTCGTACACCAAGACAGTTGTTTTGAGACTGATATTGACAGTAAGGGCGTGAACATTTCGTTTGAGTCACTTGATACAGATGGCAATACGGCTAACGGTAAATACTCAATAGAACAACTACGACAGTAATCATGTCATGGCAAAATTTGTATTCACAATGATTAATTGCAGAGGACGTATCCCGCCTTACTTACGAGTAGACCTACGAGTATCACTAACTCCTTTGCAAACACGATGACCAACCCACGAATGGTGAAACTGATGAAGCGTTAAAGAATAGAGAAATAGAAAATGCATTCTTCAGTGAAAGCACTGCAATCTAAAACAGTAACTTTATTAAATAGCAGACTATATAAGGTGGACTAAAAATTGGGTCTAAATAAAGCACATCAGGGATATGACTATCAAGACTTGATTACAAGTTACTTTATCTTAAAGGAAATTATTGCAGGAAACCTCAACTCTGAGTTCTCAATTGACAAGAAACATACTACAGGAAGTACACCGGATCGATTTGATGATCTAACGATTTTCAATGGTGCCCAAGTTCAGCGCAAGCAAATTAAATATAGTGACGAAGACTCAGCTATATCACTAAAAAAGGACTATTTGTCAGCTGATAGTCACTATTCCCTAGGTCTACATAGGCTATTTGAAACATGGAAAGAGCTTAAAACGCCATATACTGAATTTAGGCTATGTTTGGCTTGGGAAGACCCTACTGATGAAAGCATTACAAAAGTATTGGAACCACAAACAGTAGGACATTCTTTTGAAGACTTCCCCACAAAGCTATACAAGGTGAACCTCGATTGTATCTGGGAAGAATCGCCTGAAAACTTCAATCGTTGGGATAGTCTGAGGAACTATGTAAATGAAAACAATATCGATAGACGAGAGTTTGTCGAGTTTTGTGAAGACTTGCTAATTGAGGTCGCCCTACCGAAAGCAAGCTTGAAGTTTAATAAACCCGGTGATTTAGAGCGTCTACTAATAGATCAAGCCAGAAGAATTGGAATAGAGCAATATCCTAATGATGATGTATATATAACTGACTTTTTAGAAAGATTAGCAAAACTTAGTGGTGCTTATAGAACAGGAACTAAACAAGTTACAGCTGACGTTATCTTAAATCAGCTTCGAGTAAGAACAGACTTTGGCCGAATTGAGCAAAAATTTGAGATTGATCAGAGCAAAAATGTTTTTTCGGAAAAAAGACAAAGTTCATTTGTTGATAGCATCATCTCAAATAAAAAAACATTACTCGTAGGTGAACCAGGATCAGGAAAATCATGGTTCTTGACAAATCTCATTGAGTTCTTGAATAGAAATAATCTTGCCGTCATACGGCACTATTGTTTTACGAGCACTGAAGATACTTATTTTGAAAGCAGAGTAAGTTCCGATGTGTTTTTTGGTAATTTAATAAGTGATATTGAAAGCATCTTTCCTGATTCAAAAAAAGCGAAGAACCAAATATATGCCTCAAATTTAAGTGAACTAAATATCCTATTGCAACATATCAAGGATCCTGTCGTCATAATTGTGGATGGCCTAGATCACATAAACAGAGTCTTGAGCAATTCTGCAACTCTCTCAGAAGAAAAAACCAGAATTATCGAATTCATATCAAAGATCGACCTTCCACCTAATGTTAGCCTCATTCTAGGCTCACAGCCGACAGCTGAGGTTCAGGACTTGGCTGAAAAACACGAATTTCTAAAAGAAGATTTGCCTAAATGGGAGAAAGAAAATACAGATAAGCTATTAGAGCGGTTTGGATATGATGATATTGAACTTGATGGAAAACATCTTTCGGAACTCCTTCATGAAAAAAGTGAGGGAAATCCACTGTATTTAACCTACATACTGAAAACACTTGGTAACTTGGGAAGTGTTGATAAAGTCTTGATAGATAGCCTGCCTAATTACGATTTTAATCTTGGAAACTACTACGAATACCTAACTAGACAGATAGAAAATAATATTACTGCTGAAATTCTGTCTTGCCTTGAATTTTCCGTGACCAAGAAGGAGCTCAAAGAATTAACTCCTATTAAGCATCACTTTGATTCACACTTAAAAGTACTCTCACCTGTTCTAGCTGAAAACAATTCCAGAGGAGGAATAAAACTTTACCATGATAGTTTTAAGAGATTTAATATCGAGAAACTCACTGCTGTCGCTAACCTAAATGACATATACGAATACATAATTAACTGGCTTCTTGAAAAAGGATTTTATGAGTTCGATAAATCCTATAGGTACCTTTTTAAGTATTTCATTTTATCTACTCAATACGAAAAAGTACGAGAGTATGCCAGTGTAAACTTTCTACTTGAAAGTCTACATTACGGACACTCAGAATCCTTGATAATGAATAACTATAGGAATTTCCTATATGTTTCTGAAGAGCTTATGGACTGGCCACTATTTATGTATTCGTGCGAACTATACCGAACTGTAGCCACTACTATCTCTGAAGATAACTATAGCCAATTCTTAGAGAATTTTGAATTATATTTTGAAGCGATTTGTACTATATATGGAGCAGAGAGAGCAAATGCGTTGCTATTCTTCAATGGCGACAAGAATTATAGCGATATAACCACTGCCAAAGGTTTTAGGATCCTACAAAATTTCGGCTATTCGCCCTATTGGAAAGAGGTAGAAAGCCTTTTTAAAAATGGTATTCCTCTTGAAACCTTTAGGTACTACATGAGCTATCAAATCAACGTCGATAATGATTTATTTGGTCTTTTCAATTCTCTACTGTCAGATAATTACACTGATTATTTCAAAATATTTATTGAAGAGGTCTTCGAGCAAAGAGGGTTTGCTGAAGTCGTAAATTGCTACAGAACAGTTGAAATCGGTGACGAATCAAAATTAGTTGCTACAAAGATTAATTTAATCCTGGAATCCTTAAACTGCCTAGAATCAATCCCGGTAAAAAGTAATGCGATAGAAAATAACCCAGATCCGCTAAGTCTCGACTTTAAAAATGACTACATTAACCATCATGATCTAGACAGACTTTACTTGAATACTAAGTGTTACCTGGAGCTAGATAGAAAATCGCTAATTGAGTTCGAAAAAAGCATCCCATCTAGAAACTTTTTCCATAATTGGATCAAATACTTCATTAGATTAATCCTAATTGAACATCATGCTGACCGAAGAGATATTGAAGAAGAGGTAGTTAAAAACATCGAATTTTTAGCTAGCGACACATCGCCTTATAAAGGCAAGCCTAGAGCAGTTGATTTCACACACAGCAACAGCGAATTGATAAGAAAGACCATAACTAAAAGTTTAAAGCATATTAAATCACCAGATGCTTGGAATCGGGTTGTAGGAGCATTAAATAGAGTACCTTTTCCAACACTTTCAATAATTGAAGATGGTTTTTTAAATGAAAACAACATCCAACTTTTAATTGACAGCTATGAAGGCTTTGGAGATCTTGAAAATGAAACTTATAGTGAAATTGGAGAAATGTCCTTTAAAAAAGCAATACTATATGGAAAGAAGAATGAATTAGGTAAAGCAAGGGATGAATTAAAGAAAGCACTGAAACTAATTACGGGTTATACCTTTAGAAAGGACACAACACTAAGTGAAATTATCGAGCCTATCACGTCAATTAATAGGATAGACCACGATTCTGCGTTGAGATATTCCAAGAGGCTAAAATATCTTTCTGATGCAGTAATGAAACATACGGAAGATGGTAAAGGTATTAGATGGCTAGCGATAGATTGGTTCGAAAAAATGACCGAGGCTGACTATATACTGTCGACTAAGTACTTAGCAAATGAACTCCTAACTAATGAGTACTTTTGGAAACTAGATTACATGTTTGTTTCCTATTTAAACGCAAGCCGCGATATCAACCCAATAATTCTGAATTTCCTCTACAAATTGTCTCCAACAAACAATAGAAACTCATATCTTGATGGGTTTCTAAATGTAATTAGTAAACTTGAGGATTTAGATAAAAATATAGCCAAGCAATCTTTAATAAATTTATCAACGAGAAACTGGAATGACTCCAGTGAATCACTAGATAGTAGTACCGAGCTACGTTTACATCAAACGTTGAAACGTTTTGGCATAGACAACTCAAAGATCAGAAAGAAACAAAAGGAAAGTTTCATTGGCAATATGAATGAAAAACGAGATCTATCTGATACCTTATCTGAATTCCTATGCAGAGATATATCTCGAGTTAGAAAATCCGAAGACGAACTAAAAGATTATTACGACAAAAAAGACATACTAAACGAAAATGACCTCAATGCTTTGTACTTCTTTCTACTCGAAAAAAACAGTGAAGAGTATGCGATATCCGTCTTAACCAAATTAATAACTAAAAGCTACCCAAGAGATTCACAACGTCATTATGCAAAAATGCGCGCTTTAATTGGCAACGTACCATTGACTGACGAGACCAAAATATCTCTATTCATTCTAAATTTCACTTCTTCTAGGGATGGATGGTTTAATGGTTTTGTTGATAAAGAGTCATTAAAATGCGCTATAGAAATAAGTAAAGATAGTGCATTAGTAGCATTGACCAATACTTTAAGAAAGGTGCTTTCTAAAAACTTTAACTCCTATCATTTCACCGCTAATTTGGTAATTGCATTTGAGTATGCGGGATTAGAGAAAGATATAGTACTTTCAATGTATAAACAGAGCTTTGATTTTATTGAAGATAGGTTACCCGATGAAAGTGATTTTAGTTGGGACGATATAGATAGCATTATAGATTTCGACCTGAGTCGAGATGAGCTCGCAGTTGTTATGATTTTATGCAAATCAAAAAACTTAGACGCATTTGTTCAACGAGAAATCATTACGGCTATAGCCTATTTGATCAAGTATGACGCCGCCCTTCTTTTAAAGCCACTGAGGTGGTTTTTTCGCAATGCAAAGCTATTTAACCAATACATAATTTCTGCAATATTAGAGCTTCTGCAGATAGTAAGTAACAGCCAGTCATCGTTGATTCATGGAATTAAGGAAGACTTAAAGAGCCTTGAAGCCATTAGTAACGCATATATTCACAACGTGGCAGGGGATATATTGAATGGATTGAAAGATGAATAGACAGGTCTTAGATAGCATTAGGCGTAGTAAGTACTTTTCATTTTTGGAGGCTACCACCGGTATGGATATGGATGCATTCGAAAAGCAAACAGAAATGAAATATCGAGAAAGCGAACACAATGTATTCGCAAATCGCTCCCATCAGTTACTGTCTCCTAATGTTTATATTGAAAGTTTGCTGTTCAATGAGGTATTCAATTATCTGCATAGTGAACATAAAAGGAAAATAGTTATAGATGAGACTGTCAAATTGGATGTTAAGACAATTCTGGCTGTTTCTAACTCTTTAATCCAAAGACCAAACTCACCAAATCCAACTGACGTTATAAGCGGTTATAAAGATCCTACATACTTGAACAATTACGTAATCATATCCAAGTTTGAAAGGGAACTAGTATTGGGGGATTTTGGTCGGGAAACTAATGTTGCTCGGTTATTCGAAGGTTTGCTTCCCCAGAAGATTGAAGTAAACCCTTTACCTAGTCAGTTTCCTTCAAACAAAATTTGGGACAACAGTTTCTGCGTGGGTAAGCCCTTTATTCAAGGATTAAGCCTCAACCCCTTTAGTCTCGAAGCTAGTTGTGTAATTTGGATGAATAGTGCTTTGCTCAATTTACTTGAACTGAAATTGGATAATTTCATGAATGGTCTTAAGGCATTAGATCTTAATGGTGAAGTGGTTTTAGAATTTAGAAGCTGGAGAGATAGCTTAATAAGCAAGGGTTCTGCATTTGTCGGATGGGATTCGAATATTCCAAGATTAGAAGGGTGTGATTTGATATTAAGAGAAGACTATTTCGACAAGCTTAAGAAAATAATTCCAGATGTTGTTTATTATACATATACCCTTTAGAGATCGAGAAGTAAGTACTCACCAACAATAGCACTTACTAACCGAATTGTTCAGTTTTTTGTTGCATTATTGGTTCAGATTATTCTGTCAGACCCCGAAAGAATGCGGCTTGTAGAGGATCCTTCTACAAACTTTTACTGAACTCGACAGTTGACTGAGTTTTTTTACACGAAAAGTTTGGCGGAGCTCACCGCCAAACTTCTTCTATCTAAATCGTAAAAAAGCAAAACCCGAACAATCCCTTGCTAACTTTCTGCTCATTCTCAACGGATTCGCGTAGACAAAACCTTAATCACCAAACACCTTAATCACGTTGCCCGGACCGACAGGGGCATCTCCCTCACAGCCAATTCGTTCGGTACTGACTACAAAATTATCAAAATACCGAGCCTGATTCTGAGCTGGGCTATCCGTTGAGTAATTTTCCAGAAATATCGCGTTAAGCCCGTAGCCTGTGTAACTGCTGCGCCAGTTCAATTGCGTACGTTGCGCTTCCAATGAACCATCGACCCACAAGTCGAACATACCGTCGGCTTGACCTGGCGTATTCAACTTAACGTGACTCTCGACACATACCCAACGCTCCCGATAAGTTTCTGAAAAAACGGCGGAGGTGCCATCGTCCAACCCCAACCAACGGAGATTGCTGAAATCGTTATATCGGGTTGTAATTGGGGCAGTACTGGACAAATCTGCGGCTACTCCCGACGCTGGATCGATCGAAAATGTCAGGTTGTTGTCGCTTCCCCACCACACGTGACCGATCATGGCTTGTGACCAGTTTGGCCCAGAGAAAATGGTAATCCGGCTGGTTTTTTCGGCGGGTCCTACCCAACGACTGTCAATCATGGTGTAAAAACGCCAGTAGATTTCGTCAAAGTCGGTATCTGTGTATCGTTTTGGAGAAACAGGTGTCCGCCCAAAACTCAGTTTAACACCACCAAACTCCGAAGCATCTGTCGTCCATTCGCTGCGTAAGGCGCTTTCGCCGCCGAATGCGGACATACTGGAAATGGTTAACCGACCATCTGCTCGGTTTAAATCAAAATAACTTTCTTCCAGCTGAGCGTTGTCTTCGAAGTCATCACACCAAATCCAATTGGGATGTTTGTTCTGCCAGTCGCTGCACTCTAAAGATGCAGCCTGCGCATTAACCGCCATTAATATGCTGACCACTGTTAATGAACACTTAACAGTACGACACTCAATTGAAGGTTTCTCGCCATTCATAATAATAACCACCGTATATGAAGCATAAATTGCTTTCCGCAAAATCGAAGACCGAGCTATCAGACCGCGAATTTCAGGGTAGTCTTGATAGAAATGACTGTCGATCTTGGTGTATTGATTCTGTGATCCTATTCAAGCGTAAACACAAAAAATAACCGAACGACATTATTTGTTAACATACTTCAACGTCTGCTTCGACTCGAACGAGAACAGCTTTCCGGTAACTGGGTCTGAAAATTCCAACCGGTGTGCTAACAACTGAAGAGGCTCGTCAAAGTTATCGTCCTGCGCAGGGAACGCAATCGGGTACCAAAGATCATTCACAATACCCGTGCCAACATGCGCCATATGGCAGCGCAATTGGTGCTGTTTTCCCGTGTGAGGTTCTAACCGATAGTAAGAATACGCCCCCCATTGTTCCAAAAGCGTAACCTGCGTTTGTGAGTTCGGTACTCCTTCTACAACAGACATAAATGGATTGTGATCATTTAACTTCAGTCGCAGATCTATCGTAAAACGTTCCGCCAAATCTGTCCGGGTATGGCAAACCGCCAGGTACGTTTTCTTGGTTTGGCGTTGTTCAAAAAGCTGTTGATAAGGGCGGCGCAAATCCGCTCGTTTGGTAAACAGCAAAACACCGGCCGTCGCACGATCCAATCGGTGGGCTGCGGTAATGTCCAGGTTATTAGTGGCTGCTCTCAACCGGATTAACGCAGTTTCATGCAATGACCGACCCACCGGTGCGGTCGCCAAAAAATGGGGCTTATCCACCACAATGATGTTGTCATCTTCATACAGGGTTGGCATATCAAACGGCACCGGCGTTTCATCCTGAACTTCGCGGTAGTACCAAACCCGCTGCCCACTTTTTACAATGGATTCTGGTTGCAACGCCTCACCCGAGTCCAGAAAGAAACCACCCTGTCTAATTTTGGCAAGTAGCTTTTCGGGTGATAATTTATGAAAACGCTGCAGAAGATAATCATCTACCCGCGTCACACCCACCTGCGTGGGCACTACAAAAAAACTGGGGGTCACACCATTACGGTGTTGAAGTGCGTGAGGGATATGCAGTGGACGTTTCATGAGTAGTCTATGGCAACCTGATGAATGTTTTATTTGGCGTTTTGTTTTAACCAGGCGACGGCACCTTGCCCGCTGATCAAGCCACTGGCGAAGCACGCTGTCAACAGGTAGCCTCCCGTCGGTGCCTCCCAGTCGAGCATTTCACCTGCGCAAAAAGTGCCCGGCATTTTGTTCAGCATTAACGCTTTCGTCAGTTCGTCAAATGCGATTCCACCGTCGGTGCTAATGGCTTCATCAATCGGGCGAATCGCGGTCAGGCTGAGCGGCAGTTGTTTAAGCAATCCTGGAAGATTACCAATATCGTACATGGTTTCCTTTGTGGTCAACGCTTTTAACAACGCCATTTTGACGGGCGAAAGTTTTAACCGTTTGCGCAAAAGGTTGCTGACGGATTCACCTTTACGGGCCTGCTTCAGCAACGACAGGATTTGTTCATGGGTTTTATCCGGCAGTAAATCCCAGTAAACAACGCATTCGTTTTTTTGTTCCAACGTGTCGCGAATCATCGCAGATGCGGCGTAAACCAGGCTGCCTTCAATACCGTAGTTGGATATGACAGCGTCGCCTTTTTTGCGCCAAACATTTCCGTTTGCCGTTGGCACGCAAAGCGCAACCGATTTCAACGGGGTACCAGCAAACCCCTGCTTAATGTCCTGTGACCAGACACATTCAAAACCACTGTTGCTGGCACGAAATGGGATGCAGTGAATTCCCTGATCGCAAAACGTGGTTAGCCATTGCCCTGTCGAACCCAGCTTCGCCCAACTGCCGCCACCTAACGCAAAAATCACCGCATCCGCACGATAACGGGACACGTTGTCACCCTGTTCAAACAGCAGTATTCCAGGTTCCTGCCAACCGACCCAGCGTTGACGGGTGTGCAGCCGAGCCCCCTGCTCTTTAAGGCGCTTTAACCAAGCTCGCAACAACGGCGCCGCTTTTTTTTCATTGGGAAATACTCTTCCGGAGCTACCGACAAAGGTTTCTACACCCAACTCTCGTGCCCATTGCCGCAAATTGTCGGCATCAAACGCATCCAGCCAAGTCTCGATCTGCGCCTGCTTGGTACCATACCGGGTAATGAAGTCGGCCTTGGGTTCGGCGTGAGTCAGGTTCAAGCCGCCAATGCCTGCGCGCAATAATTTACGGCCTGCCGTGGGCATGGCGTCGAAAATATCAACCTCAATACCCGCTTGGGTCAATTGTTCTGCTGCCATCAAGCCAGCAGGACCCGCACCGATCACGATGGCGGTCAGGTGTGTCGTCTGCGACATGGGTTAAAATCACCTTGGCTGAAAGGGTAAAAAAAATAGCGTGCAAGAATACCATTTGCAGTGGAACTTGTCGTCAGCCTCCAAAGAGTATGGCCATGCTTACTCAACTGCGTCTAGAGCTGCGACCGCCAGCGGATTTCCGCGCTAATCGGGAAATGATCGCTCGGATAGTGGCCATCATATTTCTGTGTCCACCGGCGTATTTGTGTACTCGACTCCCATCCGTCACTGATAAGAATGTGGTCAATTGCCGGCAGCAAACGCAGGCCGAGTATCCGATTGGTGCTGCCATCGGGTTTCAAGGGTTCCAGACCAAGTTCGGCAAACAGGGTGACTTCTCTAAACGATTTGGGCGCGTTGAAATCCCCGACAACAACGCTGGGCATCAACTTCAAACGGCTTCCTAAATGCTCGATCACCACTTGCGAAGACGCCAGACGATTAGATCGGCTTTTATAGTCATTGTGCAGGTTCACCACGACAAAGCTCAGCCCCGTAGATCGCTGCCTTAATTCTACCCAGGTAGCGTAATAGGGGTAACGGCCATCCCACTGACGCGAATAAATCACATCTGGCGTTGGTGAAAAGAACAGAAAGCCCTGATCGGTCAACTCAAATTTCCGTTGGTCATACAAAATGGGTTGCGTAATGGGAAAGTTGCTCGGGTCGCCAAAAGCCCCCGCCTGGTAATGTGGGAAATTCTCCAAGACCCAATCCAATTGCAGGTTTTTTCCGTTGTAATGACCGCCGGTAAAGGTCTCCATTTCCTGAAATGCGATTATGTCTG
Organism: Reinekea sp.; assembly: GCA_050293765.1. Lineage (GTDB taxonomy): Bacteria > Pseudomonadota > Gammaproteobacteria > Pseudomonadales > Natronospirillaceae > Reinekea. The sequence goes on from JBNKNI010000001.1 coordinate 178,080, forward strand.
CTCGCATTTCCTGTATGACATCTCGAACGGCGTATTTGCGATGGTCCCAATTTTCTTTCGGACTGTTCGGCACGATGTAATGAATGTTAAAGGACGCGATATGGATCGCCAACGGTTCATCAGCCAACGTACTGCCCTGAAGTATCCAGACCACTCCAAAACAGTAAAGAAGTAACTGTTTAATACTTGAATTCATCTGCGTTTATCCTGTGCGTCACTTTCAGAGTATTCGCTGAAGTTAACAAGCGCAACTTGAGCTACTTTTTTCTGGGAAATGCGCTTTAACTGTGCTGAACTGTGTTAATAAAAAAAAGACAGACAAGGAGCCTGGCATGCCTGCGTATCATGTAGAACGAACCATTCTAATTGAAAAACCCATTACCGAAGTCAACCGTTACATAGCGAATTTTGGCAACTGGCAACACTGGTCGCCCTGGTTGATTATGGAACCGAGCGCCAACGTTACCCTGCACGGCAATCAGAACGACGTCGGTGCGGGCTACCACTGGGTCGGTAAGTTGATCGGTGAAGGAAAAATGACGTTACAACGCCTGACGGAGACCGATCTCGATATTGCGCTGGAGTTTATCAAGCCATTTAAATCTCACGCGATGGCGAATTTCCGGTTGCAGGCGGACGGAGATAGCACCCGGGTGACCTGGCTACTGGATGCATCTTTGCCCTGGTTTATGTTCTTTCTGAAAAATATGCTGCAAACATCGTTGGGTATGGATTACGACCGGGGTCTGGCCATGTTGAAAAGTGTACTGGAAACAGGTGACGTCCCCTCACAACTGGCGTTGATCGGTAAAGAGAACCAATCTGGTCGCTTTTATGTGGGTATCGCCCGACAGGCCAAGACAGCTGAATTACCCACCATTATTCCGCAAGATTTTCAGACCATTGCCGACTGGCTTAACAGCAATAACATTGAGTCCGCCGGCCCTCCGTTTACCCTGTACTACGACATGGACATTCACACTACGGTGAACACCTTGCACAATGGCATTCCGGTTGACTCACCTGTCGACGTAGCGGCGCCGCTCGTGTGTGAACAGTTACCTGCCGGTCCGGTGTACAAGATCAAACATACCGGTGATTATAAATTTATGGCTAACGCCTGGGCCTATGCCATGTTCTGTGCCCGAAACTACAAAGTGAAACTGAAAAAGAAACCGGCGGGCTATGAAAATTACGTCAGTGACCCGACCACGACCGATGCAAAAGATCTGGTCACTGAAGTGGTGTTGTTTACCAAATAAATCAATTCCATGAAAACACCACAGGCAGGACTCAATTCGCTTCTGTTGCCAGCGTTCTGAGTCTGCCTTTCACGGTGTCTATGTCACACGTTCGTGAATCCAGTGAACGATCACCAAGATAATGCGCTTGTCCTGCCTGACCACTGCGGCGCCCGGTAAACGCTATGCTGACTTCCAGCCACGAAGTGATACAGCGAATCGTAAAATCGGAATTGCGGCTAAAGGTTGTTTTCTCAATTAACGAAATGGGCTCTGAACCCACTTCAATTGCCCTGCCGGGTTGTAAGGCGGTGCCTTCGAACTCATCCAGATTCATTACCTGAAAGGCATACATCAGATGGTTAAACGGCTCAATGCCTTGGCCGGGAACGACGGTCCCGTCGACAGACAGGGTCACGCCTGTGACATCAACAATTTCATCGCTGATGTTTTTCACCTCGATACGCATGTATTGGTCGAGCTTGTAGTTTTTTTGAATGGACAGGGCGGCGGGTTGATAGTCCGGCTCCAACCCCAAAACATCGAAATACGTTCCCAGAATCAGTGCGACGACCGCCAACCCTGTTGTCACAAGCCATTTGTTATCCATTCAGATCACTCAAGTTACCTTATGAACATCATTCTGGTCGTATCGGTTTTACAATGTCAACCGAGTGACCGAATCCAACAGGTAAATATGCCGCAGACAACCGGTTATGTCACTTCGACGCGGAATGACGCATAAACAAAGAAAGCCCAATGCCACTGAGAGCGATGACCAAAAGCACCGCAAAGCTCACGCTGAAGCTGCTTTGCACAGATACGCCAAGCCCAGTCACCAACCAGAACTGCAACGCCGCCAATGTGTTCACACCCAGCGCCGCTCCCAGGTTACGAAACAGTTGAATAGCGCTGGTCATCACCCCCATGCGCGCGTGACCAGCCGAATTTTGCGCTTGCAGTAATGACGCTGTCGCCACAAACCCAATACCCAGACCAATACAAAACTGCGCCAACATATACCACGCTAACGCGGAACTCGTTGATGTGAGACTCAACACAAACGCGCCTGTCGCCAATAACCCAAAACCCGTGACACAACAGACGCGCGCACCCCAGTTGCCTGCTTTCAAGCCGCAAACTGTTGCGCCAACTGTCCAACCTAACGACGCCATCACCACCGTGAGACCCGCGGCCAACACCGAACGCCCCACGACATCGACCAGATACAGTGGCAACAATGTCATCGCCGCGTAGACCACTAAACTGGCCAACACGGTAGCAACACCGGCTACGCTCAACCGAGAGCTGAAAAATTCATAGGCCAGGAAACTGGTCAGCGTTTTGCGGCGCATCGAAAACCCCAATGCGCCGTAGCTGCCAATCATTGCGACAGTTAACCCGACAAACCAACGACTGTTTAATTGCAAAGCACTGGCCATCACCAGCAACAGCGCCGACAAAGTGCCAACCGCGAACGTTACAAACCCCAATGCGTCGAACCGTTGCGTGTGCGGCGAAACGCCAGCCTGTGGGTAAAGCAGCGCCAATAACACCAGAAAAATCGCCCCCAATGGTAAGTTCAGTAAAAACGCCCAGCGCCAACTGAAATAAGCATGGAATAGCGCCCCTAACATAGGACCACTGACGGCCGCCAAACCCCACATGGCACTGAGCACGCCCTGCATCTTGCCGCGCTCCGCGTTCGAATAAAGCTTACCGACCATGACATAGGCCAACACGATAATGCCGCCCGCTCCGACGCCCTGAAGCACTCGTGCAGCAATCAGCGCCTGCATTGTTGTCGCAACCGCCACCAGCAACGAAGACCCTATAAACGCCAGTAAAGCCGCCAGCATCGTGCGCTTCTCCCCAACCCGATCCGCCAACAACCCCATTAATGGAATCGATAACACCGAACTGAACAGGAAACCGGAAATCAACCAAGGGTACAGTTCGGGCTGCGCAAACTCGGCTTTTAACACAGGCATAAGCGTGCCCATAACGGTGGCGTCCATGGCAGCCAGAAACAACACCAGCATAACGGCACTGGTGACCCAAATTCGGCGCCCGGTCGGCAAGGCAGGCAACGCGTCTGAGTCGGTACTGCCCGGCTTTGACAGGCTATTAAGGTTACTGACGGTGTCGTCAGTCGGAAGATGGGAGGCCGTGGTCATTGCTCACCTCCATGAAAACGGGACAGGCCCTGGCTTGGGTAACGAACGTGCATATCAACTCCTTTGCGTTTCAAGAACGGCTCTGTTTTTTTGGTGTGTTGGCGCATGGCGCTTACAGCGTCGCTTCTGCAACAGGCAGGAGTATCGCTCAAAATATATCTTCAAATAAAGATACTTTATGTAAAGTTATTATGAAAAAGATAGTTTAACTGGAAGACAGAGCTCAAACCTCCGCCTTGAATGGCGCAATAAAACGCGCCACAACGCAGACGGCCAGCGGATTCTCGGTATAATGGTCGCAGATTTCACACCGCAGGCACGCCACAGGATGTACGACCGAGCAGACAAATTGCTGGAGCAATGGACCCAGGAAAAACCCGAACTGGAACATCTGGACACCGCCGCCCTGATCGGGCGCTTCGCCTTGATAGGCGCGCATCTGGACAAACACATTCAGGCACACCATAAAACCGCCGGTCTGGCTAAGGGCGAGTTTGACGTTCTCGCCAGTCTGCGCCGCGCAGGCAGCCCATTTGTGCTCTCACCGACGGAGCTCTACAAAACCGTCATGCTGACCTCGGGCGCGATGACCAACCGCTTAGACCGCTTGGAAAACAAAGGGCTTATCGCCCGCATTCGCCATGAGTCCGACCGGCGTAGTACGCTCGTTCAACTCACCCCGGAGGGCGTCGCATTAATCGACACCCTGTTGCAATCTCATCTCGATTGCGAACATGAACTGATTCACGCCCTAAACGAAGAAGAACGGCAACAACTGGATGTGCTATTGAAAAAGTGGCTGGCGCAATTCGAAGCACCGAGTAGCGGCCCCCAAGACTGAGCAACGAGCAGGCATGGTTTGGCAAGGTGCAAGCCTGACAAGATTGCAGTATCTTGATCGTTGGAGACGCCACAACAGCACCGCAAACCCAACACAAGGACCTGCCCATGAAAGCCTATCAAGACATACCCATCGACCCATGGCATCAGCGCTTATTGCACACCCTTGAATTTGTGTCCGATGCGCCCGCGTTCTTTGCCAAGCAAATGCGCAAACATGGCGACACCTATCGCTGCATGATTCTGGGCAAAGAGTATGTTCGAGCACACGGGCCCGACGTTGTGCAGCTTATTTTTAAAAACAGCGACGACGCCATTCAAACCGGCGTGGGCTGGCAACCAGTACTGAATAATTTTTTTCCGAACGGTTTGTTGCTAAAAGACGGTAAGAACCACATAACCCATCGCCGCATTATGCAGCACGCTTTCAACAAACCCGCCATGCTCAGCTATTTCGACCAGATACAGGTGTGGGCGGATGCCGTTACGGATGATTTGCGCAACGGCCAAGAGATAGATTTTTTCCCATACATTAAAGAACGTACCCTCGACCTCGCGCTTTCCATGTTTTTAGGGCTTGATTACAAAGCGGAATTTGGTCAACAGATTGCCAAAGCATTTAGTGATTGTGTGGCCGGCACTCTGGGTCTGGTTCGCATTCCTGCGTTTAACACCACGTACCACAAAGGCATAAAAGGGCGGCAAACCCTGGTGAACGCCTTTACCCAATTGGTGCAGCAACGCCGAACGGAACCGAAGGACGACCTGATCAGTTTTATGATTACCGCCAAAGATGAAGACGGTTCCGAATTCTCCGACGAACAGATTGTTGACCACCTCATCTTCACTATGATGGCCGCGCACGACACCACCGCCAGTTCCATTTCGTCGCTCATCTATCAGGTCACCAAAGCGCCTCAATGGCAAACCGAACTGCAACAAGACGCCGACGCCGCGACCGACCTGCAATACGACAGTTTGAATCAACTGGAGCGCACTGAGCAGATATTCAAAGAAACCTTACGGTTGAACCCACCATTGGTCAGCATCCCTCGTTACCTGTCAAAAGACATTGAACTGAGCGGCTATGCCATACCCGCAGGTACGCGCACTGGCGTGAATATTTATGACACGCACCGCGACCCGGATTACTGGCAGAACCCAGAGCAGTTTGACCCGGACCGCTTTGCCCGCAAAGAAGACAAAAAACACCCTTATATGTTTGTCCCCTTTGGCGGCGGCGTGCACAAATGCATTGGCATGCACCTCTCGCTCATGGAAGCGAAAATACTGCTACGTGCCATATTCCGGCAACTCAGTGTGGAACGAACAGAACCCGAAAAAGACATCGCCGTGGCGACGGTACCGATCTGGCACCCGAAAGTGCCCATGCGGGTTCGGTTTAAAACAAGACAAGCCTGAGCTAAGTCTTTACCACAACCGAGGGGAGCACCCGGCCCTGTGAAAACGGAAAGCCGACCTTTGACGAGCGTTGATAAAAGGGCGGCTTTTTGAATAAGCATCTCAGAAGGTTACTGTGGTTCCGAGCAACAGAGTTACGTGTTTAAATGCTGAACGACGTCGATTCGAACACCCACTGGATCTTCCAATATAAAATGTAACTGACCCCATACCTCTTCTTTCAATTCCATCACAATAGTCAAATTCATCCTTTGCGCTTCAGCGTATGCCAATGCAGCATCTTTAACCTCCAATGATAAAACGTAACCATTGGAAGACATAAGCGATTGGAGAAACTCAGGTTGGCTCGCATGTTCCGGCACCAAAAAGCCGAGCTGGACCCCGCTACTTGGCGATACCAGGTGCAGGTAGAAGCTAGCGTCAAAGAACACCGCATTAAACCCAAATACGGACTCATAAAACGCCTTAACGGCCTCTAGATTCGCCGTAACCATGACAGGGAACATCGCATCTATTTCAATCATGTTATCCACTCCTTAATTTGTCGAATAAGCGAGTGGCAGTATGCGTCACCCTTCTGGCTTGGGATTGTATAAAACGGACATTTTCACAAACTGACTTGGCGTTAAACCGGACAAGCGCTTAAATTCACGAATAAAGTGAGGCTGATCGTAGTAGTATTCTAACCATGCGTTGTGAGGCTGCGGTGTGTACAACGCTTTCAGCACATGCTGAAAGCGACACACTCTGGCGAAGTCTTTTGGCATCATCCCGAGGTGCTCTTTGGCTAACCTTCTGAGCTGGCGAGAAGACACGCCGAACTCGGCACACTGACGATCGGACAGGTCGAGGTTCGTCCCTAAGTTTTTGCAACAGTATCGGATATAGCGCGCCAGGCGGGGGTCAATATCCGGAAGCTTAATTCTCGCCAGCAGTACCGCAGTAATGGCAGTACAGCGTTCGCTAAAGCTCCTGGCTTTTTCCATGGACTCAAATACGTGATACACAAGATCGGCTGGTAACAGATCCACCGCGAGCACACTATCCAGGGCGCCCCACTCGCCTAACGGAGTATGGATCAACCCTTTATGGCCGAGAACTCGAAATCGAATACCGTAAAAAGACACCGGGCCATTTAAGTGGAACAGATTGGAAGAAAGAAAAGGTGGGATAAGAAAGTTATCGTTAAAGTTTCGGAGGTTGATTATCCAATCAACACAATTGTCCGGCACACTATGATACAAAAACTGACCATGAGGAACATCGAGCTGCCAAAAGGACTGAACCCAACGATTCAATGGCGGCGGTGCGGGAAACGTCTCGTACAAGCCCGCGCCAGCTACTTCACCCTGTATCGGGTTGTAATCTATGTCTAATAACATGATGTTTTATTAGCTATACCCTTTGCAAATCACTGCGTGTCCAAATACAGAATTCACGTGCTTATTAAATTAAGCCTTACCGAATTGGGACCTATTTCAACTTTAAACGATTGGATTCACAACGCCCAATGCAGCAGTGCCGCTCGCGGCGACCTGCTGACGTGAATTTCACTATTTTAACTACCGTTGAACCAAACTGAACCAGTTACCCGAGTTGTCCACACCCATCGCTTCAATACCATAAAGCTGCTCTGTGGGCGGTTGGATAAACTTAACGCCCTTCGCCACCAGCTCTTCGTAGGTTTTTTGGCAGTTTTCAGTTTCGAAAACGCCCGCGCCAAAAGCGCCTTCTTCAATTAAACCCCGTATTTTCTCGGCAGAGTCTTTGGAGAACATCGGTCCCTCTTTTGGCTGTGCCAAGACCAACTGTAGCTGTGGTTTCGATTTTGGATGTACTGTTAGCCAGCGAAAATCACCCTCCACCTTCATGTCATCACCGACTTCGAAACCCAGTTTATTCTTATAAAAATCGAGCGCTTCGTCCTGATTCAGTACATATATGGTGGCATGCGCTATGGATGTGATCATCTGTGTATTCCCTGTTGTGTGTTCTGTTCTATTTTATACAAAGAATAGAAGGAGCATTTCTCCAATATTGCTCATTTTGTCAATTTTCCCAAAAAATGGTAGGCAAAACATGCCGGTATGGCTTGCGCGGGAAAACGGTATAACTCAGTCGACATAGCCCAAAGCTTACGGCGGTATAGCGTAGGTGCCATCCCCACCTGCTTTAAAAATAATGAAGAGAAGCTACCCAGGCTTATATAGCCTACTTTCTCGCAGACTTCCGAGACACTGTAATTTTCTGTAATAAGCATGCCCTTTGCTTTTTCGATTCTTAACCGCATCAAGAACTCATTAGGCGTTTCGCCATAGGTATCCTTAAACACACGCAAAAAATGATACGGCGACATACATGAGTAACTGGCGATATCGGGCAGGCTGAGCGGCGCTTGGTAATTATCGGCAATATAGTCCCTGCCAGCATTTAACTTTCTAATTCTGTTGTTCATCGCCATACCATTACATTCTTGATGTAGTTAAAAATAACGGGGGAGAATCCATATATTGTATTTTCTTAACATCTAACTAAGAGGAAAATTCACAAACTCAAGACCCGCCACGATACTGGTGTATTCAGATCACAGTTCGCTTGTTATACGTTACCCACACCATCTTCTCGATGTCTAAATTCGGCCAAAACAGATACTTACTGGTCCATATCTTGTACATTTTAGAACTCACTTAAAAAGTCACGCTTTTTCTCATATTCAATAGCACGATCTTTACTTTCAATCTGATGTTCGACATATGATTTATGATCTAGTAGATCAATAGAATTAAGACGAGGAATTATCTTCATTAGAAAGTCCTTTTCCTTCTCAATATAAGGAACTCTGCTGCCTGACCATGAGTTTGTAGTAAGCTCATAATCAACCCTTTTAAAGTGCTCTATGTCTTGATTTAATGATAGAAAATGAACGATCAATTCTATTCTTACGTCTTCCGACATATATGTAGATGCTTCGAATATAAAGCATATGTAGTCAATATTATCTATATTTTCGGAAATTGATTTTTTTAAAAATATCTCTTTGTTGGCTGCTATTTTGCTAGCATCTTCAACACCTTTCTCTTTAGTAAAGAGCCGAGTAAAGATGCTGTCTCTAATACCGTATGAATTTTTTTCCTTTTCAAAAACATGCTTGGCATAAGATTCTATATCTTCGTAGAAGCTGGTTCTTTCCCAGAGGAACTTTACGTCTGGCATACTGGTGTATGATGAAGGATATTTTTCTTTCTCATAGATGGCATCAATGACCTTGATTAAAAGGCTTTTATCGTAATCCATGAGTATGCTCAGACATTCCCCTGAATAATCAAAATGTATGTCTTGTCTAAATGACAACAAATAGGCTTGTAGCAATAGCGTTGTATCACCATTAAATAATTCAAACCATTTTCCGAAATTATCGTTGTGTTTGTTGAAAAGATTGGATAGAGGTCGGATAAAGCCTATATTTTCTTCGGCTCTCCTGGTTAATATCTGAGCCACCTCAGAATAAATACATTTTTCAACTGAGCGGTAGTTGTCCAAAAAGCCAATCCAAAAAGGTATGCAGTCTATGTCGATGGATTTTAAGTGGCTCAAAAAATCATCTACTGTTTCTGCATTAATATCATTCTCTGATAGTTGGGAATACCAACAAGTTTTCCAGGAATCCTTCCATCTAAAGGTTTTTGAATCAATGAAATCATATATTTCCTGGGAATCATTATTTTCCAGTAAACAATTCATTATGCCATGTGGATTTAGTGAAAAAATATCATCGTGCTCAAGATATTTAGATACTATATTTAAAAAATCATCAGGGTGCGATTCAGCTAAAACTTTAAATACTTTCTGAAGCCCTTCGCTTAAGGAGTAGTCTCTTTCCCTTCCTGTGAGTGATTTGTACAAATCTATGCACTGATCAAAGAAGTTTTTGATTTCATCAAGAGTTTTATCTGAAAAATAAGATGATACTTGCTCTTTCCTATAGTTTTCATAGTCCTCATAGCTCATTTCGAGCATTCTTCTCTCAGTTCGATCTTCCAGTAAAAGCTTTGATATATCCAACGTGGTATTTTTAAATTCGGTATCCCAATTGTCAGGATAAGAGATTTCTGTTAATTTGAGCTTCTCGGTTAGTTCGTCAACAAGTAGACAGTGAGTGGTGTTTTCACCATCTAATTTACTTACTATATATTTTTCCAGCACCGGAAGATCAGAGCGCGCCATTTCTCCACCGTTGAAGGGTAAGCGGGTTGTGTAATGCTTTAGTAATTCGTTTACGCTCTGTTTGAATTTTTCGTTATTTAATATGTGTGAAATCCCAGAAAAAATCCTTTCTCTAATTGGCGTAATGTATTCATCAGGCGTTAAGCGAAATGTCAATATATTAATAGACATACCTTTGGATCTGTGCTCATGATGCTCTACCGCCAAGTATTCTTTAGCTGAAAGTATAAAAAGCCTCGTAAATAAGTAGCTGTTACCTTCATCCATTCGTTCGTATAGTTTTTCGATCACAAGCTTTTGCACCGGATAGCCATATCTAAGGTCGCTGAGCTTAAAGTTATATGTTTCTGTAAGGCAATGTATTACAGAATCTAATGGCTCGCTTGTTCTATCGATATAATTTAGTATCAGGTCAAGTGAAATGTTAAACTCACTTTCGCCATAAAACCGGAAGCGTGTTAACAAGCTTATAATTTGATCTTTGCATGAATTATTATTTTTTTCTTCAAAGATCTTCTTTTCCCAGTCTATTTCTTCTTTCTCAATGCTGTCTATTAGTTCTTTCGAATATGAAAGAGCTTCTGTTGGCAAAGCAAACCAGAAAGAGTTTAGAAAAGAGAGGGTATCAACTTGATTCTTGGTCTTTAAAACATTGAATATGTCGATAACTTGGCTACGAATTTTGGCTATTACTTCTTTGTGATCAAATGAGTTTATTACAGGGTTCAGAGAATCTACGATTCTTTGTTTCTGGGAGGGGTAAAAACTCTCAATTAGTACAGAAAAAGGTATTATTTCATCTTTGAAAACGGCAATATAAAATAAATATGTTGATAGAACCTGATCGGAAATCTTAACAACCTCTTCTTCATATAAATCAACAATTTCATTTTTGTGCAGTGTCTTTACGCTCTCCCAGAAATCTGAGTGATCAATTCCAAATACACTATTGATCATGTTTGATTGTTCTTCGTTCGCCTTATCTACTCTTCTGTAAAATGATATGGCACATGCAACACGCATTAGGTGATCGTTGGAGATAATATCTTTTACGCTTTTGTTGTTTCCGAAATAATCATCATATAGCGAAGCAACGTTCGCTATTGATGCGATCTGTTGTGATTCGGTGGCGACCATTGAGGCCATAACAGCTAATCGTGGGTTCCCGCCAGATATATCTATAATGCGGTCTTGGTATTCGTGATTTTTTATTTCAAAGAGTGTTTCGATGAGTTCTTTGATTTGTTCGTCGGTAAGAGGGGATATTGATAGTTCCTGAACCTTTGAGAAGTTTTTCGACTTTTCAACAACATTATCCCTTGCATAGTCTCGAACGGTTGCAACTATTTTAAAAGTCCTATCTTGGTCTTGTTCATTTAAGTAATGAAGAAGATAGTCTATACGGTTGTCTAGCCTGTTAGCATCATCAATGAACACTAGGTAATGCCCAGGCTCACTCAAATGAGATGTTATGTCGTTATATAAATCGGCACCTTTATCGAATATGCAATATACCTTGAGCGCAGGGTTAATTTGCTTGCATCGCTTGGCAAGGTTTATGCAGAAGAGAGTTTTACCAACCCCTGCAGGGCCAGATACAATAAGCAAGTCATCTTTTTCAAGTAATGAAACACACTGAGAGATGTTTTCGTCCTGAAAAAGTAAATCATGGTTTATTGGAGTTGTTAGATTGTTGTTCCCATACCTATCTATGAAATCATCAGGCTCCAATAGCTGTCCCGTATCTAATGGTAGATCGAGATACAGCTCCGACAGCCTGGGGTGGGTGTTTTGTATGCTGAGTGCAATTGGGTCTATCCCATATAGAGAAAGCTTTATTGAATTGTTCTTACACAATCGGATAAGGTGATTAATCTCATCGGTAGCCAGCTTGGCAAGATGACATAGTATAATTTCGCTAATGCTCTCTTTCTTAATCCCAGTCTTGGTTTCATCTAGGCACTTATTGATATCATCTTCAAACTTGCTAGCTAAATTCTTTTCTTGAGTTGAATATTCGGAAAATATGTACGATCCATCCTCTTGAAGAATTAAGCTGTCAGGGGTTCCCTGAACTACTTTGTTAGTAGTTTGCATCATTCCAATGGAATTTATATTTTCATATCCTTTCCTATGCAGCCAATCATCACATAATCTCTGGAAAGCTCCACCTTCCATTTCAAGCAACTTCGATTTTATTTGGTTGATGCTTGCCATGCTTTAATAACTCCATATAAGAAAGGGTCAGTGGATTAATATCTACGATATTTATGACCGCTTTGGGTCGAAATTAGACTACTACGACCACCGCATAACGCCTTACTCGACCGCATTTTTGGAGTGGAGTATTTTGTGCTACCAAGCATAAAATGCGCAACGGAGAAAATGTCGGGTGGTGTAACTTGTTATGCATTTTCAGTTAAAAAACTTATCTTCAGCTTGCTTTACGAAATCCCTATAATATTCTAGCGCCAAAGTAGCTACATCGAGGGGTGCGGGCCACAATAGCTTTATTAATTTATGTGTTTTTGGTGGGTTATACCATTTTCCACTATCCTGAATTCGAACTAGTTCTATTCTTTTTGGAAGGTTCTCTATAACCAGCGGGCGGTTACCTTTATAACTAACGAGCTTGCCATTTCTTATTTCCAAATTTTCGATGTGAGTTACACCCGGACCGCCTTCGACATACATTGACGAGGATTCATCAGCTATCTGCATCGTCTCTTGTATAGAGTGATTATCCGAGTTTCTCGCGTGCTTAACATACTTTAGCAATGCATCTTTTTTTCTATCTCGTGCGAAGGAGACTTGCCAAGGTTGAAACTCATTTCTATAAGGTTGGCATGCTCTTTCGACCTTAACCCAACATTTCTCTATTGCACCTAAGAAAATTTTCCAATCATCCTCCAGGTCATCAATATTCTCTGAAGAACTCATTCTTTCTAAAGCTTTCTCGGCAGCTAATAACTCACGCTTTGCGTGATGTAACGGTTGTTTATTTTCCATAGGTAGGCTTTACCTTGCATAACAGTTTCTTTTGCCACTACAGCGTTTTTTTCCCGGCACCGCATAGTTAGAACTGGTTTACGTCTATACTCGACTCAATGCCAGTCATATTCGGCGGTGCGGCCACTATTGTCAATCTGATCACCATTAAAAACCGTACTAGCGGTTTTACCGAAATACTTGTGCGGCTGAAACGCCCTATTCGTGGGGGATAGTCTAGTAAACGTGGAATGAAGATTCCGCTATCGACTGGGTTTTACTGTGCGTGCTTAGATATTCTGGCATTCTCCGGAAAGTGCGGCGCTAAAGGCTTTTTTTGGGGGGAACCATGGGGTGGTTGCGGTGATGACTAAGCATTTGGAGTTAAATTGTTGGCCTAAAGACCAACAAATCCATTGCCCCTTCGACTGCTTCGCGCTCAGTGCGAACGAAAGGGCTTATGGTTTCGCGGTTCTACGTTGCAAAGCCGGATTCCGCGTAGACATTTTAATTTGTCGGCCTAAAGACCGACCTACAAGTAAAATTTACACCAAGCCGAGTCTTGCGAGTGAGGTGGTGTTCATCCGGTTGTAGCCGCTGTTGTTAGCGGTATCGGCTTTGGTGATGAGGAAGAAGTCGTCCAGCCAGATTGAGTATTCCAGCAGTCGGTCTTTAATGCGCGTGGCTTCTAGCAAGTGTTTGTCTTTGATCGATAAGCTTCCCCTTGGGTTGTGGTGAATAAGTATTAAACGCGTAGCGTTGGCTTGAATGATGTGGCTGATCAACAAATTCGTGGTGAGTTCTTTGAGGGAGAATTTGCCGGTGAGGATGGGTCGGCTTTCCAATAACACGCTGCGGGTGCTGAGCATGAGCGCGTGTATGGCTTCATGCTTTAAGTGGATGAAGGTGTTGGCGATGTACAGCTCGGCACGGGCGATGCTGTCCAGTATTACGGGGTTGGGTTTTTCCAGTTCACGTTGGTGGGCGTGGGTGAACAGCAGTTCGTCATCTATGTTGGTGATTTTTTTGTACATGGTTGTCTCGCTGTTTAAATTCGTTTTCTGTTTTTAAGCATCAGAAACCTTGCCTGCGTGCGCAGGCAAGATGTGCGGCTAAGCAATGTGTTCTGTGTATATGAGTATTGATTTGTTATTTTTTGCGCGGATAAGGCGAACGCGCTTTGTACAGGCGTAACAACTGTTTATAACTCACGTATTTCACAGAACACGGCTTAAGCCGCATCGAATTTGGAAAAGCTCCGGTGTACAACGCCAGGGCAATGCGAAAACGCCACCAGTGTAGGGCGCGTAAGTACGCGGGGTCGGTTTCTATGCGTGGGTTTCGGTGCCGGTTGGCGATTGTTTGTTTTACAGCGGGGTCACAAAGGGTTTTCGCTTCAACGGGGTGTTGAAGGTCGCTGCTGTGTGCGCTTAGTTTCCCTTGTGAGAGGATTTTTTCTTGGAACGAGCGGTGCTCTAGCTTAGAATCCTGCTTAGCCATAATTGATACCTTACTTATCGGTTGTGGTTAGCTGCCCTTGAGTGTTGGTCGCACTCGGGGGTAGCGCTTAGTTTTCGCTGCTTTTTCTTAGTTATTTGCCTCCTGAACTTTTCTGAAAAAACAATCCGTATAAAACACTGTGCGTGCGCGTAACTCAATTTATTTTTTGGGTGATGTCACATTATTGTGATGAATGTCTAAAAAACCAGCTGATAATATTAAGAACGTTTTGTGTTCGTCAAACAAATTTCACACGAAATCGGTTGGGTATTCGTGCACCGTATGCAGCGCTTTTAAAATAATCTTTGCATCTTTGTTTTTATTGAACAGAGCATGACCGTACTGCGTACGGTCATGCTTTATACTTCATTTAGATTTGAACTTAACGCGACTATCGTGCGGAATCCCACCCCAGGTAAACATCGACATTTTGTCGGTCAACCAAGGCGGAGGGTAACAGAATTACATTCTGCTCTGGACGCTTGCCGTTCAAAATGTCGTAGCCTATTTTCACCGCCAACGATGCCATGTGATACGGATCTTGCGAGCCGGAAGCTTCGATCATAGGCGTTTTTGGGTCCTTTAACGCAGCAACAATATCGGGCGCGCCATCCACTGACGTGATGATAATGTTTTTACGTTTGAGCTGTTGTGCCGCCAGGTTTGTGCCGATGGCTTGCGGGTCGTTAATCGCGAACACCGCGTCAATGTTTTTAAAGCGCGTCAGGTGACCAAGCATAACTTCCATACCACCGTCACGTGAGCCTTGGCCATCCTGATCGTCCGACAGTATTTTAATGCCTTTGTATTGCGCAAAAACTTCTTTACAGCCGTTCACGCGGTCGACCACTGCGGATACCTGTGGGCCGTTCTGAATAATCACGTTGCCCTTACCGTTCAGACCATCGGCAATGTGTTGACATGCAACGCGCCCCGCACTGACGTTGTCGGTGGTTACGGTTGCGTCCGATCCTTTTGCGGCGGTATCGACCGATACCACAACAATGCCGGCTTTCTGTGCACGTTTAATCGCAGGTTCAATGGCGTTGGCATCGCCTGGGTTCAGCAAGATTAGGTCGACCCCGGCGGCGATGAAGTTATCAATTTGATTGAATTGCTTGCCCAGATCGTAGTCGTAACCCATCGACAGCACTTCCACATCGGGGTTGATTTTCTTTGCCTCTGCTTCTGCGCCGTTCGCAAGTGCAACAAAGAATGGGTTGCCCATCGAACCGAGCGAGACACCTATTTTGTTAAATTGTGCGGCCGATACACCCGCCGCCAGGCCTGCTACCATCGCACCTGCAAAGGCAATTGATTTTACGAGTTTCATTGTGGTCTCCACTGTTTTTATTGTCATTTCATTGTGTCGTCGTAACCGCTGTCGCCAGCGATCAGTTTGGTTAAACTCAAGTTCGGGAATTTCCCTGCAGACGGTATCGATCCAGCGCGACTGCGCCGATAATGATCAACCCCTTAATGATGTACTGCCAAACATCGGGTACACCGGTTAAAATTAATCCATTGGTGAGTACGGCGATGATCAAAGCGCCGATCAAGGTGCCCCAAATGGTTCCTATACCGCCAACAAAGCTGGTCCCACCGAGAATAACGGCGGCAATGGCATCTAGCTCGTAAGCGACCCCCAGCTGTGTCCCGTTCGCGGCGTATAACCGAGCCGCAGACATCACTCCACCCAACCCGGAAAGAAAGCCGGATATTCCGTAAACAAACAACAGCACACCGGCAACATTGATACCCGATAACCGAGCGGCGTTTTCATTGCCGCCGACAGAATAAATATGAATACCCAGCACGGTTCTCTTTAAAAGAAACCAAGACGCCAGCACCACCAAAAAGGAAATGATCACCAGCCACGGAATACCAAACACAGCGCCATTGCCGATAAAGGCAAATGGTAAGTCCGCGTTAAACACCGTTGTGTCGTTCCCCATTAACCGTGCAACACCGCGAACGGCGGTTAGGGCGCCTAATGTCACAATAAAGGGGGGGAGCCGCAGTAAGGCAATCAGTCCCCCGTTTATTAAACCAAAGACCGTACCCACCAGAAGCGCTGCGGGAATTCCGAGCATGCCCAACTCAGGAAATTTGGACACTATCACTGCAATCATGGCCGACGCAGCGAGAATTGAACCAACTGAAAGATCAATACCACCTGTTAATATGACAAAGGTCATTCCCGCTGCCAGCACGAGGTTTATCGACGCCTGTTGCGCCACAATGGATATGTTGGCCCAAGACATGAACCGGCCACTCATCAATTCAAAGCCAATACAGAGGATAATTAATATGGGTAGCATCCCCATCGCTTTAATCATTTTCTGTGCTGAGAACGGCTGTGCGGGTTTACCGATGCCGCCGGCATTTAAGTTTTTTAACGTTGTCATTTACGCTACCACCTTACGGATTCGTTTCGCAGACCGCTTACGCGCCTGCAGCAAGTTTCATAATGTCGTTCTGGTCTATTTCCTGGCCGTTTTCCCGGTTCAATTCTCCGGCGATGCCACCTTCGTGCATGACTAAAACGCGATCGGCGATACCGATAACCTCTGGTAGTTCGCTGGAAATTACGAGGATGCCCACACCGTCGGCGACCAACTGTTGAATGATTTTGTATATTTCCGACTTCGCGCCTATGTCGACACCGCGTGTGGGTTCATCGAGAATCAGTACCTTGGGTTTAATTTCCAACAGGCGAGACAACAGCACTTTTTGCTGATTACCACCAGACAACGAACCGGTATTGATTTTTGAATGGGGTACGCGAATACCGAGCGACTTAATAGCGGAATCCGCGCGTCTTTCCCGTTTAGACAGATGCAAGATTTTGGCTTTTGAGCAATCTTTTGAGAACGCGAGTAAATTAATGTTGTTGCATACATCCATATCCAGAAACAGACCATGGTTTTTCCGATCTTCCGTAAGGTAAACAATACCTTGGTCAATGGCGTCTCGCGGTTTGTTAATGGATATAGCCTCGCCATTCAAAAAGAGTTTCCCCTGGGTCTTCGTTTCAGCACCATAGATGAGACGGGCCAACTCGGTTCGGCCGGAACCTACCAGCCCGGCAATGGCCAGAACTTCCCCTGCAAACAAGCTGAAAGACGTTTCCTCTACGCGTGCGCCATCGGCAAGACCTTCCACTCGCAAGATTTCGTTTCCGCGCTGTTGGTGCGCGCTGACATCTTTTTTGTAGAACCCCGAAATATCACGACCGACCATCATCTTCACCAACGATTCCGAGTTCAGTTCGTCCCGCGCCAAGGTTCCAACGTATTGTCCGTCTCGCAATACAGAACATCGATCAGATAACTCGTATATTTCCGACATGCGGTGCGAAATGTAGATAATCGCCAATCCTTCCTCGCGCAGTTTATGGATGAGTTGGAACAGGTGATGAGTTTCTCTGGTAGACAGTGCCGTGGTGGGTTCGTCCATTACTAAAATCTGCGCATTGGCATGAACCGCCCTTGCGATTTCTATCATCTGTTGCTCTGCAATCGATAACTCACTGACAACCGTAGCAGGGTCAAATTGCACCCCTAAGCGAAGCAAGGTCTCCGCGCACTCTTTCTCCATACGCGAACGATTGACCATGCCGTTGCGCGTCAACTCGCTGCCGAGAAAAATGTTTTCAGCAATGGATAAATTGGGGGACAGTGACAGCTCCTGATAAATAACCGCAATACCTAATTTCTTCGCCGACAACGGGCCTGTAATATCAACTCGCTGTGCATTGACAAAAATTTCGCTGCCTTTGTCTGCGTGGTAGGCGCCTGACAGGATCTTCATCAGGGTTGACTTACCAGCGCCGTTCTCACCCATGAGCGAGTGAACCTCATAGGGATGCACGGTCAACTCTACATTCTGCAGTGCTTTCACGCCTGGGAATGTCTTGGAGACATGTCGCATCTCCAGCAAGGGAGACCGATAATGTGTATCGTTCATTTCCATACGACTATCCAAATTATTATTTTTGTTTACCAGTGGATGGTGAATACGACGTAGATTGACAGAACACTGTTAACCGAAAATCTCAATTGTTAACCTGCGATTAACCACGCAACATTCCTGCGACATGGAACGCCTGCCGCTCATTAAGCTCTAACGAACGGGAGTGCTTTAGGGTATCGGCTGGGAGGGGAGAATATGCTAGACTGGGCCACCTTTTTCTAAGCTATGAAAAGCCCTGGAACTGGCGAACAAAATAGAAAACGCAAGCTGTCAATATTCAAAAAATAGCGCGGTTTGACCAGACAGCGTCAGGTGAATGGTCGAATTTGAAATATTTCGTTAACAATTGAATGGCTCACTAGCCCGGAAGTTTCATTATAGGTCGAGAGCTGAGGGAAATTAGTCTAAACAGTTTGTTCGTTTGTCCGCCAAGCCCTAGGGTTCAAGGGGAATCGAGCAAAATGAAACGGCAAATTATTCGCAGACACGATCAGCGATGTACGGTCGTAACGTGTTACCGAAGCCCATTACTCTGAATGCCATACCAGCTCTGGGTTACTGCGCTATGTTAGGCAAAATAGTGAAATTTCCGGGCTAGGTATTGGTAGCAAAGAGGTGTTGTTACCCACAAAAATAAAGGCTTCATACTATGCATATCGCCATTGTCGACGATGAAGACAGCATACTCGAACTATTGTCGGATGCTTTCGAAGACGAGGGCTATCGCACATCACCGCTGCACACGGGTTCACAGCTAATGCAGGTGATGCAAGACGATGCCCCAGACTTGATTCTGCTGGACTTAAAACTTAAGAATGAGAATGGCTTACGAGTCGCCGAGCAGATTCGTCAAACGTCGGACGTTCCAATCATTATGCTGACCGGAAAAGGTGATGAGATGGACCGAATATTGGGGTTAGAAGTCGCCGCCGACGACTACATTATGAAACCGTTTAATCTTCGTGAACTTCTGGCTCGAGTCCGGGCTCAGCTGCGTCGCAGCACCTTCACTAAAGCCCCTGTTAAGCAAGAAGGTACTCAAAAGCTGCTCTTTCATGATTGGTGTCTGGATATAGACTTACGCACACTGACCCGCAAAGACGGTCAGCAAGTGGTGCTAACCTACGCAGAATTCAGCCTGCTGTCGATCATGTTAAGTTCGCCGAATCGGGTTTTTTCCCGCAATGAACTGTTGGAGAAAACACATGGAACGTTTACCGAGTCATTTGATCGGACGATCGATGTACTCATCCTGCGCCTACGGCGAAAACTTGAAGAGAACCCTAAAGTACCTGAGATTATTCTGACCGAACGTGGTATCGGGTATCGCTTGGCTGGCAGTGTTGTTCGTTCATGAAGCTGCAACGTTCATCTCTACGACGAAAGGCTCTGTGGATGTTCGCCTGCGCAACGTGTCTGATTGTTTTAATCGGCATTGTCACCTGGTCCAGCTTTAACAATACGCTTTCGACCCTTCGGGCTTTTGAATCTGAACAGGTCCCTGATATTCGTAATGTGTTCTCCTTGTCCGAAGAGGTGGCTAAAATTGCCGCGTTGGCACCGTACATCGCGAATTCCGCCCGACCATTCCAACTGCAAACAGAAAAAGTACGGTTGCAGAAGCAGTACGAATTAGCACAAGCGATTTTACAGAACATTAAAAACGAGGACTCGAAGCGATTACTCAGCTCGAATCTGATGACGATTCAGGACCTTTTAAACGAGCTTTTTTCTACCACACAAAATGAACTTTATGCTCGGGAAGACGCATTAACCATGCTGTTTAATGCGTATCGACTCAGCGAACACTCAGAATCTGTCGTATCGCTCCCGCTATGGCAACCGCTCATTGTTAAGCTCGAAAACATCAGCCATGTGGAGCCTGGTCGCGTTTCTATTGAATATGAAGAGGTGATGTCTAAAAAGTATGCGGATTCTGGTGATCTAATCGCGTACACACAACGCGCCAGCATCATTAACGAACAATTAGAAGAGCTTGCCCTTCAAAAATCGTTCCTATTGGCCAGTTTGAGGGCCCATTCTGAAAATCTGACGGAACAAACCAATTACCTGGCCTCGCTGATTCAAAAGGATGTTTTGAATCAGCAAAGTAACGTTGCCAGACATATTGTGCAGACCATCATCTTAATTTCAGGGGTGCTGTTCATTCTTTTCTTATTTGTGATTGTTTTTATTCGCTACAGCCAGAAACTGGCCAGCGATCTGGCCGTTGTCAGTGATGATATGCAGCTGTTGGCCAGTGGTAAGCAAGCCCCAAGTACCATCGAAATTAATCGACATGATGAAATTGGCGCACTGGTTTCCGCGTATTATGACTTCCGCAATCACGCCATTTCCGCCGACGCTACGCGGCAGCAATTGGCACAACAGAATCTGCTACTGGAAACTGTTTTCAACAACATTCAGGATGGCTTAAGTGTATTTTCAAACGGCAATCGCTTAATAGGCTGGAATGACAGATTCAAATCTATTTTTGAAATTGAGACAGCGGAACTTTACGAAGGTATGCCGTTGGCTGAAGTCCAGCGTTTAATGTCTAAGAAGACTCACAGAAACATTAAGCAGCAAAAAGAACTGAGCATCGAGCACATAAACAGCCAGCGACATTACGATGCACTCACCTTTGAACGGCATTTTGATAGCGGCAAGATCGTTGAGTTTCGTTCCCACCCGATGCCAGAGGGCGGATTCGTAACACTTTACAGCGATATCACTGAAAAAAGAGCCGCCGACCGAAAAATGCAGCAAAGCCAGAAATTAGAAGTTCTTGGTCAGCTGACGAGCGGCGTCGCACATGATTTCAACAATTTGCTGGCGGCACTTATGGGTAATCTGCAACTGTTGCAACAGGATGCCTTGACTCCTCGGTCCACCAAGTATGTGCAACGGGCTTTGAATGTGTCTGAACGAGGCAAGGAGTTGATACTTCGTTTATTGGCTTTCGGTCGGAAACAACATCTGATGCCCAAAGCAACCGATGTCGATGAGTTTATTGAAAACATGGAAGACCTGTTAACCTACAGTGTGCCTACCGGTATTAAACTTAACTTTCATTTGAACTCGCAACATCGGTCAATTCTCACCGATGCATCGCAGCTGGAAAACGCGCTTTTAAATCTTGTATTGAACGCTGCCGATGCGATTCCCGGGACAGGGTCTATTCATGTTAGTACAGAACTGCGTGAAGAACGGCTCTATATTCGCGTTACCGACTCTGGTCTCGGTATTCCAGAAGAATTGCAATTACGTGTTTTAGAACCTTTCTTTACAACAAAATCTCATGGTCGCGGCTCTGGCCTGGGTCTCAGTACCGTTTATGGTTTTGTCACGCAAAGCAACGGGCGGTTTGAGCTTTTTTCGAAACCTAACCAAGGCACAACGGTGGTCATGAGCTGGGAAACTCACACGGAGAGTGTCGTCGATTTGCCGGATACACGAACACTTGAACCTATACACTTCGATACATCCAAAGAAGTCGTACTTATTGAAGATGATCCTGAGGTGGCGCAAGCCATGAGTGACTGGTTTATCAGCCATCAGCTTAAATGCCGCACAATGACGAACGCTGAGGCTTTCTTTGTAACAACAAAACAGGGCTTTGACTGGATCGGATTGGTGATCAGCGACGTAAACCTTGCGGGTGACTTCAATGGTATCGATGTTTTGGCATTTCTGAGAAAGTACGCACCTGAGGTACCGGCACTGCTTATTTCCGGTTTATCTAAAGACCATGTAGAAGCGGATTATGGCATGAGTGTTGGGGAAAACTTTCTGCAAAAGCCAATTTCTCCGGATGTTTTTTCAAAGCTTTTTTTTGCGCAGTAACAGTACATGATATTTCAAAGGTTGAGAGTTGAAATATTGTGTTAGCAATTCTGACTATACTGATCGCACACGAATTACCTTTTTCCATGAACGACGTAAACTAACGCTATGGTATCTTTTTTGAAATCACTGAATCTCATTCTATTGCTCGGCTTAATCAGTGTTTCGCTTTCTGCGGAACCCATTAGTATTGGAGTGAGTTTGGCGGATCTTGGCAACCCCTTTTTTACTGAATTAGGCGAGGCGCTGAACCACGAAGCGCAATTGCAGACCCACGGTCAAGTTAGAATTGATATTCAGTCCAGTGCTTACGACCTTGAGCGACAACAAAATCAATTAAGACAGTTCATTCAAGACAATGTTGACTTAATATTGTTGTCGGCCGCCCATAGCGAGCTCATTGCAGCCGACATTCGATTGGCACAAAGGGCGGGCATTGTCGTTACCGCCATTGATATCGATGCCGATGGTGCGGATGTCACCGTCACTTCGGATAATATCCAGGCAGGTGAAATATCCTGCCAAGCCTTGGTGAACCGATTGGGCAATCAAGGCCGCATTGCCATCATTAACGGTGCTAAAGTGTCTTCGGTATCCGACCGTGTCGCTGGATGTCGATCGGTTCTGAATAATTACCCGGACATTGAACTGATTGCCGATCAGATTAATGGCGGAGGTACTTTTGAAGGAGGCCTGGAAGCCATGACTTTTCTCTTGTCTCGGTATGATGATATTGCTGGCGTGTTCGCCATAAATGACCCATCAGCACTTGGTGCCTTAAAAGCTTTGAAGCTATTTGGCAATCACCAAGTTTTGATCGCATCCGTGGATGGTTCTGAAAAGTTTGTACGCGCAATGAATGAAGGAGAAAAACAATTGATCGCGACCGCGGCGCAAAAACCTGCCGACATGGCAAACCTGGCTATTAAATACAGCCTGCAAAAAATAGCAGAGAAAGACGCTACGCCTATCGTTGTTCGTATTCCTACGTCGTTGGTTATACCATAATAGACCGTCATCAAAGATCGTTCCACTTCTGCTCTATACCAAGTTTGCAATCACCCCGGGAAGGTGATCGTGATACCCAAGCCAGACGGTTGTTTTGGTGTTGCGGTTATTCTGCCCTTCAATTGATGCTTCACAAGGTTATAGACGATATTCAAACCCAGCCCCGGGTGATTTTCATTTCTCAAAGTCGTGTAAAATGGACTGAATATATCGCTGATCTTTTCTTCAGAGATGCCAACCCCATTGTCGGACAGTTCGAACACGACCTTCTTCTCATTCAGTCTTTTTATACGCAGTGAGATTTGCCGCTCTGTGGATTCCGGCTTAAAGCCGTGATCAATTGAATTGATGATAAGCTGCGTGAGAATTCTTGCCCAGACACTGGGATAGGTTTCAAGTTTAATTCCGGGCTCAAAGTCGGTTTTTAAAGCAATGCCGTTCTCTGTGAGCTTCCTCTCCAGTGAACTTAATATGCACTTTATCAGCGAATCAAATTCAGTAAGTTCACTTGGCTCTGTGTCATAGCCAGCCGACAGCTGCTTGAAAAGAGCCACAAGACCTTTAACGCGGTTCAAACTATTGGATAAAATATTAAGCGAGTCCGATTGTGTATTGAGCATTTCTTCAATGACTGGGCTTACAGTGGATTCTGAACCCAGAACGTTTGAGAGGTCTTTATAGTCATGGGCAAGGTTAGATGTTGCCATTAAGGCATTGCCCAACGGAGTATTTATTTCATGTGCCAGACCGGCAATCATTCTTCCCAGCTCCATCATATGTTGATTTCGCAAGACCTCTTCTTCAAGCTCTTTTCGAATCCTATCGGACTCTTTCAAATAAATGGCTTCGGTTAATACACTGGAGAAAAACTCTACGAAATCTGTCTTGTCCATATCGACGCGTATCGCGACCAACCCGTAAGACTTCTTCTGGTCGCCCAAAATGGAAAGAACCCAGGTTGACCTGCGTCGCTCATCTTTTCCTATTTGCCAATTTGGTGGAAGAAGACTGTCTAAATCGACGGATTCGGTTGCCTGACAGGTCTTTCCGTCGTAATTGCATTGGACATAGGTATCGCCAATCCGCTTTACAATGTAAAGCTCTCTGACCCCGCAATTGGCCAAGTCGTCTGATAGTTCTTCGATGAGTCTACACAGAGGTTTACCCTTTCGTAGGATAGACACAACTCTTAGCCTGCTCGGATAGAGGTCTACTTCCTGGAACTGTAATTCCGTCGGCATAGATACCACCGCTTGCTCATCCTCATTTAGCCCGCTGTCGTTGGTACTGGCTCTGAGGTGCATGATACCGGTCAATTCCCTCTTAACAGAAAAATGCTGGCCAAGCACTCGAGCATTCACGAGCTGCACAGCCCGTTTTGCCATTTTACCAAGAGGCACTTCAATGGAGGATACAGGCACTCGATGTTTTGCCGCAGTCCAGGTGTTGTCAAATCCTGTTATTAAAATATCTTTGGGTACATCGATTCCACGTGACGATAGTTCATCAATGACGCCCACGGCCATTGCATCGCTTGCACAAACAAAGGCGTCTGGTAACGGTTTATTTTCTTGAAGGTGTTTTGAGATCAACGGATAAACGGACGCCGCTGTAAAATCTCCATACCAGATCATATCGGTCGGCACGGTTATGCCATGATCGGCGATCGCGTCAGAAAAAGCTTTCTGCCTTATTTGTGCATCTTCATTAAGAGCTGGACCGGCAACATAGACGAATGTGGCGCAGCCTTTTTCTTCGATAAGGTGATTTACCAATTGCTTCTGAACGGTATAGGTTTCGCAGGTGACAGATTCGACATTCGGTATTTTGCAACCAATACTCACCACAGGCTTTTCGGACAAGGTTTCAAAAAGTCCTGCCAAGGTCTCAATGCTTTGGCCTGCAGAAATACCTTGACCAAATATGGAATAGGCATCGATACCCAATGCATTAAATAATTCGAACACCCACAGATTATCGCCCGTAAACCGACTCGGGTCTTCTACCCTACCCGTGACGACCGTAATGTGGTTCATACCAAGATTGAGCGCTTCTGTAATCGAGCCATACAAGAGTCTGGACTCAACTGAGTAGACAACACTGGGGACAAGCGAAGCAACGGTTATCGATTCATTCAATTGAGATACTCCTTCATCACTCTCTTATTATTGTAGATCCATCTCAGTAATAGCTCTCTAAAAGGCGAACTTTACGGAACTCATTTGACGCATAATCGTCAGCCTTTATCACAATTGCACAAAGATTAACCAATAAAATGAACAACTGACATAGTTTAAGTTGGAACAATATACATAACCTCAAATTTTGTAAAGTTACGTAATATTCGTAGTGAATTCGACTTCGCGAATTTTGGCGTAGAGTAATTCTCAACCATGAGCGGATCACCAATGCTTTTCGCTATGTTTGGCTCATGCTTATGTGTCATGAATTTCCTGTCTATGACGAACGTTGGTTCAAGCCCATCGATCATCTGCTAGCCTGATATCAAGACAGAGGTAATCTGAATTGCGGTCGAGTGTTGGGTCTGCTTCGTTAAATCAGGTTGCTTTATTGCAACGGTACTTATGTGGAGGTTTAACCGTCAGGCACTTAATCTGGCTTGTACAAAAGGAAAGTTTGGTGAATAAAGAGGATTGGTCAACGTTGCTTTTTTTATAACAAGGATCCGGCTCAATAAAGACCCGTCTTCGCTCTAAGAGCTATGGCCAGTTCTCTAGATTTTTCGATATTCTTGCAGCTGAGTTCGGCTTGCTCGTCGATCCCGATCTGCAACGTTGTCAGACCGAAACGTTCATGCATCTTCACGTAACGAACCCGATTATAGTCGATGTCTACACAGTATTTGGATTTTATCTCGCGGTAGGTGAAGCAATCCTCATGCAGCGTAACCTCACAGCTACTTACGTTGCTGGGTGAAAGTCGACTGACGAATAACTGCCAAACATTTAACAGGATAATGGTTAACCCGATAAGTAACGATTCTGTCACGTAATAGGCGGCGAATAGCCCCATGAATAAAATAAAATAACGGTTTGTGAGTAAACACCTTTGTCGAGTTCGTGGACGTCTTATGGGTGGTTCAGATTTATACGTTGTCATTTCTGAATCATGCCTTTGTAAAATTATCGAATCATTACGGTTATAACCGAGGTTCAGCTTTAATAATTAATACATTGCCGCGCCGTTTAGCCGGGCACCGGTTAGTTGTTTGAGTCATAGGTGTATCGCGTATATCGCTCACGGTAGAACTCCGAAAGGTCCATATCTGCTTCAAACAGTTCTGACCAAACTTCTGAGTGACTCACCAATTTTTCACCGTCCAGTTGATAAACCGACTGTTCTGGGTGCTGTATAAAGCTATTTTCTGACGCGTAACACGTCGCTTCATTTTCGGCCTTTAAATGTGCCTCATCAAACGAGTTTGCTTCAAACACAACTATACGCTCTTCAAAGACATTCCGGACATCCGTCTTACTGCCAAAAAGATAGACACTTCTTGCTGCATACCAAGACATTACTATTCCCTAAATTCTATAAGTGCATACTGCACTATAAACATACAATAGCCTTGTTACCAAACAGTAACTTATGAGCACTTCGAAATTACAGGCTTCTTTGTTCCCTTTTAATTTTCTAGAAACCCACCAACATCTCCCTGAGTTTTTCAACTGACTGAATACCCAGATCATTACTGGTCCAGCCAAAGCCGTCGCCTTCGAACCGAGGGAAGATGTGTAAGTGGTAATGGTTCAGTTCGTTGCACTTGCCATTGTTCTGGATAAATGAAATACCGTCGGGTTGGAACAACCGTTCAATGCGCTTGAAGAGGTCACGGGCAACCTCCGTTAATTCAGCGTAAATGGTGTCCGGTAAGTCGATAAAACTTTCATAAGGTTTTACCGGGCAGATCAGAATATGCCCGACGTTGATCGGGTCATGATCGGCGAATGCAATAACGTGTTCCGACTCATACACAATAGCGGCGTCTAGCTGCCGGGCAACGATTTGTTCAACGATAGTCAAGTGACGATTTCCTGCAGTGGTCGGTTTAGGAGTGTATCCAAATCATACGCGGATGGGAAAGTTTAACTCAATGCGTTGAGCGTGTGTTTCAACCGCCCGACAAAGGGACCGGTTTTTAGAACCTCTTCCAACAGCAGCATGGCGAATACCCACACAACAGGAGCCTGCCAATACAACAGTAGCGCGCATAAAGGAATGGCGGCAAGCCATTGTGTACTGGCGTGCGTAACCAACACATAGCCACTGTCGCCAAAGGCGCGCAACGCTTGCCCGCACGTGGTGTTCACAGTTCTGAAGAAGGTGAGCAAAACATAGACGAGTGCCAGCGATTGGATCAGCGCAAGCACGGTGCTGGTTTGTGCCGGGTAGATATAAGGCACGCCCATGGCGTAACCGATATACAAAACGGCCAGCCCAAGTGCGACCAATACCGTCACCCGCAATACACCTGACGCAAACTTCTGAATCAGTAAGGTGTCGCCTCGGCCGACGAGCTGACCGATATGAATACTGGTGGCTTGCGCCCATGCCGTACTTACCTGACCACCCATGCGCAACCAAGGCAGGACTAACACAATGGCGGCGTATTCGGTGACAGGTAAGCGTGCGAAGAGTAATTGAAACACCATCATGCCCAGACTCAGGGTAATGTAGTTCGCAGCAATGGGACCAGCGTCTTGCAAATGTTGACAGATCGCGGCGGCTTGCACTCGCCATACGGAGTCAACAGACACAGCGATATCGCTGCGCCATAATCGAACGCTCAGATACACCGTGCGCACGAGAATCGCCACAAAGCTCCCCCAGGCGGCACCCGCCACACCGAGTTCAGGAAAGAAGCCGATACCGTAAATACACAAGTAACTCACCGCTATGTTCACCGGCACTTCTAAAAACAACCCCTGCAATGGGACACGCGTTTGCCGATGCGCATTGAACAGTACAATAATCACTTGCGAAATAGCGGAGGCGAGCATCACACCCGCCATCACGGTCAAGTAAGTCATGGCCATGTCGGTAACGTGCGGAGGAATGCCCAACTGCACTAAAAACCAACCGGAACCGGCCAACAGTACCCCGCTAAACAGCAAAGACATTAGCAGGTTGATTTGCAGTCCCACCAGCAGGTGTTGCTGTACAAAACCGGCATCTCCCCGCCCAACGGCACGCGCCAGAATGAGCTGCGTGCCATTCGCTAACGCGAACTGAATACCCATTAAAAATGCCGTGAGTGTGGTGGCAAGACCCAGGGCGGCCACGGGACCTTCACCTAACGAGGCGACCATCAGCACATCAACCATCACCATGCTTTGCACCAGCAGGGCGTTGAGGGCGAGTGGCCAGGCAAGAAAAAAATTTTCTCTGACGTTCACAAAACTCACTCAAAAAAAAGGGGCATAAAGCCCCACAACAGTCTTATCGACTCTTCCCACGTTTAGAAGCCTGCTAAGGTGTGCTTAGCATTCTTCTCCACTGCTTGCCATTGCCGTTGCGCAATCAATGGCGCACTGGCAATCCAACTGCCGCCACAGCAGGCGACGTTGGGTAAACTCACGTAATCCCGCCAGGTATCGGCGGTAATCCCGCCGGTTGGCATAAAGGTCACGTTATAAATGGGTGCTACCGCTTTTAAAAAGTCCGTACCACCAAAGACCGTGGCCGGAAAAAATTTCAACACGTTCAGACCCAGCGCCAAACCTTGCTCGATTTGCTGCGGGTTACACACCCCCGGCAAAATAGCGACACTATTTGCCTGCGCAAAGCGGACAACCGCTTCATTGATGGCGGGTGATACGATGGCATCGCTGCCCATATCCAAGGCTTGTTGTGCCTGCTCTACATTCAACACAGTTCCGGCCAGCACGATCATTTCCGGAAATTCTTTTTTGATCGCGCCAATACATTGCGCTGCCTGTGCGGTTCGGAAGGTAATTTCGATGCAGTTCAACCCGGCGTTCGTCAGCGCGCGTCCTACGTTGATCGCTTCGTCTTCGCTGTTTAACGCGACAACAGGGATCACCGGCAGATGAAAAATTTTTGCCAACAAGGCGTCTACGCTGTTCATACTTTAGGAACCTCAAGTTTAAAGCTGTTATCTTGCTCATCGGTCACATACACGTTCAGGTTGAAACCCTGATCATCGACAAAGGTGTAGAGAGATTTTTTTTCACCACGACGATAAGGCTGGACCAGCGTGACCACGCGATGTGTTTTGGCCGGTGCAAAGGAAAACTCACCCACGTAATTCATGGCCAGGTCTTTGTAGTCTGTCGCGTTGACACCGTCGAACCCTTCTTCGCTGCTAACCTCAAGTAACTTCGCGGAGGAATACGCCACACTGTACTCCACAGCGGCTTTCGGCATGGAGGTGATCATCGATTTGGTAGAGCAGTAAAAGGGTTGCTCCGAGTGCTGACGAATCTGAATAGGTTGCTCCGTTGCACACGCAACCCGGTCGACAATTAAAAAGTACTGTTCGTTTACGAAATACACATCACGCTTGGCCAGCAACACATCACTATTCACACTTTGGTACGCGGCGGTATTATCAGTTTCGATCTTGATCAGCCCCGGTGCTTCCTCTACCGACAAAACCTGCCCACTGGCTTGTTTCGCCAGCACCTTATCGCTGCCTGCGTACTGGCCTTGGCCATTAATTAACAACGCATTTTTTGATTTCGTTTGCTTGCGCCATTGGGTGTGCATGGTTGAACCGTAGCTGACGTAATAGCCGGAATGAATGGCCAGATCCTCTTCGAAGCCATACAGCACAAACGCACCTTGGTCGGCAGACGAATGACTGACACTGCCCAACGGCGAACTCTTAATGGTGAATTGCATGTGCGCCTCCGGTTGGTTCAGTTTGTGCTGTATCGATACCCAACCAATGGACTTAAACCATTTCACCGCGGTGGTGGGCAATGTGTAGGTTGGCTTCGGTACGTCGAAATAAAAGTCGATCAACAGCCGGTCGAAGTCGGTATCCCACCAACCGTAGTTATAAAATTCTTTGCCGGTGCTGACATCACGCTGCGCATGCTGCTGATAAAACCAATGGTAATCGGGCCGATTCAGCGCACCCGACAAGTGCAGCATGCAAACAGCGGTTTTGATGGTGGCCTGTTCACCCAAGGTGGAATCATCGCCAAAATACGCACGGCGCGCGCCCGGGCTTTTGGTGAATAATGGAAAGTCACCGGTGTTTTTAATAATGGGTCGTTGGTAGAGGTCTATTTGTGTATAGGCTTCTATCATCTGTACCGCGTCCAGCAAGTAAGCCATGGCGGTGGTCCAGTAGTGCGGGCCTTCGCCCCAGCCGCCATCAATACCAGACCAAGGACTGTAGAGCGAATACAGGTAATTCACGGAGTAATCCAACCACTGGGCGGCTTCGTCGACCTCACCGTGCAATACAATCGCCGCTGGCACTAATGCGGCGGATATCGCGCGGATCGCGTGGCTGTCGTACGGGAATATGTGAATCTTGGCCTGTTCGGTTAAATGATGAAACAGTTCTTGCGTCCGCACCTGCAGAGCCGTTTGCACGCAGTGCCGCTGCTGTTCGCTCAGTTGGTTGTGCAACCAATCGTAGCCCCAGGCCAGGGTGATGATTACGCGAAAACCAACTTCGTCGTTGTAATGGCGACTCGACGCACCGTGCACATCCCACTGCGCCATGGCGATCAACCAGGTTTTCGCCTGCTCAAGCAACACGCTATCTTGCTGGACGGTTCCGGCAACCGCACAGTGGCGGATAACGTAAAAATACTCCTGCGCTTCAATATAGTATTTGCGCCACAACGCCACGTCGCGCTGGTTATTCGGGTACGGTTGCGGTTCGTCGTGCGGCGTCATTTCGCTGAACGATGCCACAGAACGATTTAGAAAAGCTTCCCAATAGGGTGTTTGCTTATCTGCATAGGCTTTGAGCTTTGCTAAACCGTCGGCATTGCCTACCATCAAACGTGGATGCGCACCCGCCGGTTGTGCTAACGAAGCGGGAATATCGGCCACGCGACTAGTGAGACTCGACTCGTCAATAATAAAACAACGTATTGAACTCCAGTCGCTGCGTTCCCTGGCGTGGGTTAATTTGCAGTAACGCCAGACATAGCGACCTGCATCCGCCAGAGCAGGCGGGCGATGAAAGTTAAACGCGCATTGAGCGTCGTATACAAGGGTATGGTCCGCAAAGGAATCATCCGTGGCGATCTGTAACTGGTAACCGCCTAAATAATCATTCTCTGGTAACCAGACCATAACCGGCGGGTTTTCTTCAGCAATGCTGCCGTCGGCCGGCGCGTACTGAACAGAGAGGGTATTGGCTTTTGGTTCGAACATAATCACTTCGTTGCTCGTCAAGGCGAATGCCCGCCGGCCGGTATAACGACACCGGCCAGCAGGTTGTTTACAAACTTACTTGTACTGACGGTTGTAGGCTGAATTCAGCACTTTCAACACTTCATCTAACTTCAGTTTGTCGAGTTTCTTCAGGTAGTCATCCCAGTCTTCATTCACATCGCCGGAGCCCAAGACCCACAGCTGTGTCTGTTCCAGGATATACGCTTCAATGTTCGGCCAGTATTTGTCGAACACCTTCTTCTCTTTCACGTTCATGGTCAAACCAGGGAACGGCTCCAGAATCACGTCGGCTTTGACGTAGTCGTTGATACCGGCCATGGCAATCGGGTTAGTCCACTGCACTTCGTAATCGTAGTCTTGATAGAAACCGATTGGAATCTGCGCGCCGATGTCCCACATCTGGTTCAGCACACCAGTGTCGCCGTTCAAGACAGAATCTTTAAACTGTGGCTTACCGTTCACCATATCGTAAGTTAAGTCTTCAACACCAAAGTTGGAAATGGTGCGACCTAACTCCGTGAAGTAGAAATCGAACAGCTTAATGGTTTCTACCGGGTGTTTGTTTGCCACGGTAATCGCCCAGCCATCGGGTTTCACAATGGCGCGCCCGTGTTCTTCCATCACGCGTCCGTTCACATCCGCCGGCGGCAGAATCGGCAGGAATTTGAAGCCTGGAATGTCATCAGCCAGTTTATCGTTGTAACCGGCGGTTGAAGCAAACCAGTCGTGTGTGAAACCACCCACGTCATTACCCAACAGTTGGTCACGGGCTTTGTTTTTACGTGTGTAGATTTCTTTATCGATCAGACCTTCTTTGTACCATTTCGCCACCTGGCTGATACCGTATTTGAACGCTTCCGTGGTGTACGGGTGTGTGACACCACTGGGCTCATAGAGGAAGTCGTGATAGCTGTCTGAACCGGTTGAACGGGCACCAAAGAACGTCACCAGACGAATGGCTTCTTCAGGTTCGCGGTTAAAGAAAGGTACTTCATCTTTCTTGCCGTTGCCGTTCGGGTCGTTATCACGGAAGGCGACTAACACATCATACAATTCATCAATATTGGTGGGCACTTCCAGACCTAACTTGTCCAACCAATCCTGACGGATGAAATAGCCACGGCCCGGCTTGCCATCGGGAATGTATGGCATGAAGTAAATGTTACCATCTGGCGCGGTAACGGCAGACTTCACGATGGGGTGCGCATCCAGGAATTTCTTAATATTCGGTGCATGCTTTTCAATCAAATCATTCAACGGTACAAATGCACCTTCCATTCCGTATTGGTTGAAGGATTCCTTCAATGCATCACCACCGACGATGTCTGGCAAGTCACCAGAAACCAGCATCAGGTTAAACAGTTCTTTACTGTTGGTACCGGACTTAGAAGCCACACCTTCGAGGTTAATATTTGTTAACCGGGCAATCTCTTTGGCGACCGGCCAATTGCTGTCCCATGCATATTTGTCGCGAAAATGCATATGAATGGTCAGGTCCAACGGTTTATCGGTAATCTGATAATCGTTGGCCGCGCTGGTGACCGTAGCGGCTCCCAACGTCAAGGACGCCATGAGGGGGATGGTCAAATATTTTTTTATTTTCATCGTAGACACTTCCTGCTTGGTTTACTCTTTTACGCCACCGAGTAGCGCACCTTTATTAAAATATTTCTGTATGTAGGGATACAGTATCAACATCGGTACCGTCGAGCAGACGATCACCGCGTAGATCATGGTTTCCAGACTGAAGCTTGAATTCATGGCTGTCTGTGCGACAACATCATCAAAATTCTGTTCCACAATAATTTTTTTCAGGAACACCTGGAGTGGAATTTTGGTTTCATCTTTCAACAGTATCATCGCCCAGAAGTAGCCATTCCAACGGAACACCGCAAAGAACAGGCCGACGGTGATGATGGCGGGTTTGGACAGCGGCACAAAGATCTTCCAGAAAATATGCCAATCGCTGGCGCCTTCGAGTTTGGCGGCTTCTTCGAACGCGGGTGAAATCGATTCGAAGTAGTTGCGCAACAGAATTACGTTAAAGGCGTTGCAGGCAAATCCGATCAGATAACCGAAGCGCGAATCCAACAACCCCAAATCACGCATGTTCAGGAAAAACGGAATCATGCCGGCGTTAAACCACATAGTGAACGCGATCATCAGGTTAAACAGTTTGCGTCCACGCAGTCGGGGTTTAGACAGCGCATAGGCACCAGGTACCACAAAGGCCAAAGACAACGCGACACCGGCAAAGGTATAGAACAGAGTGTTGCCATAGGTCAGCCAAAATTCTCCGTCGTTAAAAACTTCACGGAACGCGGCAAAGGTGATGTTGATCGGGAAAAACACCACTCTCCCGGCTGAGACTTCGTCGCCGTGACTGATCGATGCACTCAACACATAGATGAATGGATATAACGCGGCGACCACGAAGATCGCAACCAGTGCAAAATTAATAATGCCAAAGGCGCGGTCACTGCTGCTGTTAATACTGATTCGATTACTCATAGCGATTACCACAACGAAGTCTGAGAAATTTTTCGGCTGATTCGGTTCGCAACAAAGACCAGCGTGAATGCGACAATACCGTTAAACAAACCTGCTGCCGCGGCGATGTCGTACTGCGACCCCTGCAAACCAACCCGGTAAATAAAGGTGTTGATTACATCGGCAGTTTCGTAGGTGGTCGGCTGATACAACAGGATGATGTATTCCCAACCCAGCTCCAGAACCGCACCGATTTTAATGATGAACATGATCATGATGGTTGGCAGGATGCACGGCAGCGTGACATGTCGCACAATTTTCCAACGGCTGGCGCCATCGACCCGCGCCACTTCGTACAGTTCCGGGTTGATACCGGCAATGGCGGCCATGTAAACGATGGATTCAAAACCCGCTTCTTTCCAGATGTTACTGCCCACGAAAATCGGACGGAAAAACTCCGGCATGGTCATGAAGTAGAGTTTTTCAAAACCGAGCCAGGCGAGAATAGAGTTGATAACTCCGGTCGACGGCGACAAAAAGTTCACCACCACACCGGCCAAAACCACGACACTGATAAAGTGAGGCAAATACACAATGGTCTGCGCGCTGCGCTTCCAAATTGTGTTCTTGTATTCGTTAAACATGATCGCCAGCATGATCGGAACCGGAAACTGGAACACGAGCATGTAGAACGCGGTGATAAAGGTGTTTTTAATGGCCCTGAGGAAATAGCCGTCGTCCATCAGCGTACGGAAGTGTTCCAGGCCAACCCAGTCGGACCCGGCAATACCTTTCCACAAACTGAAATCTTTAAAGGCAATCTGCAGTCCCAGCATGGGTTTATACAGAAACACCAGAAACCACAACATCATCGGTGCGATCATCAGATACAGCAGATAGTCCCGGCGCAATTCCACCATAATGGCTGCACGCGTCCGCTGCCATTTGCTGTCAGTCGGGTTCATTGAGTAGTTATAGTCTGTCTTGTTTTGAGTACTCATACATCTCCCCTTACAACGATATCGTTCAGTAAGGTTTCCGGTAAAGTCACGAGCGCTCCGGGTTGCTGTACAACCGTAGCGCTAACCTTTGCAGCCTGTTCAATGGCCTTTAACAATGCCACGCCAGATTCGAACAGTGCTATGAAAGCACCGCTGAAGGAGTCACCCGCGGCGGTGGTATCCACTGGTGTGACGGGTTCGATGACCACATGGTTCAGTTGTCCGTTCTGAATCACGGTAATCGGGTTACCGCCATCACGCAGAATGATGATTTTGTCGCGGTAGCAGGCCAGAATTTCAAGCAACTCGGCTTTGTCGGTTGCCTGTTGAATCCGCAGTTGATCTTCCACACTGAGCAACAACACATCCGCTGCGTTAATCGCATCGCCATAGCAGAGTTGAACGTCATCGTTCTGCCACAGCAGCGGGCGGAAGTTGTCGTCGAAATAAACGCGACCACCCTGCCAGCGGTTAACGCGGTCGAGTAAATCAGAGCGAGCATCGACAGACATAATCGCCAAGGTGATGCCACTGAAAAACAACGCATCGCAGG
Source organism: Reinekea sp. (assembly GCA_050293765.1). Lineage (GTDB taxonomy): Bacteria > Pseudomonadota > Gammaproteobacteria > Pseudomonadales > Natronospirillaceae > Reinekea. The sequence goes on from JBNKNI010000001.1 coordinate 213,751, forward strand.
CTAGCCAGTCGGCCAGACGCGCACTGTTTACCAGTGAGTTCAAATACTCTTTTGCGGCCGAGTCGGAACGCCAGTAATGAAACGCTCGTTCACCCTGATCGTCGTTGACGATGCTGTACAACCCGATATTGCGAAAGTCATCTACCGCGATGGCATCCGTTTGAATGCCATAGCGCTGGCATGTGGTCATGAGCAGCGCACTGAACGGATCTCGGCCGATGGCGGAGAAGAACACCGGTTGTACGCGATCACTCAACTGCGACAGGTAAACCGCCGCGTTGAACGTATCGCCGCCGATGCCGATCTCAACCTGCTCGCCGCGGGTGAACAGTTCACCCATGGCTTCGCCTAGGATTCCGATGCGTCTCATGCCGGTGCTCATCAGCGTGCCAACCATCCACCGTCAACGGCAATGGTATAACCGTTAACATAATCACTGGCTGCCGAGGCTAAAAATACCGCCGGTCCGGCCAGATCGCTTGGGTCTCCCCACCGAGCCGCAGGAATGCGGTCAAGAATTTCCTTTGAACGTACCGGGTCAGCACGCAAATCTTTGGTGTTAGCCGTGGCAAAATAGCCCGGCGCAATAGCATTCACATTAATGTGGTGCGGCGCCCATTCGCAGGCCAACAGCCGGGTAAGACCCATGATGCCACTTTTAGAGCTGGTGTAAGACGGAACACGAATGCCTCCCTGAAACGACAACATGGAAGCGATGTTGATGATTTTACCGGCGCGTTCTGCGGCCATGGCTCGTTTGGCAAACGCCTGCGCCAGGAAGAAAGGCGTTTTCAGATTGATGTTCATCACCAAGTCCCAGTCCGCTTCGGAAAAGTTCACGGAATCTTCCCGGCGAATCAACCCTGCGTTATTTACCAGTACATCGGCTGAACCAAACACCTCTTCGGCTTCGGCAACAATGTGATCAACCTTTTCAATGCTGGTCAGATCCGCCTGAATAAAGTGAAACTTGCGACCCAGCGCTTCTACTTCTTTAGCCATCTCATCGCCGCTACCGATACTGACACCGACGATATCAGCCCCGGCCTTGGCCAAACCCAGCGCAATCCCCTGGCCTAAACCAACATTACTGCCGGTGACAATGGCCGTTTTTCCCGTTAAATCGAACATATCTACCTCTCTGGACCGTTATGAGAACAACGGCATACCTGTCGAATTAAACTCAGAATACGCTGAAAAAATTCGCTGTCAACATTTTTTGAAATGGCATTTTAAAAATAATGGTCGCATGTTTTAAATAAAGTGATATATTAATTCAAAATTAATAAAACAGAGGTTTCAACAATGACATCTGCTGCCTTCTTTATACATGACAATACAGATTGGGAACCGGTTGAACCGGGCATTAAGCGCAAAATACTCCCCTACACCGAAGGTTTAATGGCCGTTTGTGTCAGTTTCGACAAGGGTGCAGTCGGCACCGTGCACAGCCATGACATCCATGATCAGATTGCCATTTGCCTGCAGGGCTCCTTTGAAGTGAACCTGGATGGAGAACGGAAAATCATTAAGGCCGGAGATGCCTTCCTGGCGGGCAAAGGCGTCCCGCATGGCGTTGTGTCGCTGGAACAAGACAGCCGATTGTTGGATACTTTCAATCCTCATCGTGATGACTTCGTGAAATAACGACGTCTGTTCAGTTAAGGAAGCTTTATGAGTAAACAAGTCGAATCGGTCAGTGCGGTTCTGAAAGTCTTTTCCATCCTGCAGGAGCTCAGTCAGTGTCAAACGGCGAGTCTCAGCGAGTTGGAAACCAGTTTGATGATGTCCAAGAGCACCATTTACCGGTTTTTGCAGACCATGCAGACGCTTGGCTATGTTGAGCAGGACGCTGAAACTGAGCGCTACTACTTAACGCTGGAACTGTTCCATGTTGGGGCGCGTGCGCTGTACCACACCGACATGCAACGGATCGCCAACCCAATCATGAAGCGAATCGTTTCCCAAACCAGTGAAACGGTTCACCTTGGCGAGTTGGACAAAGATGCCATCATCTATACGCATAAAGTTGAGTCGAATTATTCATTGCGCATGGGTTCTCAGATTGGCCGGCGCGCGGATATTTACAGCACAGCGATGGGTAAGATCCTGACTGCGTTCAGTACCGATGGTCCGGAAGTTGCCGAACATCTGAAATCAAAAGAGTTCATTAAACACACGGAAAAAACCATCACCAGCTACGACGAGTTCATGGCCCAGGTTGAGCAAACCAAGCAAACCGGCTTTGCATACGACCGTGAAGAAAACGAGCCCAGCCTGTTGTGCATTGCCGTGCCGATTTACGACTTCTTGGAGCAAGCGGTGGCATCGATGAGTATGTCGTTTCCTACTTTCCGCTGCGATGATGAAAAGTTTGCCCGGTATCACGAGATTATGAAACAGGCCGCTATTGAATTGTCGACTCAGCTGGGCAGTAAAACCATTGCCAGTGTGTTTGCGACCGATTTGAAACCAACACTGTAACGTAACAACCGGCCTGCGCAGGCCGGAAAGATTCATAGAAAAACTGAACCTGACTCGAGCCCAGATGCTGTCGAAAAACAGACATCCGGCTTGCGGGATAAACTCACCCTGAAAAAACCGTTGGCGATGTTCGAGCCAACATCAAACGAATCCGATGAGGAGCACAAAATGAAAATTGCACTGATGATGGAAAACAGCCAGGCCGCCAAAAACGCCACCGTTCTCAATGAATTGCAAACGGTTGCGCAACCCCTCAACCACACCGTGTTCAATGTGGGCATGAGCGACGAACAAGACCATCACCTGACGTACATTCATCTGGGCATTATGGCCAGCCTTTTATTGAATTCAAAGGCCGTTGACTTTGTGGTAGCCGGATGCGGCACCGGTCAGGGCGCGATGATGTCGCTGAACCTACACCCTGGTGTGGTCTGCGGTTACTGCTTGGACCCATCCGATGCGTTCCTGTTTAATCAAATTAACAACGGAAACGCGTTAGCGCTTGCCTTTGCCAAGGGTTATGGCTGGGGTGCGGAATTAAATGTGCGTTACATTTTTGAAAAAGCCTTTGTGGGTGAGCGTGGTCAGGGCTACCCGATTGAGCGACGCGAACCACAGGTACGGAACGCCGGTATTTTGAATGAAGTAAAAGCAGCTGTGACCAAGGACAACTACCTGGATACGTTGAAGTCGATCGATCAGGAATTGGTGAAGACCGCGGTTACTGGTGAGCGCTTCCAACAGGCATTTTTTGAAAACTGCCAGGTACCGGAAATTGCCGACTATGTGAATGCGTTATTAAAATAGAGTTGAAACAACCTAACCAAAATAGCCATTTAAATAATGCACTGACTTTACACAAGTGAAGTAGGCATATTGAATCGAAGCCCTTAAAGGGCTTCGCGTTTGTCGACGGCAAAAAACCTGTTCTGTATTTAATCCCTGACATGACCCTCACCACCCGTCCTATTATTGTTCCGTTCTACCGGAATCGCGGTTTTGTGTGGAAGGCAACAATGAGAACGGAGAGGTGGTGGTGAAAGTTTTTCACGATAATTCAAAACTGCCCAAAACCTCTCGCAGCGAGACCGTCAAATCGTGAAAAATCAACTGCTAAAATACTCGGCTGGGCTCGGAGGCAATCCACCGTTAACAATAATATAGGCGGTTAAATCGCCCAATATGGTCGCGAGAATAAAGCTCACCATAGCATAGCCTACGGCTTCAATACCGGTAGCATCCGCCCATTTCACCAGACAAGCGATCAAGAAAATAATGGAGGCCACGGAACCAATCGTCGGTATGGCCGTGATTAAACAAATAAAAATCTCAATTTCTGAACAGAAATCAATCTGACCCTAAGAATTGTATGAGCGCAGCTTTATGTGCATTCGCTTTCAGCCACGTTTTTATTTCCACCGCTTTGTTGGCATCTTCTTCACCAACGATAGCTTGTAACCGCTCCAGCTTCAGCGCGGCCATTTTTTCAGTCCGGACTTTCCGCTGCCATTGATCGGTGAACACCGACGGTAGTTTATCTGCTAATTGCAAAGATTTGAGCAATGTCCATTCGCCACCGTCAATCCAGGCTTCGTCACAGCTGCTGCACAGATCAATCCGGTTATCGACGGAGTCTGCTACAGAGTACTTGGTCATCAACTTGCTGCACTTCGGGCAACTCAGCGCGGTTTTGGTATCGTCTACCGCCTGTGCTGCCGCTTCTTGGGTTGCGTCCAATCCTGAAAGTTCATGGGATTCAATCCAGTCGCGATAGTACAACAGCGATACAAAGGCACCGTCGCAATGGGTACATCCCATGGCGGGCAAGCCGTCATCTAGTTTGGTGGGTTTCAATTCAGTGTGTCGACATTTGGGACACTGCATGCCATCTCCTTATTCTATTTATAAAAAATTTTGCTCAATGTAATGTCATAAGAAGGGAAAGTACATGATGTCAGTCGTACTTATAGAAATGCTGTAAGAAAAATATTACCGATGCTCCAATAAAGATCTCGATCTTCTCTACAAAAAGCGCCTTGTTCTTGCGCTTCCCATGAGCTCTCAAACGATACGAACTTCCGACTCAGGACACTAACTGCCGCTTGATGCGGGACAAGGCTACTTCCGTCATCCCGAGATAGGACGCTATGTGATAAGCGGGCAAGCGGTTGGCAAGCTGGGGGTTTGTGGTTATAAAATTTTGGTATCGGGTGGTGGCATCATCGAGCAACAACTCAGCCTCGCGTTGTTCCTTTTTCAGGGCCATTTGTTCGGCAATTGTCAATGCTAACGCTTGCACGGCAGGGGAGCTTTTTTTGCTGTCTCGCAACCATTGCGCGGGTATGGCTACCGCAACGGTGGGCTCCAGTGCAGCGATGGAAAATCGGCTGGGCTGGCTGAGAATGAGTTCACTCATGGCGCCGCAAAACCCTGGGGCCGGGATAAAACTTTTGTTGAACTCTTTACCCTGTTCGGTGGTATAGAAGTTTCGCACCAAACCTTGGGCGATGTACCAGAATACACCTTGGGTTTCGTTCGCGGTCAGCAGTCGTTCATTCTTGGCAACAGACAGGACTCGCACAGACTCCAGAAATGTTGGCCAATGAATGTCGTCATCCGTTAGCCAACGCTGCAGATAGGTTTTCAGGCCTTGTTTGGCAAGGTCATTCGTCATCATCACCGAGTAGCCGCTGCAATCGCTCGCGCTCTTCCTGCGCTTCGGCGAGCACTGCTTTGATTTCTTCCAGGACGCCATCGACATCCGCATCGCTTCCGTCGTCTTCAAATAAGCCCGTCAGCGGGGTATCGGGTTTCAGTTCACCTTCGGCAAACAGTGCCCACATTTCTTTGGCGTACTGACTTTCGGCGAGTTGCGGTGCGAATTTAGCGTAATATTGCGTCATTTTGTTCACATCGCGGGTGAACATGGCTTTGGCGTTGTTGTTCGCGGCAGCGTTTACCGCCTGCGGTAAGTCGATGATGACCGGGCCGTAAGCGTCCAACAGCACATTAAATTCCGACAGATCTCCGTGCACAATCCCCGCGCAAAGCATCAGTTTGATGTAATGCATCACCAACTCATGGTCTTCCAGGGCCTGTTCTTCGGTCAAAATCACATCATCCAACCGAGGCGCAACGTCGCCTTCATCGTCGGTGACTAATTCCATGAGAAGAACACCATCGACACACCCGAAGGTCTCCGGGACACGGACGCCGGCGGCCGACAGTTTGGCCAATGCATCCACTTCGGCGTTTTGCCACACCTCTTCCTGCTGTTGGCGGCCATAGCGGGAACGCTTTTCCATCGCGCGGGCACGGCGACCACTACGAACAGCGCGGCCTTCCTGATACTGCACGGCTTTTTTAAAACTCCGTTTGACCGCGTCTTTATAGACCTTGGCACAGCGTATGGTATCGCCGCAGCGAACAATATAGATGTCGGCTTCTTTGCCGCTCATCAGGCGACTGAGCACTTCGTTGATCAAACCATCTTCGACAAGGGGTTGCAGGCGGCTGGGTACTTTCATGTCATCCTATACGTTGCTGTGTGGGGTTCGCTCAGCAGCTTACGGTGTTGCAACTCGCAGGCTGAGGTATTCCGGCATAATAACCCATGACTCACATTGTTACACTCACCCTGTTTCGAGTGCCCGATTTATGCGCTCTGAGCGCTTCGAGACTTCTAAACGGTCATTTTGAAACGTTGTGCTATATTGGAAGAATCAGGGAAGGCTGTGACCAATGAAAACAAAAAGCCGCGTGTATCAGGCTCCTTTAGCCACTTTAATCATCTCCGCACTTGGTGTGATTGTGCTGAGTCTGATCGTTCGCGGGAATATGGTGGTCCGGCAAGCCGAGCAGAATATCCGCAGCGAGTTTCAATATCAGGTTGGCATACTCACTGAAAGCCCCGGAACCGAGGTATTGGACGTTATTCATGAATCCTTTGCACCGTTGACAAAGAGCACGGCCAAAGCTGGGTTCGGCCAGATTAACCATTGGTACCGGGTAACTTTGGAAAACCAAACCGATGCCGTCGGCCACTTGCGTCTGCTCATGGACAACCCGATTTTCGACAGTCTGACACTCTACTACTTTGATCCGCGTTTTGATGAAGTACAGGTAAGTTATTTTGGCGATTCCCTTAACAACATCTCACCGGAGCAGCGTATCTTGCCGAATGTCGCGTTTGACCTGGTGCCTGGCCAGGCCGCGAGTTTTTACCTGCATCTGCAAACCGACGGTTCTCCCATTCTGTCTTTAACCCTGATGAGCGAAGCCGGTTTTGAACAGTACAGCCGCATGCTGCACATTATCTGGGGTTCATTCATTGGCATAGCGCTGGTCCTGGGCGCTTACAATACCGTGCTGTATGTAGGCTTGCGCGATTCTGTTTACCTTTTTTATGTGGGCTACCTGGTGGCCGTGCTGATGACCATGGGTGTGATTCACGGGTATGGGTATTACCTGTTTTCAGAGTCTCTACAACTGTGGTTCAGCAAACAGATTGTGCCGCTGCAAAGCCTTATTGCGTTGAGTGCCTTGATGTTGGGCAAGCTGTTCCTGAAAATTTCGCCTTCCTGCGGGGCTGCTTATAAGCTCGCCAACTCGGTGGCGACCCTTCTCATTCTGTTTTTCCTGATTGCGTTGTTTATTCCCGAGTCTTTGGCAGCGCCTGTTTTCGTACTGCTGCAAGTCGCCACGTACGTCAGTGCTGTGCTGATGATCCGCTATCGGTTTAAAAGCCGGATCAGCTGGACCCGATACTATCTGTTTTCCTGGATTCCGTTTTTTGTTGGCGCTGGCGTAGGCATGGGGCTGTTTGCCGGATTGATCGAATACAGCTTTCTCTCCCGGCACACCTTTATTTTTTCGGTACTGTTTGAATTAACCTTTATCTCGATGGCTCTGGCGGATCGCATGAGTGAAACGGAACGTAAACGTTTCTTTCTGGCCACCCACGACATTAAAACCAACCTGGCCAATGAGTTTTACATTGAACAGAAGATCGAACAATTACGGCAACGCAAGCAACCTTCTTTGACCGCTCTGATTGCGATCCGCGTCACTAATTACGACCGCATTGTGCCCTACTTAACGGAACCGGATCGTCGTCTGCTCTTAAAACAGCTGACGGTACAGTTTGCCTTGCAGATCGATCAGTACGCCACGCTGATCCCGCTCGACGAACTGACCCGGACGCGCGTGTCGGTGGTTAATGATAATACGTTTTTCTACCTGGCGTCGGTTGCGTCCGAAGCCGTTTTCGAAACACTGATGAATCAGCTCAGCAATAAAGACAATTACAACCCTCTGCAAAGCGTGATTCCATTCCGCGTGCAATGCACTTTTTCTGCCCGGCTTCTGGATGAACTGACGGTCGATTCGCAAACGTTGCTTAACAGCGTCAAGGAAGGTATCAACAATGCGCTGGAGCATGGCCTGCCCATGCAAATTTACAGCGAGGAAAAAGAAACCCAAAACGCCCGGGGCATCAAACTGGCACAGGCATTGGAAACGGCCATTCAACACAATCAATTGCAGTTGTACTACCAACCTCAGCTGTGTTTGTTCGACAACCGTGCCTGCTGCAGCGAAGTGTTACTGCGCTGGATTCACGCAGATATGGGCTTTATCCCGCCGATGGAATTCATCGACATTGCTGAAAAAACCGGCCTGATTCGCCAATTGACCCTCTGGGTTATTGAACAGACGTTCCGTGAACACGGCGAACTGGCCACCCTAAGCGCCCTACCCATGTGCACGTCGATAAATATTTCGGCCATCGATTTATCGCGGCCTGGCTTTGCCGACGATGTTATTCAGCTGGCGCAGAAACATCAGGTCGCTGCAGAACGTTTCACCCTGGAAGTAACAGAGACCTCACATCAGCAAGATCAGGGAATCTTTACTCAGAATCTGATCGCGTTAAAAGAAGCTGGTTTTCATCTGGCGATCGATGACTTTGGTACCGGGTATTCCTCGTTAACCTACGTCAGTGATTTGCCTTTTGATGAATTGAAAATAGACCGAAGCTTCGTCAAAGACATGGTCAGTTCGCAGCGGCAACAACAAATTGTTCAGGCCACCATCGACATGGCCATTCAACTGGGTCTGACCGTCACCGCAGAAGGCATTGAAGATAAAGAGACACTCGAAGCGCTAAGAAAAGCGAACTGCCATAAAATTCAGGGTTATTTTTACGAAAAACCCATGCCATTTACGCACTTTCAAACCTGGCTGAAAACGCAGCGATTAACACTTACGCCGTAACGGCGGGTTGCTGCGCGATACGGTTTGCCACGGCGTTAAGAGCTTCTGTACGAGTGGCGGTAAACAACAGGGTATTTTCAATGGGTTGTGTACCCGCTTTGGCCAATGTTTTTAACGGTTGAAAATTCAACCGGCAGATCACCAGAAAAACGCCTGCGGCCTGACACTGACTGATCAATCGATTTAACGCCGACAAGCCACCGGCATCCAGCAACTGCACGCCTTTTAAGTCGAGCATAATGGCGTTCGCCGATTTGGTCTCAAGCGCCAGTTCGGCAAAAATGCGCTCTGCTGCGGCAAAAAACAAAGGCCCTTCAATGCGAAAACCATGCGCGCCAGCCAATTCCGACGACCACTCATCGTCGATGCGGGTCAAACGCGTCAGTTTTGCCAGTTGCTGCATGAACAACACGGCAGACAGCAAGATACCCACGGTAATGGCCACGACCATGTCAAACATTACGGTCAGGGAAAAACAGGCAACAAAGACCCAAATATCTTCTTTCGGTGCGGTGCGAATAAGATGCAACGCCTTGGGTGCTTCGCTCATATTCCACGCGACCAACAACAGTAATGCTGCCATGGCCGACATCGGCAACCAGGCCAACACTTCGGTTAAAAACAACAGGGCCAGTAACACCACCAGCGAATGAATAACCGCCGACAATGGCGATTGCGCTCCGGCTTTCAGGTTGGCCACAGAACGGGCTAACGCTGCGGTTGCGGTAAAGCCACCGAAAAAGGGTGTGATCAGATTACCGATACCTTGCCCGAGCAGTTCACTGTTGGCACTGTGCTTTGAACGGGTCATGCCGTCCAGCACGACGGCGCATAACAAGGATTCAATGGCACCTAACATGGCGATGGCAAAGGCGGCGGACAACAATGCCTGTACGGTGGGAAAATCGAACTGCAGCGATGCACTGCCGGGCAATTGCATCTGCCAGGGCCAATGAAACGCCGGTAATGCAGCCGGGATTCCCTGACCAACCTGACCATCGGCTGTCAGGTATTGAAATGCAGAACCGATGGTCGCAATGTCGTAACCATTCTTTGATAACTGAAATGCCACCAGTGTACCGAACAACAGCGCGGGAATGTGCGCGGGGATCTTCCGCGTAATCCACGGAAATGAGACCAAACCCGCCAGTGTGCTGAGCCCAACAACCAACTCCGGCCAATAAAGGTTCGGCAGCTGGCGGATGATTACCGGTACCTTATCGATAAAATGATTGGGCAGTGTGTCGATCGGCAAACCAAAAAAATCTTTAAACTGCAGCGTCGCGATAACCACCGCAATACCCGCAGTAAACCCCAACGTAACCGGCTCTGGGACGTATTCAATAAACCGCCCCAGCCGCATCAGCGCCATAACCACCAATATGGCACCGGCCATGATGGTGGCAACCATCAACCCGGCTAACCCATAGGTTTGCACAATCGGCAGCAGGATGACGACAAACGCGGCGGTGGGTCCACTGATCGACAGGGCCGACCCTCCGGTCACCGCAATGATCAACCCCGCCACAATGGCCGTGTACAACCCGTATTGTGGTGGCAAACCACAGGCGATGGCCAAAGCCATAGACAGAGGTATCGCAATAAGTCCTACCGTGATACCGGCGATCAGATCCTTACCCAACTGCTGCCGGGTGTATTGGCCGGACAAGAACGTGCTGCGCGCTGCATGCCCCACACGCAAAGAAAACAGATGCGGGCGAATATGCGGCATAGCAGACTCCGGGTTAAGACATAAGAAGGGGGGACGCAGTAACCCGGTAACAGAGAACGACCTTACCGGTGTGTTACAAGGCCGCCATAGTAGAACCTGCGTGCGTGAATTTCAATGACGGTCACAGAGCCTACTCGGTGCATTAACCCTTAACGGCCGCTTTGTATCGCTCAATACTGGCAACAGGCCACAACTCACTGAACCGGTAAAAAGCGTCCATGACGGGTTTGCCATCGGTAAGTGATACCCAGGGCAACTTGGTGCTGGTAAAAATATGCACATCCGGTGGGCAAAGGGCTGGCTGCCTTAATGTACCCACGCGGACAAACGCCACTTTGTCATAGGCTCCGGCGTAGTGACTCCACAGCGCCACTTTGCACGACGGGCATCGGGCGACATCTTGTCCGCCACCACTGGCGGTTGGCAGTTTAGTCATTTCAACGGCGCCTTGAGTGACATGCAATTGGGTTGATTCAATGAGCGCGTTTAACGCAAAGGCCGAACCGGATTCGCGCTGACACCAGCTGCAATGGCAACAGTGCACAAACATCGGCTGTTGCGCCAGTTCGTAATGCACATCGCCACAGGTGCATTGCCCTTGTGCAAACACGTTATGCGTGAGGTCGGTCATGGTGTATCTCCTTTTCAACGTTCGTTCAGTTCAGCCTGAACCAGCTTTTTAATTTTGATGGCTTTCTCAAAGTGATCCAATCGATGCGTTTCAATCCACCAACGGGCCGCTTCCATCAGACGCTCTGGGTCGTCATTCTTGTTTGCAAAAAAAGCGTAGAACGATAACCCGACCTTCTCACCTTTTTGCGCAATTTTCGCGTCGCATACGCTGATCATCTGGCGTTGTAATTCAAGTCGCATGGGTGTTTCCTATTTAATCGTGACACGCCACGGCGGGTTTAACCGGTTTTCACCTGCCCAATACAGAATAATCTTGTTACCAGACGGGTCCCGCAAAACAGCCTCCCGCCACAAATAGGGTTCGTCCCTGGGTTCTTGTTCAAACACAATGCCCCGGTCTTGCAGTTGGGCAACCCAGTCCTCCAACGCTTCATGTTCAAAATACAGGGTTGCACCATTGCGGAAAGAAGTCTCGTCTAACATCAGCGAAAAGGTTGAGTCACCTTCCGGGCAAGCAAAACGTGCGTAGTGAGGGGTGTCGACAATCTGTGTGAAGCCGAGCGTCAGGTAAAATTGTGTCGCTGCGGGCATGTCGCGTACCGGCAGCGTGACTTGATTCATATTCATTGGTGGTCCTTAACGTAACGGCATGTGACCATAACGAACCCCCACCGGTTAGGCAACGACACCGAACAGGCTGCCGACACCTGCTGTCAGTAACATGGCCAAGGCTCCCCAAAACGTCACCCGTGTGGCGCCGATGATCATGGAAGCCCCCCCGACTTTTGCAGCAATCGCACCCAACATGGCTAGAAACACCAGCGACAATAAACTCACGGCGACAATGATATGGGGTAACGGCACGATCCAGGCTGCCAGTAATGGCAGCGCCGCGCCAACGGTAAAGGTGGCCGCAGAATAAAAGGCGGCCTGTACCGGCCGCGCACTGGCGCTGTCGGTAATGCCAATTTCATCTCGGGTGTGTGCGCCCAAGGCATCGTGTGCCATGAGTTGCTCGGCCACTTTCACGCTTAGCTCTGAGGTCAAACCGCGTTGTTCATATATCTCCGCCAATTCCTGCAGTTCGGAGTCATAATCATCTTCCAGCGATTGCTGCTCCAGTAACATGTCGGCCTTTTCCGTATCGGCCTGCGAACTGACCGACACATATTCGCCGGCCGCCATCGACATCGCACCCGCGACCAAGCCAGCCACACCTGCCAGTAAAACGTTCGACTGCGTGGCACTTGCCGCAGCGACACCAATAATCAGACTCGACGTCGAGACAATGCCATCGTTTGCACCGAGCACGGCCGCTCGTAACCAACCCGAACGATGAGAGCGATGACTTTCTTCATGAACCATGGGAGCACCTCAATAATGGCGCAAAGAACCGTACTGGCAGTATAGCAAGCTAGCCCGTGTTACAAGCAGATCCGAAAGCGTCAGGAAAATCTACCCGACAACACGCTATAGATGAAAGCGTTTTTAGCGCCTTGGTCGATGATGTATCGATTGGTTTTCAGATATTTTTTTTAAGGTTAAACCGGGAAAGCAGTGACTTGGTTCAATCGCTTAAGAACCCATTCGATCTGAGGATTTAACTTCTTGAAGCGTGAATTTTTGGAAGTTTTCTTTCCAAGGAGAGACCCCATTGATCCAGTCTTCACCGGGGGGGGATGCCGTTAAAAACGACTCGACGCTCATTTCAATGGGGTTTCGCTTTTAACCGATTTTCCCCCCCCCCGGTTTTGCCGCCTGCGTTGCATGCACACATAAAAAAACCGCCACGAGGGCGGTTTTTTTTAGGTGTAACCCGAATTAAACACTGCGCTCCCAAACATCACGCAGCCCAATGGTTTTGTTGAACACCAGATGATTCGGTGAATGTTCATAACGGTCGGCCACAAAGTAGCCTTCACGTTCAAACTGGAAGCTCTGCTCTGGCTCAGCCAACATCAGGCTCGGCTCCACAATGCACCCTTCAATAATTTGCAGGGAATCCGGGTTGATGTGATCCATGAAGTCGTTATCGCCCTTGTCTGGCGTCGGGTGATTAAACAGACGGTCGTACACACGGATGGTGGCCGGTACGCCATGTTCAACAGATACCCAGTGGATTACGCCGCGTGGTTTGATACCGTCGACATTTGCGCCAAGTGAGCCTTCAACAATGGTGGCTTTGATTTCAACTACGTTGCCGTCGGCGTCTTTGCTGAACTCTTCGGCTTTAATGATGTAAGCCCCACGCAGACGCACGTAGTCTCCCGGCACCAAACGCTTGAATTTCTTTTTCGACAAGGTGCTGTTTTCGTTGAAATCTTCCTGGTCGATGTAAATTTCCCGGCTGAACGGTATTTCCCGTTCACCCAGCTCAGGCTTTTGCGGGTGTTCTGGTTGGGTGACCATTTCGTGGTGACCTTCGGGCAGGTTGGTCAGCACCACTTTCAAAGGTTTCAAGACGGCCATGGCGCGAGGTGCGTTGTCGTTCAGGTCATCGCGGATCGCGGCGTCGAGCATGCCGAGATCGACCACGGTACCCACGGCACGTGAAATACCGGACATGTCGATGAACTTGCGGATCGACGCAGGCGTCACGCCGCGACGGCGCATACCGGCAATGGTTGGCATACGCGGGTCGTCCCAACCGGCGACCACACTTTCATCGACCAGCTTTTTCAGTTTGCGTTTGCTGGTGACGGTGTAATTAACATTCAGGCGCGCGAATTCAATCTGCCGTGGTTTGCTGGGCACCGGCAGGTTATTCAGGAACCACTCATACAGGGGACGATGGTCTTCAAACTCCAGCGAACACAGAGAATGGGTCACACCTTCTTGCGCATCACCCTGACCATGGGCAAAGTCGTAGCTTGGGTAAATACACCATTTATCGCCGGTCTGGTGATGATGCACTTTACGGATACGGTAGATGATGGGGTCGCGCAAGTTGATGTTGGGCGAAGCCATATCGATTTTCGCACGCAGTGAGCAGGCGCCTTCGTCAAACTCACCATTTTTCATTTTCTCGAACAGTTCGAGGTTTTCTTCGACACTGCGGTCCCGGTTCGGGCTGTTTTTGCCCGGCTCAGTCAGGCTGCCACGGTATTCACGCATCTGCTCAGCAGACAGGTCACACACATAGGCATTACCGTTTTTGATCAGGTGCAGGGCGTATTCATAGAGTGTATCGAAATAGTCGGAGGTGAATTTCACCTTGCCGTTCCAGTCGAACCCCAGCCAACGAATGTCTTCTTCGATGGCATCGATGTACGCCTGCTCTTCTTTTTCCGGGTTGGTATCGTCGAAGCGCAGATTCGTTTGGCCCTGGAATTCTTGCGCAAGTCCGAAATTCACACAGATCGCCTTGGCGTGGCCGATGTGTAAAAAACCATTAGGTTCCGGTGGGAAGCGAGTCACGATGGTCTCGTGCTTACCAGACTTCAGATCATCGCTGATGATCGTTCGCAAAAAGTTAGACGCATTTTCAGTCATTGAATGTTTCTCTTAATTTCCAGGGCATAGGAACGGCCGATTATAACGATTCGGCACCGGTTAAACAGTGGGCTTGGCGAGATTTCCTGATCTAAACCTGTACAAATGACGAGCCAGACGGAATCATAGACCGACAACGTTACTGAGGCCTGATCATGGATTACCCGATTATCACCACTGAACGGCTGCGTTTGCGCGGTTGGGCAGAGTCCGATCTGGACGCTTTCGCAAACCTCAACGCGAATGCCGACTTTATGACCTATCTGGGCGACCGCAAGCCCATTGACCGCGCCGAAAGCTATCGCGTTATGATGATGCTGGTCGGTCACTGGGCGCTGAAAGGCTATGGCCTGTGGTTGGTGGAAGACCGTTACAGCCACGAATTTATCGGCCGGGTGGGCCTGTTGTACCCCGAAGGCTGGCCGGCATTGGAAGTTGGCTGGGGCATTCACCCGAGTCATTGGGGCAAGGGCTACGCCACCGAGGCCGGTTTTGCCGCGGCCGACTGGGCGTTCCAGAGCTTGGGCTGTGAGTCCTTAATATCCATTATCGACCCAAACAATAACGCCTCCAAAGCTGTTGCCATGCGGCTTGGTGAACAGTACGACCACAATGAGTTTGTGAAAGACCGCGATTGCGAAATCTTTAAAATGACCAAAACTGACTTCTACCAGCGCAAAGCCTGAGGAGGCACGATGATCGCCAAAGGAACCTTTTCCGTCAGCATGACGCCAGCGGAGTCTCACATCCGCTTTAACGAACCCGCTCAGTTTGGGCAACTGGCTTTGAATAAAACCTTTAATGGGGAGTTGGAAGCCACCAGTGTCGGCCAGATGATGAGCGTTCGGCTGGCGGATTCTGCATCCGCCGGTTATGTCGCCTTGGAGCAAGTCACCGGCACGCTGGCCGGGTACAAAGGCAGCTTTGTGTTGCAACACTTTGGAGTCATGACCGCCATTAGCCAGCGGTTGATTCTGGAAGTGGTACCGGACAGCGGTACCGATGAGTTGGCCGGGTTGAGTGGTGAGATGACCATCGACATCAAGGATGGGCAGCATTTTTATGAATTGACGTATGAGATGCTGTAACTCGCTTGTGGCGATGCAATTGCGCTAGTGCAACCTGAACGCTCCAGAACGATTTCTTCTTTCCGAGGGGAGTGTCCGTCTTGTCAGCCCAAGCAGACGCGACGGAACGGTTATGATGCCTTGATCGATCACGGTATTAACCGAAATTAGATTAGCTTTTTTATTCTTAAAAAAAGAGGCAGCGAATATTTCACGGCCACATTATTCGCTGACATTCCCTCCAACAAGGTTCCTCAGTGATTCGTTTGTGTAGCAGCAACTTCACGTTCGCGGCGAATTTCACTGATCCCTAACCAGGTCATCAACAGCGCACCGGTCCCGGACATCATCATTACCAGTAGCCAAACGTCGTTTACGCCTCTGGCTTCAACAACGTGCCCCATAACCACCGGGGCGATGCCAAACCCCATGCCGAATATCAGCGGCAATATGCTGTTAATGCGTGCGCGGTGCGATTGCGGTGAGTGCGATGCAATATAGGCATTGGCGTTGGTCGAACTGAGAATTTCACCCAATGTCCATATCACCGTGGTGCCCAGGAATACCCACATATTGGTGGCCCAATAAATGGCACCGAACCCGATCACAAATAAGGCGCCAGCCATCGCGACATTAAAGATCGCGTGAATCTGTTTGGTCAGTGCAATCACAAAAGGCGTTAACAACAACACGGTCACCGCGTTCACAGTCATGACCCACCCGAAATTGCGTGCGCCAAAGTCGCCGAACAGATGTTCCAGTTGTAAAGGCAGACTGAAAAATAATTGTGCGTAACAGAAGGTGAGCAGAAAGTTCGCCAAAGTGAACCAGATCAGATAGGGTCGAGCTAAAAGCACGGGCCAGACAGAACCTTCAACGGAGGCTTCTTTGTCGTTATGCGCTTGTGCGTTTGCATCCGGCTTGGATTCGCTGACAAACAACAGGATCAGCACTGCGGCCACCAGCGTGGTCAGACCATCGCCCCAGAACATCCATTGCGCGTGGTTCAAAAACAGAAAACCGGCGATCAGCGGCCCGACCGCGATGCCCATGTTGTGACCGAGATAACTCAAACTGAAAGCTGTTTTGCGTTGCTCAGGTGGGGTTAAGTCGGTGATCAATGCTGACGACGTTGGGTCTATCGCACCCATGCATAAATACGCCACGATAATGAACGGAATGATCTGCGTCGACTCGGGAAAGAACCCACAGATAATCCAGGACACCGCAGACACAACTTCGGCGAAGAGGATTATTTTTTTGCGTCCAAACGTATCCGCCAGTTTTCCGCCCAGCAAAGAACCCGGTACGTAACTGAACGATGCAGTGGACACCAGAATACCCGCTTGCGCCGCGGTCAAACCCATTTTCTGAGTCAAAATCAATGTCAGCATCGGCATAATGAACGCTCCGGCGGAAGCGATGGCCCGCGCGGTAGCAAGAATGTATAAGTCGCGGGGCAATCCACGATATTGAGTAAAAGCGCTTTTCATGTTGGTTCCTTACAAGCCGGTCGCGTGTTGTAACACGGGCATGCAAACTGCTCAATAACTTGTGACAAAGCGTCGTTTTTGGTCAGTAAACGGCAGAAAAAACGGATCAGCGCTAGCCGTTCGTGTTGCGGGTTAGCTTTTATTTCGTGAGCAACCAACACGCGGATCAACGGTGCGTTTAATGTTGTTAAGGACTAAACCGGTTCGACGATTCGGGTTTGTTTCATGAAAATGGATCTTTCAGAGTTTTTTTTCAAGGGAAACCCTTGCACCTGAATGTTACTTGATTATGCAGATGTAGTTTATAACTGCGGCATTCGCATCAATGCGTGACTTAGTTTCAACGAGATTTTTATTTTCTTAAAGTACTAATTCCGCTCCGAAGTCGATGATTCCATTTTCAACCAAAAAGATCTCTCGGAGGATTTTTCTTTTCAAGGGGAGATCCCCTTGCACCCCCTTTTGTCGCCCGCTTTGGTATTCTGCCTTCATTGCCACTTTCTTCGAACGGTCGCTTGAGCGTGCATCCCTGCACGCGCGGCGCTTCCAAGGGCATCCATGCCCTTGAATCCGTTGCGACGTGACAATTAAGTCAGCCAAAGCAGATACGACGAAACGGTTATTTACGCCATTCCTTGGTACATAAGATTTGGAGCTTAGTTTTATCTTTCGAGAAAGTGACTCATGCCATTGTTTACCCGCCTCTCAAACGACCACGTGAAGCAAATACCGTAGATATTAACTGCATCAGCTTAAGTAAGTGCCATTCGGTGCTGCCCCCTTGGAAAGAAAAATCACCTAAGAGCGTCTCTCGACAAAAACCAAACACACCTCGACACGCCAGTTGGCTCCCCGACAACAGGAATCAGGCAGTCGAACCCGATCGCAGTAGCGCTCGAAATTCAGATTTATCGGCTACATGAAACACAGGTATGTACCTGATGCTTTGTTTCGTATTGCGCCGCTTACTTTCATCCATACGACACGACAACCGTTCAACATGTCGGCTTCATCAACCTGTCACTAAGGTTACGCAATATTCGGCTAACCCTCTGCGTTTATGCCATCCAGAGATTGTCCAACCTCTCACTGTCTCAAAAGGAGCACAGGATGCGTTTCATTTTTACAAAAACTCTGATGGCAGTCGCCTCGTTGCTGATCACCACGACGGTATTTGCACAACGCCCGGATATTACGGTAATGGCCTACAACATCATGCAACTTCCGGTTCAAGACTGGGATCAACAACAACGGCTGGCGCATTTAAGCGATGCGTTGCACGCCATGCCGGCGATGCCTGATGTAATTGTGTTCAGTGAAGTGTTTACCGATGACGCCTACGAAACATTGCAGTCGATGAATCAGACGTACCCTTACCTGACGCCGGTGGTCGGTTTGTCCTGCCAGGGCGGTGGTTGGCAATCAACGGCGGGGAATTGTTCCAACAGTCCTTTTGTTATCCGTGGTGGCGTTGTCATTGCCAGTCGCTGGCCGATTGTTGCGCAACATCAGCTGGTGTTCCGCGCCAGTTTGTCTGGGTCTTGGGATTATCAGTCGAATAAGGGCGCAGCTTATGTGGAGATCGACTCTGGTGCCGGTCGCTTTCACATTGCGGGCACACACTTGCAAGCCACGCACGATGACAAGGCCGATTCAGAACACGACATTCGAATGCAACAGCTCACTGAAATTCGCCAATGGCTGGATGAGTTTCAGATTCCCGCCAACGAACCCGTTATTCTGGCCGGCGATATGAATGTGGACTTCGCCCACAAAACGCAGGTTGCACAGATGCTGTCCACCAGCCAAACGGTATTGAATTTTGATGCCAGCAGTGGAGCGGCTTCGTACCCAGAAGACAATTGGATGTCACGTGCTTACAACTATTACTTTAATACGGATATCTGCTACAACGATACGCTCGACTACGTGTTGGAACGTCGCGACCATTTACAGGCTAAAAACACACCGGCCATGACTGTCGTTCCATTAAAGTCGCCTGTGGCTTGGCATTGGTCCTACCTGCAAGGTTGGTGGCCTTTGTGCGGTGGCTGGCAGTGGCACGATGGCTACACGACAGACCTCTCCGACCATTACCCGGTGATGACGACATTCCAGTATTCGCGGTAGATGACCTGCCGTCAGCACGGGAATAAACAGAGGATTGCAGGTTCAGTGCAGCAGCGAATTGCGGTCGTACTTCGGAAAGAAATCCAACTCCGGAAAACGTTGAGCGACCGCCTTAGCGATGGTTTCAGCATCCTGTCCTTTTTCAATCAGGTTTTCAATAAACGGTTCGGCACCGCCAGGCAGATATTCTTTTTTACAGGTTAGGTACGCGACAACATCGTCTATGGTGACCATGGCAATTCTCCTGTGTTTTTTAAGTTCGGTCGAATCGACTAAAGGGCCTCCAATGTATCACCCGATGGTTCGGAAAACGACCTTTCTGCCCATCACAAAAACGCACTGGGGGTTTTACCGGTAAAGGCTTTGAAGTCTTTGATGCAGTGAGCCTGGTCGAAATAGCCCAACCGAAGGGCCAGATCCGCCCAATGCGGGTTGTCTGCGTTCATCATAACGTCGGCCATCTGCTGCAGGCGGAATAAACGGATCACCCACTTCGGTGTCAGGCCGATGGTGTCTTTGAACAGTCGCTCCAAACTTCGGGAACTGATGTGTTCCTGAAGCGCCAGGTCTTCCACACGCACGATATCGTGTTGGTGCTGAATGCGATGCACGATATCGTACGCTTGCCCGGCACGGGCCAGCAGATTGCTATTGGCGGTGGGTAGTGCAGATTGCAATAACTCACTCATGTGCTCGATAGCGGTTTCAACTCGGTAATCAGCTGCCATCGTCGCTTCGAATTGCGCCGACGTGGTATCAAACAGATAAGACAGGTCCCAGGTTTTTTCGGTCGTCAAATGAGCCGGAACTCCGGAATACGCACTGAAGTAACCGCTCTTGAACCGCGCGCCTAAAACAAACCCCTGGCCGGAAAGCTGCTTTTCGAAACTGCCTTTGACAGGTCCAAAGATTCCCGTCGCGTGTCGTTCATAAACAATGTGCGCGCAGGGGTAAGGAATATTGACGGAAGTAAAGGACTCTCCTTCGGCTAACTGCCAGTGGACCGACCAGAAATATTCCAGGTAGGGTCGCAATGGGGATGGAATGTCATGGCGGGCAAGTTTAATCGGGCGCTGCGCATTACTGAGCAAGCCACTGGCCTTGGGTGATGTCATGGTCGAAGGAATTCTCAGTGACAAACAAGTACCGGAGTATACCGTTTAGGCAGGCAAAGTGACGCAGATTTTCAAACCCGCCCGCTCAGTTTGCAGAGTCATAGTCCCACCATAACTGTCCACCACCGCCTGACAAATGTGCAAACCCAGACCCTGATGCTGATCACTGGCTTCGTCGCGACTGACACCTCGCTGGCTGAGCAGCTGGCAATCTTCGTTGGACAGTCCCGGACCGTCATCCTCAATGGTCAGCGCAACGTTGTTATCCTCCTGCCGGTGTATGTGCAGGGTCACGCGGGTGCGCGCAAACCGCCAGGCATTGTCGAGCAGGTTACCGATCAACTCCAACATGTCATCGCGGTCGTACGGCAAAGATCCGTCCGGCAATTCCAGACTCAACACAATCTCTTTGCTGTACTGCCGACGCAGTAATGTCTCCAGAACGGGCAGATCCTCTTTCGGACGAAATCGCTTTCCGGGACTCGGGCTGCCGGAAATCGCAGCGCGGCGCAATTCACGCGTGACTAGATTCTGCAGTTGCTGATACAGCGGCAGCAACTCCTGTTTCGGAACCTGCTCATGATGTTCGGCCAGCCAACGCAAACTGTGTAGAGGCCGTTTCAGTTCGTGTGCAAGATTACCGACAGCGGTACGGCTGCGCTGCAGTTGCGTCGCGGAGCGTAAAAGTGCGCGTTCAATTTCAGCCACGAGATCGGCCACTTCGACCGGAAGGTCCTCAGGAAACTTCAACGCGCGCCCCTCGTGGATGGCGCGAAGGGCCGCGTGCAATTCATCAAATACACCAAATTGTCGGGCGATGATCAGTTTTTGCAGATACAGCAGTACCGGAATGCTCAATGTAACCAGCAACGAAACGCCCAGCTCGAAGCGCAACTGCAAAGTGCGCAATGGACGCAGGTCTTCGGCGATCCAAACCTGCAGAGATTGTCCACTGCGTTGGAATGACTGCGACAGGGTTATCCATTCCTGGCCATCAGGTCCGTCCAGATGACCGGTACGATGCCCTTGCGCCGGTGCGGTCAGATCCTGTGGCAACGGCAGGTCCCACAGCGAACGTGAACGAATGGATGTCTGGCCAATCTGCACACGATAGTAGTGACCGGAAAACGGTCGTTCGTATATGCTGGCCAGACGTGTGGTATCCATTTGCCAGTCACCGCTGTTCGATGGTTGCAAGGCAGCAACGAGGCTTTCGGCGTCGTGTTGCAAACGTGAGGCGACAAACCGGGTGGTGAGCTGTTGCACGGACAGATGCAAGATCACCAACACCAGAATAAGCACCACGGACAGCCCCAGAAATAACTGTCGCTGCAGTTTGTTTTCCAGTGAGTTGACCGAGGTCGCAAAGAGGCGTCGTTTCATCGGTCCGTCGCGTCCGGTTCAAACACATAGCCCTGACCGCGGCGTGTTCGAATCGCCTGTTTGCCTAAGCGGGCACGCAAACGATTGATATAGACCTCAATGACATTACTGTCCCGCAACATCTCTTCTTCGTACACATGTTCACTCAGTTTGGTTTTCGACAATACAACTCCGGGATTCGACATGAAGTAGCGAAGCAGCCGGAACTCAATACCCGACAGCACATGGGTCTGCCCCAGAGCATCGGCCAGGGTTTGCTCATCGACACTTAAACGGTATTTGCCCAGTTCTATGATATTGCTGCCGATGCCATAACGCCGTCGCGTCAATGCGTTTATCCGCGCCAGTAATTCTTCTTCGTGAAAAGGTTTACCCAGGTAATCGTCGGCACCGGCTTTGAGACCATCGACGCGCTCATGCCAGGCATCACGCGCCGTTAAGATCAACACCGGCGTGGTAATCTGCTGGGCACGCCAGCTTTTCAATACATCGAGGCCGTTTTTGCCAGGCAGACCGAGATCCAGAATAATCAGATCCAGTGACGAATCGATACCGGCGTACTCGCCGTCGATGCCATTGTCGGCTATTTCCAGTGCGTAACCTTGCTTCTGAATCTGCGGTTGCAGATCCGCAACCAACTGCGCGTCGTCTTCCACAATCAACAGGCGCATCAGTCTTCCAACTCAATGTGAAGTAACTCGCCAGTCTCAGCATTAAAGGTGTATTCAAATATCTCACCCTGCTCGTCAATCACCTTCATTTCATACAACCAGATACCGTGTTCGCGCTCCAGTTCGATATCCAGCCAACGCACATTCTGCAATTCCGAGTGTTGTTCCTGTAACGACAGAATAGAAACGATTTCGCCTTTGACGACCAGGTCGAGCACCTGTTGCGAACTGATCCGTTTGTCCGCCAGCGCACCGGTGCTCAGGCACCAGGCGCTAATCATCCCAACGGCGAACACCCGGAATCTTAACCGTGTCTTCATCAAAAATTCCCCGTTCACTGGCGGCTCCGTGGCAAGCCTGACATTGACTGAAACTGCCGACCTCAGGATTACCGGTTACATACTTGTCTGGTACTTCATGATGTTGACGAGTATAGAACGGCAGCTTGGTGATTCGAAGCGGTGTTTGCGACGTACTCAGCCCGCGCAGCGCTTTTTTGCCTAACCTGGTACCAGACATATCCGCCGCATTGGCCACCAAGTAGGATTCTATCGCGGCTTGAGTGTCGGGCATTAACTCGGCATTTTCACCGAAGTGATCATCCAATTGACCTAACACCGCGCGCCAACTGCGTGCCGGCAGCAGCTGGGCTGGGTAGGCAATGTGGCAAGCGGAACATTCCTCCTGATATGTATGCGCCTGCGCACTGTAGGAACCTTGAGTAACATTATCACTGCGTTTGATCGGGCTGTTGTCACTGAATGCCAGACCGATCAAGCCGGTCGACAGTGCACCTGTTAACAGCGCACTGCCCAGAACCCAACGTATACTTTGCATGACTGTTTTCATGATCCACTTTCTCCTGTTCATTTCATGACTTCACTGCTGACCTAACCACAACAAGACATCACCCTTTTCCTGAGCCGTACATTCACGCGACCACACCGCTTTGCAATTGCGAAACAACCACTTTTCGATGGTATTCACATCCTGCAGGCGATCCGCGTTTACCGACGGCGCCAAAGGCTCAATCAATTTGCCTGTTTTCAGATGCTTGCCTTCGGTTTTCGTATCGACACCATGACAACTGCTGCAACGAGTCTCATTCGGTCCGGCGCTTTGCCAGAAAGTGGCACCACGCTGAGCATCCAACGAGAGGGTCGCTTGCGCGGCATAGACTTGCAGTAATTCATCCAGTGCTGCGCTGCCCGCCACAGACTGCGTCGACAGCAATGCGCTGAAAATGGCACCTATCAGCATCCACGTCTTATTCATGATGAAACTCCTGGCTGACCTTGCGTCCGGTAATCATGGCTTTGGGCAGGTTTTCACGGTGCAGCCAACTGCTGTAAATCACGCCACCTACATGCAACAGGATGCCGAGTATCAGAGCATTGGCGGTCAGTTCGTGCAGAGCTTTGATTGGTAGCACTTGTAACGCCATCAGTGCCGTGCCCGCCAACGGGCCATCGCCATCAAAACCGGCCAGCAGCATGCCGGAAAAAGCCATAAAACTGAGTCCGAGCAACAAGGCGATTATCATCACACCTCCGGCCGGATTGTGCCCGAGGTAGCGCTCGGCACGACCTTCTTTCATGGCTGTTAAGTAACGTCGGATATGCGCCGGGTGACGGACAAAATCACGGAAGCGAGCATGCTCGGTACCAATCACCCCCCAGACCAGTCGAAACACCAACAGGCCCGTAATGGTGTAACCACTCCAATGATGCAACCAGTCACCGTGCTCACCGGTGACGTACGACACACTGAAAAAAACCACCAGCGACCAATGAAAAATGCGGATTAATATGTCCCAGACCGGCACCGTGTGCTCACTGGGGTAAGATTGTTCAGACATGGCGTTCACCTCTGCGCTCGATTTTCCGACAGTGTAAGCAGGCCAACTTAAACTGAACCTTAAAAACGAGCGTTGTGACTTGAAATGAAGCCAAGGTTACTCCTTATTCGCTGCACAATGCCTGCACAATTGCCCACTACACTGCGGAATACGGTCAAAACAACACAGGAGAGACAACCAATGATCATCAGACAGGCAAAAGGGCTGGGCGCATTCTCGCTACTGGCAGTGACCTTGGGCGCGGCTCAGGCTGAGACATTCAAGGTGGATGTGTGGGCGGACAACTGGTTCGTGTTTTACGCCAATGAGCAAAAAATTGCCGAAGACTCTGTCTCGATCATGACCGAGCGGTCGTTTAACGCAGAAACCTTTACCTTCAGCGCAACGCTGCCGGTTCAATTGAACTTTATTGTCAAAGATTACAAAGCCAACAACACCGGGCTGGAGTACATCGGTACGGCTCGTCAACAAATGGGCGATGGCGGTTTTATTGCCCAATTTACCGACACCGCGACCGGTAAAGTCGTGGCGGTGACGAATCGACAATGGACCTGCCTGCCCATCCACCAGGCGCCGTTGAACAAATCCTGCGCGCGTTCATCGAACCCGGAAACCAGTTGTGACTACGCCGAAACCCCTCCCCCTTCAAACTGGCAGAGCATCGACTTTAACGACAGTGAATGGCCAGTTGCTGTGGAATATTCCGAAGCCCAGGTACGCCCAAAAGACGGCTATAACCGCATCCGCTGGAATTCCCAAGCCAAACTGATCTGGGGTCAGGACCTGGAAACCGACAACACCTTATTGTGCCGGTTGACCTTATCATCCCTGTGATTGGTATCGTCTGATAAACCCTCTAGCTGGTCAGAAAACGCTCCGTTCAGATACTGCGCATAACCCCGAAGGCCAGCTATGTGACGTTCCCGCGAGGTTATCGACAGGGTTATCCCCACTTTCTGTGGATAACGAAAACGCCCAGACACCACGCCACAGACAACGCCAGTTTGAGGGATTCGACTGTCGGTTTTTTACAATACCGACGAGCTCGCGAAGACTAGACTGGTGTTCCGTTAACTCAGGACAAGAGCAACCACATCATGATCAAATGCACTTTTAGTGTCAGCAATTGGCAGGAAGACACCGTGAAATCAATCGCCGACTGCACCTTGAAGCAAGCCTCCGTCACGTACGCCTACAGCGGAGATATTACTGGCGAAAGTGACGCCGAATTCTTGCTGCTGTACCTCCCCGATGGCAGTGCAAGTTTCACCGCGGTGGAACACATCCGTGGCATGTATCAGGGCGAGCCTGTCACTCTGGTACTCAATCACCACGGCATACATACCGCCAATGTTGCCGAAGGGCAGTGCAGTGTCACCTGCGCCACCGGTGCATTGCGAGATTTCAGAGGCACTGGGAAATACGCCGCCGATGCCGCGACGGTTGAGTTGACATTGAGGGCACCGCTATAAAGTCCGTCGATCTCTGCGCGTGTGCTGGCAGCGTGCAAAACAAGGCAAACACTGAAGGGAATGACGAGTCCTTTTCGACGTGATTAACGAAGGTTTGTGCGTTGCTAGCCCGCGCCCGTTGGGGACTTATGAACGAGCTTATGGCTGTGTTGAAAATATTTAAATTAGCCCGCTAGATTTTCAAATTTCCGCTTTGCCCTATGCGCGTTCTTAAATCCAGAGTCAGATGGACTTTCTAGAGGTGCCCTTAAGTTAACAACCACGAATCAACCATCGGCTCAGCGGTTGAACCGCTGAGCACCGAACTCCGCAATTCATCTGCAGGCGTTTGGATGCACAAATGCAAACGCTCCCCTATACTTGCCAAACCACAAGCATCCTGAACTTGGCACATTATCCATGAATGCACTTTCCCTGCCCCTTATCGAAGGCATTGCCACGAATACCGTATTCAATAAAGAAGCCTGGCAGTTGGTCACAGAACAGCTGGTCGAAAGTTTCAACCTGCAAATCAGTCACATGATGATTCTGAATAAGCAAAGCATGGGACTGCGTTTTCATGTTGACGCTGGCCAGCGAATCAACGACGAACTGGCTAACAGCTACATGAACCATTACATCAACTCCGATCACTTACTGCACCGCGTATTAAGTGCGCCGGCGGATCGGTTTTACACCATTGCCACCTTACCCGACGCGGAAGTCGCTTACGCCAGCGAACATTTTCAGGAATGGGCGAAACCCCAAGGGCTCATCGACTCCGCCGCCGCGTGCCTGATTTCAGACAACGACTGGTTGGGTTTGCTTATCTGCAATCGCAGCGAAACGGAAGGCCCCTTCACAGCATTGGAGATCGAACAACTGAACCAGCTGCTGCCTCGCTTGCAACAGGGTGCTTTGCACTCGTTTTCAAGGGAGCAGTCGGCCAATGATCATGCCCGCATAGAGGCGTTGGTCGAAACCTTTCGCATTCCTGTGGCGATCTTGTCAGAGACCGGGACCATCAACTCGATGAACACCAGTATGCGCACGTTGATCGAGTCGGTACCAGACTTGGACATTCAGAATGGCCACATGACGTTGAAAAACAAGAACGTCGAAAAACTGCTTTATTTAAGCTTGGTTAAAACCGCGAAGCGCATCGAGGGCTATAACTTTACCCGTGAAGAGGAAGAAAACCTGCAGGTGTCTGACCATCTGTTCTTTGGGTTTCAACCGTTGATGAATAACCACATTTCCGACAAACCTGTTTTTACCGGCGTGATGATTTATGCCGTCTCCCCGAATTTGATCAAACCCATTCAGGCTGAAAAACTTTCGGCGATTTTTGGATTAACGCAAAAAGAAGCGGCCGTCGCTCAACAACTTGCACAGGGTCAGGCATTGAAAACCATCGCAGACGCTGAGCATATCTCACTGAATACCGTGAAATTTCACCTGAAAAATATTTTCGAGAAAACCGGATGCAGCAGCCAACTCGCGCTCAATAATCTGATCAACAGCATACCGTTCAGCACCTGAACCGGTGACGGTCACAACCCGCTACCAATTTGACGAAAAACCCACCTTTGTACGTCAAAAATTAACCAGCAAAACTGAACAGGCTGCAGGGATTAACCGCTCAACCGACTAAAACGGCCGCTTGCACGATCATCCCGTGCCCACGCTTTACCCTGCTGCCTTATTTATCAACAATGGCCTGATAAGACCGGTGCAGCACGGGAAACTCACTGCCATGAATAAAGATAAATTAGAAGTGGTAAAAAACGTTATTCAAACCAGTCACCTGACCAATAAAATGGTGGCGGAAGCGTTCGGGTTTTCGTCGGCCGACGCATTGAATGTGGAGTTTCTGAATACCTTTGGTATGAGCGTGGCGGAGTTCCGTGAACGATGTAAAAGCTCGCCACCGGCTGAAGAAGACACCCAATCGCACACAGGATAGATGAAACATCTATGCTTACTTAAGTTGGAGACGTTCGTCGTCCATGGACAAACAGGTCCGACGATTCGGGCTCACTTTTTCAAGCATCCCCGCCTGACCAACCTGTGAGACGTAAATTGCTTCGCGTGGTCGTTTGAAAGGCGGAAAAACTTCAAGCCCTACGTTTTCGAAAACAAGTACGAACCAGCAAACTCTATTTAGCCTGATCAGGTGTAAATAACCCTACCGTCGCATCCGTTTTGGCTGACTTAATTGACACGTCGCAACGGGTTCAAGGGCATGGATGCCCTTGTAAGCGCCGCGCGTGCAGGGACGCACGCTCAAGCGACCGTTCGAAGTCAGTGGCAATTAAGGAAGAGCACCAAAGCGGGCGACAAAAGGGGGTGCAAGGGGATCTCCCCTTGGAAAGGAAAAACCACGAATAGAAACCTTGGTTATGAACCGAACCAGAGTCGCAAAGCGGGTTGGTTCTTCTCAACGAAAAACACACGTAAAACGAAATTACGAGTACTCTGGAAAAATAAATTTACGGGCTATAGGCAGCTTAAGCAATAGCCTTTCACGCCAGCCCTGGTTGCACCAGTTCTCATTCTATGATGTTCTAGCGGAAAATGTTCTGGAACGTTCCACATGGGTAACCCTGTTATTTCTGTCCACGTAAGCCGAGGCGGCATCGTGGAATCTAAACACCGCATTCACGCGGTCATCCTATCTTCGGATGGTCGCCAATTACACAGCTGGGGCGACATGCAATCGCCGGTTTATCCCCGCAGTGCCATTAAGGCGTTGCAAGCCCTTGCGTTCATGGAGTTGGGTGGTGCCGAACACTTTCAGTTTACCGATGAAGAAATAGCCATTATGTGCGCCTCGCATAATGGCGAGGAAAAACATACGGCAACCGTGCAAGCGATGATGACCAAACTCGGAATGCATCTGCACGACTTTGAATGTGGCCATCATTGGCCCATGCGCGTACAAGCCGGTTACGCGTTAGCACGTGCCGGGCAGACGCCGAACAATCTGCACAACAATTGTTCCGGCAAACACGCAGGTATGTTGGCGTTAGCCAAACTAATGAACGCCGATAATCGCCATTACATAAACATCGATCACCCGGTACAGCAGAAAATTGCACAGACCATGGCGCAAATGTGTGAATGTGATTTTGAGCAGGCATCCTGGTCACCAGATGGATGCTCTGCACCTACGTGGGCGATTCCACTGCCTAATCTTGCCTTGGGTTTTGCCAAGTTCGCAGACCCGGCAGGGTTAGCCGATAACCGCAAGCAGGCCTGTCAAAAGTTATTTCAGGCGGTCGTCGACAACCCGTTTATGGTGGCAGGAACCGAACGGTACTGCACCGACATGATGGGTGTATTGGGCAGCCGAGTGTTTTTAAAAGTGGGCGCGGAAGGTGTTTATATTGCGGCTATTCCGGATTTAAAACTGGCCATTGCTTTAAAGTGTGAAGACGGTGCCGCACGGGGTGCGGAATCGGTGATGACCGCCCTGCTCGATTTAGTCGGCGCAACCGATCATGTCGACTCAAAAAATTTGGTGCCTTACCGGCAGGTCACACTGAAAAACTGGAACGGTTTGCGCACTGGCGATATTACCTGTGTACTGCCGGAGTGATCCGGACATCATTATGTAAACTGGTTTGGATTGGACTGATAACCGAATCAATATGGGGATTCAGACCATAACCCTTTGGCATAGCTCCCAAAGCGCAACCTTATTGGAATCGTATTTAAGCAGTGCGTGTGCGGTTGCAACATCAACCCAACGAAACTCAGAGTGCTCAAAGGAAATCACTTCTAACCCGTAGGTTTCGACTGCAAATGCATACTCAGGAATGACAAAAACATCATCGCCCCATGCCTCGTGTCCGGCATAGTGAACTTTCGGCAGCATTGTTCTGCTGTCCAATTGCTGCCAATGCTCACCGGTCAGGTTCGATTCTTCCATGAGTTCACGTTTAGCAGCTTCCAATGGAGTCTCAGTATTTTCACCCCCTCCAGAGATTGCTTGCCAAGTGCCGTCATCGGCCCGTTTACCGATTAACACCTGCAGAGTTCTTTCTTCTTTACGATATGGAAAAACGATAACTTGAAATGGCGCTCTCATCCCGACAGCCCAATCCGCTCGACAATCATTTTAGCGACGTCGATAGGCTCTAATGCTGAGTTATCAATGGATAGCGTATTCTCATGCGCAATTGGGATAAACGGCATGTCATCAAGTATTTCCTGTAATTTGGCAGCATCTGATAACTTACTCGAGTTTACCCGTTCTTCGGTAACACATCGTTCGCGTAAAATGTCGGGAGTCGTTGTTAAATGCACCGGGTACACCTCAATGCCCTGTTCTGCAAAAAAATCCAGAAAGGTTTTAATCTCGACAGCATCTGACTGATTGCACGTCATGGACGTCAGTACCAAACAACCTACGCCGAGTGCTTTCGCCTTAGCGATCACCTTTCGTCGCAGCATATCGGTAAAGTCAAAGAAATCCTTTTCTCCAAACGCATCGTAAATTGCGAGGCTGACGTCGATGGTCAGGTGATTATGCAAAAGCTTGAAATCGTATTCGTCTTTCAGGTATTTAGCGACGGTCAATTTCCCGGCAGCCGGTGCGCCGTGTAACCAAATGATTTTCATAATATCCTTCCGGGTACGCGATTGAGTTAAAAGGTGGAACAATATCTGACACTGCGGTTCGATTGTATTCCGTCGTCACATGGCTGACCGTTGACATGCCGCGTATCGGGTCCTGCGGTGGGTGCGTCACATTGATGAGTGCATGTCCGACGGCTGACGTTGCTCCCCATAGAGCTTGGCATGATGAACAGCGACGAATGGACTGTCAAATACGCAATTGCCGCTGGCATAAGGAAGTGCCCTGGAAGCAGGCGACGCCCCCCAAAGGTTTTGGTAGACTACGCGCGTTTTTAACAGCCCTTTCAATACAGGACCCCAGCTATGCGCAATACGCTGATTATGATGCTATCTATTCTGGCCGCCCAGGTGGTCTACGCCGCAGATTTACCCGATTTCGGGGGTCGCGAGGTTCACGCGGTCACCGAAAATGCCTACACGCCGCTTAACTTTGTCGACCCGAAAACCGGTCAAGGTATTGGTTGGGAATACGATGCGTTCAATGAAATCGCCAAGCGGCTTAATCTGACGGTTGTCTGGAATCTGAGCAGTTGGGATACCATGATTCAATCAGTACGCAGTGGTCAATTCGATGTGGGTATGGACGGCATCACCATTAACGACGAACGCAAAACCCAGGTCGATTTCTCGAACCCTTACATGATTTCACAGCAATTCATGTTGGTACGAAATAATGAAAACCGGTTTACCGATGCCACCAGCTTCGCCGCTGACGAAGATTTCCTGTTTGGCGCTCAAGCGGGTACGACGAATTTTTACGTGGCCGTCTATGACGTGTTGGATGGCGATGAAGCCAATCCGCGCATCAAGCTGTTCGAAACCTTTGGCGCTTCTGTTCAGGCGTTAAAAACGGGCGATGTCGATTCTGTGTTGATGGATGCGACCTCTGCGCGTGGCTATATCGGTGCCAACCCCGGTGCCTTTAAAGTAATAGGCGATGCGCTGGGCACGGAAGCATTCGGCTTTATTTTCACACCTGGTTCGGATCTCGTTGGACCGGTCAACGCGGCACTGGATGCCATGGCTGCAGATGGCACGTTGGAAGCCCTGAACCAGAAATGGTTCTTCGAGTACAAACAATAATTCAGATCGTATCTGTTCTCTGATGGAGCACCGTATGAAACATCGTCTGGCTGCGTTGCCGTGGTGGTTACTCACGGCAGCGTTGCTGGCGTTGTTGTTTCTCTGGCAATTGATTGCCAATGAAGGTTACCAGTCTATCCTGACCGCGCTGGTCAAAGGGTTGGGGGTCACTCTCTATGTCTCTCTTTTGGCCTTTGCGCTGGCGACAACCTTAGGTTTGGTCTTCGCATTAATGCGCGTGTCCAAGCAACGTTGGCTACGCGAGATTGCCACATTTTATATTGAAATTATCCGCGGCGTGCCGATGCTGGTATTGTTGTTCTACATTGCTTTTGTGGGTGCGCCCGCGTTAGTGGGTGTCGCGAACTGGCTGTTCGCGTTGCCGATTCAATGGGAGTGGATGAGCGCGTTTACCGTTCGGGATTTCAACTTTACCTGGCGAGCCATTTTTGCGTTGATGATTGGCTACAGTGCTTTTATCGCAGAGATTTTCCGTGCCGGTATTGAATCGGTCAGCAGTGGTCAGGTTGAAGCTGCGAAGTCACTGGGCTTATCTCGCTGGCAAACATTTCGCTTTATTGTCTGGCCGCAGGCATTAAGGACAATCCTGCCACCACTGGGCAACGATTTCGTCGCGATGGTAAAAGATTCTGCACTGGTCAGTGCATTGGGCGTACAAGACATTACCCAGCTGGGCAAGGTCTATTCCTCTTCGACCTTTCTGTTTTTTGAAACCTATAACGTGGTGGCATTTTTGTATTTGATCATGACAATTCTGCTGTCACTCGGCGTTAAATGGCTGGAAAAACATTTGAAAAAAAGTGATCACGGGCATTAAAGCTCGATCCCCAGTTTTTTTAGCACCACCAGCATGATGAAGTAACTGACGATCGTCGCCGACACGGATACGCCTAAACTCAGATAAAACCCCCAACCGTTTTTCAGTAACAACGGCAACACCACAAACAACACCAGTGACGGCAGCACCAGCCAGAATACGCTCACGGCCAGTGCACTGACTTTCTCCACATCTTTGGTGTCGATATACAACCAGAGTATCGCCATGACAGAGATCAGGGGCACTGACGCTAACACGGCACCGACCAGGGAACTGCGTTTAGACACTTCAGAAATCGCCACTATCAACAGCGTTGTCACCATTACCTTCAATGCGTAGTACATACCTAAGGGCACCTCTAAAAAGTCCGTCGATTTCTGCGCGTGTGCTAGCAACGTGCAAGACGACTGGGAAAGCGGCATTCTGTGCCTCAGTGGTTGCGCTGTCAATTTGAACGGCTACGTCTTGCATGACAAACGACTCTGGGTTTGCTCAAAACCAAAAGACACCTGAGTTCACATTGTGACTGTTAACTGTTTACCTATTTGGAATATTCATCCTGTCATAACGTTAACCAATTGGTATTTCAAGAAATATCCAATTTCTTTTTAGCCTGTGTCGGGTACGGTTCACTCGTTCTATACGCAAGCACTAACACCACCAAAGCTTCAAACTTTAAAAAGGATTTAATACAGATCATGACCTGTCACTTCAATTTCTCAACTTATACGCGATTGCCACTACTGAGCGGTTTACTGTGGGCGACGGCCGCAGTCGCAGCACCGCTGGAAGGTTTCGCGACGCTTAATGGTGGCACCACAGGTGGCGAAGGCGGACAGACCGTCTATGCCAGCACCGGTACGGAAATTAATCAGGCGATGTGTCAGCGCGCCAGCAAAGAGACACCGCTGATCATTTATGTAAACGGCACCATCAATCACGAGAATACACAGAAAGTCAGCGGTAATTGCGATACCACGGGTGAAGAAATTCAACTCAAAGGGGTGAAAAACATCTCGCTCATTGGCGTTGACGATAATGCCTTGTTCGATGAGATAGGACTTCATCTTCGCGATACATCCAATATCATCATTCAAAATGTCCACATTCGTAACGTAAAAAAGAGTGGTTCACCCACGTCTAACGGGGGCGATGCCATTGGTATGGAATCCAATGTGTTCAATGTCTGGATCGACCACAACGAACTGGAAGCCTCCGGGGGAGAAAGTGACGGCTATGATTCGTTGATCGATATGAAATCGACCACGCAGTATGTCACCGTATCTTACAATTACCTGCACCATTCTGGTCGGGGCGGATTGATTGGATCCAGTGACAGCGATAACAACAACACCTATGTCACCTTTCACCACAACTACTATGAACACATCGATTCCCGCACGCCGTTGCTGCGTCATGGAACGGCTCACGCCTACAACAACTACTATCATCACATCAGCAAATCCGGAATGAATCCGCGTATTGGCGGCAAGATGAAAGCGGAAAACAACTATTTCCAAGATGCTCAGAACCCTATCGGCACCTTCTATACAGACAAGATGGGCTATTGGGAAGTCAGCGGCAATATATTCGAAAATGTTACCTGGAAAGACAGCGAGAACGAACATCCCGCCGGACCGAATCCCGTTTCGACCACCACCATCGCAATCCCTTATTCCTATCAGCTAGATGACACAGCTTGCGTCCGCACTATTGTTTCGCGTAGCGCCGGTTCTGGTAATGGTTTGCTGGTTTCCGATGGTGAATGCGGAGTCACGGGCCAGCCCGATCCAACCGATCCAACCGATCCAACTGATCCAACTGATCCAACCGATCCAACCGATCCAAACGATCCGGAAACGCCAACCGACGTTAACTTATCAATCGGTGCCGGTTCTGACGGCTCCAGTAAAGGTATGGGGAGTTTTGGTAGTGTCCGCGACGGAGAGCTGGAAACATTTTGGGCTCCCACCGCCGCCATCGGCCGAATTTCGATTAAATGGCCAACTAAGGTTACGTTAAATACAGTGATTATCCGTGAAGCAGCCGACTACAAAGGCAACGTTCTGGATTGGCAACTGGTTAATAACGATACCGAAGCTTTGCTTGCCAGCGGCACCGGTGCAGGAGAAATCACCTTTGCCGAGACAACACTGGCCAAAGTTGACTTCATTATCCTAACGTCCAAAAACACACCGACCGTCGCCGAATTTGAAACCTACTTGCGTAGCCAAGATGATGCCGATGCACCGGACGATGGTGACAACAGTGACAATGGTGACAGTGATTCCGATAACGCTGACAATTCCGATAACGACGCAGATAACGGCGATGCAAACTCGGATGACTCAAGTGACTCGGCGGATAACGAAACCGGAACCCAAATTAACATCGGCGCATTCTCGTACCTGATGTTGCTGTGCTTACCGCTCCTTATCGGCTATCGAGTCAGAGCGCGCGACGGGATCGCTCAAAAATAACAAGCAATGCATCTGCGCACAGCAAGATATTCCTTACTGTTTTGAACACACACCAAGGTCAGTCAACAAATGGCTGATCTCTTTTCCAAAGGAAATCCAGGGAATATTTGAACGCGCTAGGTCTGATTAAGTACCGGCACGGGTTCCGATGCAACCAACAACCGAAACCCCAAAATACAACCAATTGCCATCAACGTTGAAAGCAATAGAACCTGTTGCACCGACAGCCACCCAGACAAGGCAAATACCAGCAAACCTGAAACCGGTTTACTCAAGTTATTCACCACCATTAGCAACCCCATCGCTTTGCCGTAGTCCCGCCGGGCGATAATTTCCATGCGCCGGGTTCGAATATACACACTGAACATACCATCAAACGCCAACACCAAAACGGCCCCCAACAAGAAAAGCGCATAGTGCTGCGCCAAACTGGCCACCAAGCCGCCAACCGACATCATAACAAACGATACCCGGCCCCACCCTGTTGACGTGAGCCAATGAGAATAGCGGGACAACAGTAACAGAACTCCGACCGCCGCAAGGGCACCAGCAGCCTGAAGCTTAGCATAGTCTGCTGCCGTTCCTTCAAAAACGCCAACGACCACAGGGGCGCCAATCGCCAACAATGTGGCAAATATCAGGTTAATCAGAAATGTCGATGCCACCACTTTCCGTAACGCTCCGGAGCGCAACAGATACGCCTGGCCGACACGAAAATTATCTTTCAGGCTGTTGGCTAAAGGCACTTGATGATCGGGTGGTGGCGGCAAAAACCGTTGGCCAATACCGACGGCCAACAATGCTATCGACACCGCATAAAGTACACTTATAGCCACGACTAAAAAGGGAACCGATACCCACAGCAACAACCCTGCCGCCGCCATGGGCGACCCAACCAAAGCGACCTGTTCGAGACTTTGCACTTGCGCCTGAACCTTAGAAAAAAGTGACTTCGGCACCAGGTCTGTTAACAACGTTTCCTGAGCCATAAAGTTCACCGTATAACCGACACCATTGCATACGGCCAATACGACCAACGGCGTCATGCCGGGCGCCAGCAACAACCAAACTGCACATACCACACACGTCAGCGCACGCCCTCCATTGACCCAGTTCAGCAAAGTGACCAACGGTACCCGGTCAACAAAACTGCCGGTTAATGGCCCCGCTGCGACCTTGACCAAATACTCAATCGAAAACGCCAACCCCGCCAGGGAAGCGCTGTCGGTAATCTGAAAAACCGACAATGGAATTAAAAACATCAGGCCATAGTCGGCAAAAGAGGTCATAAATCGATTGAGGTACAAAGCTGCGTTCACTGGCGAGTCCACCTGGTTCGAAAGAGCGCACAGTCTATTTCCTCGCTTAAAATTTAGTAATACACTGATCAGCAACTTCAATAGTTACTTAAATCTATGAATAAGGTCCCACATGTCCCGAACCGGCGATAAATTTCAACGCCTGCGCATCTTCGTCACCTTAGTGAAAGAAGGCTCCTTCGCCGGAGCGGCTGCGCGATTACAACTGAAAAGCCCGACGATCAGCAAAGCATTGCAACTGCTTGAAGAAGAGCTGAACACGCAATTGATTGTACGCAGTACGCGCAGCATGCATTTAACCGAACCGGGTGAGCGCTACTTTCAGAAAGCCAGTTACCTGATTAATGAGCTGGATGAGCTGGACAACGAAACTCGGCAATTCAGCGGCACGCCGCGTGGCCGGTTGAGAGTCACCGCACCGGTTGCGCTCGGTGAACACGTGCTGGGGCCATTACTGCCTAAATTTCTGCAACAGTACCCGGACATTCAACTGGAACTGGATGTCTCCAACGACATCAAAGACATGAAAAAAGAAGGTTTCGATGTGGCCATTCGCGCCAAAAAATCCGGGACCGACCTCGGGCTTTTCTGCATACCGATCCGCTCATTAACCCCCACTCTGGTTGCCAGCCCAACCTACCTGGCGCAATACGGTACACCTACCCACCCGGACCAACTTTCCGCGCATCAATTTGTGCTGCATCGTGGCGGAAAAAAACTGTTCAACCGTTGGCGATTCCAGCGCCATGAAGAACCGGAACTCTTTTTCGAGGCCACCAGCCGATACGTCAGCAATCATATTTCGCTCTCCATTGAAGCTGCCTTACAAGGCATGGGTATCATTAACACGTACCTGTTCTACGTGGAGGATGCCTTAACCGATGGACGCCTGGTAAGGCTATTGCCCGACTTTCAACAGCCGGACATCAACCGGTATGCGTTTTACCATCAACGCCGCCAGCTATCGCCAAAGCTCGATGTGTTTTTGCGTTTTCTGGAACAGGAAATTGGCCAGTAACCAAAAACCTACGCGATGAAACAAATGTAGTATTACCAGTATTGCAGACTATTCGAGTTTGCAATTATCTGCATACTTGCCGAAGCACGAAAAAATACCTAGTTAGGAGTATTTTTTACCTGTCATACTCCTCAGATGTTCCCAGTAAAACGAAAACTAAAAAAAACACACTTGAGCCAAATAAGAGAAACGGTTCGCCGTACATTTTTAGACTTTTCAGGTATGACTGCTATATTTAATCAGGCTCCATGTTGTCTGTTGGAATGCTTTGGGGACGTTTTTCATGGCTAAAATATTCACCTGTTTTTTAGTGGTTCTAGCATCCACTATTAGCCTGTCCCGCGCGCAAGTGCTCAATGTCGCCGTTGGCGAGTTTCACCCACTGGCCATTAACAATATAGAAAACAATGGCGTAGTGTTGGAACTGGTTAAAAGCGCATTTAAGGCAGAGGGATATGAAGTAGCCTACACATTCATGCCATGGGCGCGCGTAGATTTCTTTTCGAAGCAAGGTGGATTTGACGCCGTTTGCTGCTGGTTTTATCAAGAAGAGCGTGCCAGTAAAGCTTTATACAGCGACGTGGTTTTCAGCTATTCAATACACTTCTATCACTTAAAATCATTAGATTTCGATTGGAAGAAGATAAATGATCTTAAAGGTTACAAAATAGGCGCTACCAGATCCTACACCTATACTAGAGAATTTTCAGAAGCTGAAAAAAACGGAACGCTCGATGTTACCAGGCAAGAATCTGACCTTCAGAATTTCAAAATGCTAGCCTCGTCCAGAATTGATATTTTCCCTGTTAATTCCCTTGAAGCGAGTTACTTTTTAGAGAAGCTATCAAGAGAATTCAATACTAAACGTATTGTGCACCATCCAAAACCATTGGTTGACGATGAGGATCTGTCAGTTTTATTTCCGGCAACACAAAAAGCAAGTGAACAACTTATCGAAGCCTTTAACCGAGGGTTATCAAGCATCAAAAAATCAGGCGAATACGATAGAATTGTTCAACAATTTCTTACCAAACACACCAATGTCGAACATTAAAATGTGAGAGTTCATAAAGTCGAACCAAAACTATTCAATCGCCGATATCAGTCAAGCCCGTTGGTAACAATAAACGCACCGATAGAGATATGCTTCATCCACCAAAATGTTCACCGTACGGATCAATAAAGTGTCTATCATTGACAAACGATCACTGACGATTGTGTCGCCATCGTGGTAACGGAGATACTGAGAATAGAGGCCGGTTTCATTCACCGATTGACCATTAGCGTGCAAAAACGTCCCCAACTCGTCCTGTATTATATGGCCGCTAAAGGGTTCAGGAACATCGGTAGAAACACCTTCATCGTTATACCATTCCAACACGGGACGACCAAAACATTGCTCACTGAAGGAGCCATCGGCATTTATCCGCAACGTTAAGCCGGTGACGGGTACCTGTTTATCTAAATCACCAGGATCGACATTCAACATGACGATCTCACGTTCAGCCTGCTGCTGAAGATATTCTTCAACTTCTGTCATGGTGTTGTAACTGCTCGCCAATCGCCAAACACCCACCATGGTCTCGTTTTCGACTGGTTTAAACAGCGGTAAATAGCGCTCTTTTTCTTTTTGTCTTCGCTTGTCAGCTTTCTTTTGGTTACGTCGGCGCTTCAAATAAATTAACGTGACCAAACCCTGATGCACAAAGAGGTTAGCGGCACCATAAATTCCATAACTCGGTCCCATAGAAACCGTCAAGGTTAGAAACAGAAGTGCCAGCCCCAGCGCCGAGAAACTGGTTACGAGACGATTCCAAACTGGCCGGTCCTGCAAGGTACGAGAAATGCGGACCACCACAGGAAAGGTGACCATCGTCCAGACAACATAGATAACGAGTCCGAAAAGTAGTCCTTGGCCAGTCATACAAAACCTATTGAAGAATGAAAAGTCCGCATCTTAACGCAATTGGAACTTGTTCACATACCGATACAGTCAACAGAGTGGTTGTGAGAAACGTAATAATATCGGTGCGAATGCAGGATACCTAAAAGGTCTACAACCAAAACACTCATTTCCGAAACCGCTGCCGAGTTATCCACATCATTGAGGCGCCCAGTAAAACCATCGCCGCCGTCAACAGCAGGGTTGCGTTGTAAGAACCTTGTACTGTTGTTAACGCCACGGCATACAGTGGGCCGGTGACCTGCCCAATACCATAGGCGGTGGTAATCGCCCCCATAACGATGACCGGGTGGTTGGTCATACTTCCGCCCAGTGTCATAAACAGGGCCACCAACGCGACAAACGTCCCCCCGAAAAGTAACCCGGAGAAAAGGTTTAACCATACGTTAGTGGTCAATACCGGAATCAATAAGCCAATTACCTGCAGCACCATCGTCAGGACGATGATATTTACGCTGCCGAAACGATGAGCCGCACGCATCCACAAAATACACGATGGTACTCCGGCCAACCCGACCACGGTCCAACCATAGCCGCCGAAACCTTCCAGCCCCTCCAGTGAATTGATGATGTCGGGCAGAAAGGTACCCTGCACCACCATGCCCAAACCTTCGGTAAAATAAGCAAACATCAGCACGACCACCGTGCTGTTCAGCGCCGTAAAATCAAACTTTGCGACTACGGTTCCTGTAGACTTTGCTTCGTTCACTGACAAAACATACACGGCATAGCTGGCCGCGATGGCAGCGACCAACGCGTTGACCAACCAGGCGTCTTGCCACGAACCTCCCATAAGGCCCACCAAACGACCAATCAAATCTGTCACCACTATGGACAAACCAATGCCAGAAAAATGAATACCCATCGCCTTGGTTTTATCCGCCATGTTCAGTTTGGTCATCACAATGGCCGAACCCACGACCAGCGCCATGGCTGCGCCAAAGCCCGCGACCACCCGCGACACCAACCAGACCACTTCCGAAGCGGTGACGGCCAGTACCAACGTCGTGACGACACAGATCAACATGCCGAGCCGAAAAAACCGAACCTTGGCGTGCAGATCTTTCAAGAAAATCGCGAATATGGCACCGGAGAGGTAGCCCAGATAATTCACACTGGCCAAAAGCCCTGCGAATGGAAGTGAAAGTGTGGTTTCGAGCATCGCCGGCAGCAACGCCGTGAAGGCAAAGCGCGCAGCCCCCACGCCAACAATTAACGCCAGGATGCCAGCCAACAGAATGGCCAGCGGATGATTTCTGTTCAGTAGAGTCATACGATTGCTGTCTAAATTGAATGAAGGAAGCGGCAGTGTACGGCTGCAAGTAATGTATGCTTCGTTGGCCATCGAACTATCGGAACCATCGTGCTGTTATACTGCCTATCTGTCTACACACCATTCGTCGTAGGACTAAGTGAGCCGAAACATGCAACCTGAGATATCCACCATTGGCAGTTTAATTGGCGACCCGAGCCGCGCGCGGATGTTGACGGCGCTGATGGGAGGCAAAGCCCTCACCGCCACAGAGTTGGCCTTAGAAGCGGACATCAGCGCACAAACCGCAACCAGCCACCTTTCACAGTTGGTCTCTGGCAAGTTACTGGTGGTTCGCAAACAAGGGAGACACAAATACTTTCAGCTCGCCAATCAGCAAGTTGCCGAAGTACTGGAATCACTGCTTACGCTCAGCACCGCGTTGCTGATACCAAACATTGCCACAGGCCCTACCGACCCTGAACTGAAACATGCCCGCGTGTGCTACGACCATTTGGCGGGCGAAGCCGGCGTTGACCTGTACGACGCGCTCGTTTCACAAAGAATCATTGTGGACGATCGAGAACAGACGCACCTGACCGACCTGGGTCGCGCCTTTTTTAGCGAACGAGGGTTTGACTTCTCGGCAAAAGGACGCAGCAAAAGACCGCTGTGCAAATCTTGCCTCGACTGGAGCGAACGCACCAATCATTTAGCAGGAAGGTTAGGACAATGGATATTGGACGATCTTTTTGAACACTCGATGGTGACACGCCTGCCAGATTCCAGAGCCGTCATTTTTACGGCCAATGGCCGTAAACGATTCAAAGCACGCTACGGTCTTTAATCACCAACGGCTTTCAGGCAATACCCACAATGCAGACAGTTTTCTATTTGTATTGTTAGTGACAGTACTGATTTGGCGAAGTTTGCCGCACTTTTAAATCCTCATCGCCATATGGCGCACTGACTTTCAATCCTTGGGAATTGATTGACGATGAAAAGGCGTTCGGCTCGATACAACCGTCCATCGGCTCAGTGACTGAACCATCGTCAATATCGAACACCAAATAACCTGACTCCAATTTAACCCAAATGCTGTTGTTACCCTGCCAATGGTACAGGGGTATGCCGTACCGCGATGCAATTGCTTGCGAATACATCACACGGCTCTCCTTGGGCTTACCGACAGGAACAACCGTCATCGCGATCAAATGGGTATCCAGTTCGGAACTGTACTCCGTTTGATAGATGGCAATCCTGTCACCATCGGGCGACAAGGCTGCAGACAGCACACCCGCAATTCGGGCATCGTAAATGGTCTTGCTTTGGCTGGATAAATCATACGTACGCAGTTTAATGTCGTTAGGCGTCTCATCAGAATAATAAACCAGCAACTGATGTTGAGCTGAAAAATACAGAGGATACACGAACATAAGTGGTTCTTCTTCAAACAACAATGAACCATCCACGACACTTTGAGACTGAGTCACCATAATTCGGTTATGTTCAACATCAAAATCATGATGAAAAGAAAAAGGGTAACGGGTACCCTCGACGGCGACATACGCGATCGTATAATCGTTGTCACTCCAAATGGGGCTGTCCAAATAACTCTCACTATGAGGGATACACCCTGCAAGAAATAACAGCGATGTAATGGTCATCATCCAGAGCGACATGCGGGTTTTCCTTTCCATTCTATATCCCGAGTTACGGTATCATTCCTGTCAGTCTATGATTACCAACGGTAGAAAAGCAACACTCGGTTGACTAAAGACATACTTTTAAAGAGAACTTATTCTGTACATGCACTAGCATTCGGCAGACGAATAGATAGTTTCATATGGATCCCGTAACCGCCCTTCGGCATTACGCAAGTCTTTTAATATTAAAATGGACAGATATTCAAAAGAACTGTTGCCTGGTCCTTGCACAGCCATA
This sequence comes from Reinekea sp., assembly GCA_050293765.1. Taxonomy (GTDB): domain Bacteria; phylum Pseudomonadota; class Gammaproteobacteria; order Pseudomonadales; family Natronospirillaceae; genus Reinekea. The sequence goes on from JBNKNI010000001.1 coordinate 256,074, forward strand.
CAAGTCCAGGTTGCTGGACTTTAAAATCTATGAATATGGATTCTTTGATACTCGATTTTAGCTCACTTCCTGCGAATGGGTGGCTGAGTTCTTCAGCATTCCAAGCTCAAGTACTGATGTACTTCTTAATAAATTCCATAAGGACCGAATTGAATCCTTCCGGATTGTCCAACTGTGCTGTATGTCCGGCACCTGGAATCGTTGTGTATTGACACAAATTTTCCTTTTTTGCCCACTTTTTCGATGCTCGCGGAAAAATTCCACCATTAGCCTTATCTATTGCTCCATGCAGAAGAAGAAACGGTATATTCAACCGATAGTGTGCCGGAAAACCGTAGTCTTTCCACATACATTCAATACCCGCCATAATAATCGATATAAAGTCATCCCGGTTGATAACACTCATTGCGTTTAAACCGTAAATCTTCGTTTGGTCCAGTATGCCCAAATCCGAAAGTGTCTTTTTTCGGAATGTTTCTAAAGACATTCTTTCGATCATTCTTGGCATGACGTTAAGAAGAAGTTTCGAAAACAGTCCCGGCTTTTCAGACATATCAGTACAACCGACAATGACAATGGCCTTGACCAATTGAGGGTACTCTTTTGCAAACATCTGGGCGACATATCCACCGAATGAATGGCCAATAAGGAAGACTTCCGAAAAGCTTTCTTTATCGAGGATTGCTTTAATATCCTCGACTAAAATTTCGACTGAAAATCCTTCACCTAACGGCTGTGACTTGCCGTGTCCCCTGAAATCTAGATTCAAGGTTCGTATTCCAACATCGGCCAATGCGTTTCTCTGAGGTTCAAAAGAGTAATGATCTAACGTCGCACCATGGCAAAAAACGGCAACCGGACCATCTTTACCTTCGGACAACCAATACCTGATATTTGATCCACGGTTAGCGTAGTTATATTCGTTCATTTCGGTTTCTCAATTATGAATCGCTAAATATATTCCATAATTATTTATTACATTGAATCAATCAGGGGCTGCCTCATTGATTACTACCCTAGCGAAACGTTTCCTTTACTTTTTCGCCACCCTACTCATTTACTTGAAATTACTGTTTCGACTCGATCTTACTTTAAATTGTTCTTCCCCAAAAAACCAAACTCTATTGGTTCAATCACGCATTTCAGCCAGTTATTTTTCCATTATTCAACCACAGAATGGTTATCGAGACCCCTGCTATCGACGTGAGTTAATACTTACTCTGTTCTCAGCATTCTCTAGTTGGCAAAATCAACTCGATACCAAAGCCAACAGTTGTAGTCAGATCAACGTAGGCTGAGAAAGCTGATGCAAATCTCTTGATACCTCCCTTCAGGATTGGCTCAAACTCTGGCGTCCTGAGTCGGAAGTTCGCATTGTTTCAGAGCTAATGGGAAGCGTTAGTACAAAGCGTTCTTTGTGAAGAATATCGAGATATTTTCAAGAAGAGCAACGCCGTACTCGCGTTTTCTATTAGTTCCCTCAATAAGGGACAAACTGGTCAGAAAACGGCTTGTGTTAACGGTCGCAAATACATTAAACTGAACGACGTTAGATCCATATCAATTTGAAGATCTTCAGCATGACGTCTAACACCTCTTTTTTAATACAAAGGAAATCAGGTCCCCTCAGATGAGTGGACTTATAAGGATGACAATGAAACGTTTAAATGCAGCACTAGCAATTTCGCTTATTCTTTTACTGGGGTGCAATCAAGACAACAGTAAGAGTAATGATGAAAGTACAGTTTGTACTAAAACCGGTCAGGCCTCAGTAAGCCAACAATCGTCAAATTCAGAATTTGAATTTCCGATCGAAACGCCCAGTTGTTTCAAAGACAAAGAAGTAGAGTTGGGGAAAAAAGAAGTACCGTTGAAAGTAAATACGCCATTACCGCTTGGCATCGAAGTATCTGATTTCGCGAAAATAACCGCAACGACACATAAAGTGCTAACAGTTTTTTCCATTAAAAACACATCGGATAAGCTATATTGCTTTGTCAAACTCAATTATTTGGATTTCTTCAACACATCCAACATGCGCCAATATTCAGATGAACTGGCTTTTATGGATGGTCAATATGTTAAATTCAATCAATCAAGCATAGGAACAGATACCTGTTTAAATTCGGGTGAAACACGCTTATTTGCATCCGTAACGTGGCCTGATCAGAATGACGGTATTGAAGAAATTGAACGCATTGAGGTCAGCAGTATAGAGGTAATGAATATTGACAAAGACGATGCATCAATGCCAACGCAAATAACAGCCAATGAAATATTCTGGACCGATAATAGTTTTAAGATCGAGCTAGAAAACAACGGTGATAAACACTACTCAGTAGATGCGAAGTCTTTAACATTTGACGAACAAGGTTATGCAGTCGACTTAGACTACCTGTCACTGGAGGCCGATGAAGATGCTATTGGACCACAAAATAAAATGTTTCTAGTGGGTTATCAGAGCGTCAAAACCGACAAACACTTTCTACAACTGTATTTGAAATGGGACGAAGCTGAAGACCTTCAAAACCGCTATTTTCGCTCCAGTCATTCGAATAGCCGTTTTCTTAATCATGAAGAAAAATACATACTGGATGAAATTGCACGACAGCAAAGCCAAACGCTATATTTTTCTCTTCAATAGCCTATTGCGAGCCATATGCCGACTATCCAATGGGCAGTCGGCCATGGGTTACGTTCGCGTCCCTGGGTCACGCTCTACTGACTGTCATTCTCAAACCATCCAGCCAAATGCGGTTCCGGCGAACATCCGTTCATAGTTCAAATCGACGGGCGATCTTCCTGTTGGTTTTAATTCGCCAAACAGATATTTAACGAAGGCGGTTTGTGAATGCTCGTCGGGGGAATAGCAGTTTACGTAACAAGGTACTTTGGGGTATTCATACACATGATAGGGGCTGCCGAATGAAGCCATCACCAAACGAGGGTGGTGCGACTTCATCGCTTCGACCAAGGCTCGGCTGTAATTACCGGCCAAGCGAATTCGACCCGTTGCCCAGGTTGGTCCATAAACCGTGGCGATGATAATGGCGTCGTATCCACTCAAATCGTGCCAATCGGGCATGTGAAACTCATCGCTTTCGCCCCAGCGAACCACGTCGATCCCTCTGGCTCGAAGTTGATCGTCAATACCGTCAACGTGGTACTGTGGATCCCCTCGTAAATGCATGCACAACACTTTCATGCCCGTCGTTAACGGAAAGGCATCGGCCGCGTGCGTGTTCACCACTTCCGTCAATGCCTGTTCTGCAACCTGTGATGCGGTTTGGGCAAAACGCTGTTGATCGTCTGCGTTCAAAACAGGGCGTTGAACGTTTTGGTGGATGCCCAATGTTTCTTTCAGTGCCAACAGCCGACGCACCGATTCGTCGATCCGCGCTTCACTCAGCCGACCGGTTTCAACGGCATTCATGATGGCCTGAAATGCGGGTTTTGGCTGACAGAACAAAACCATGTCGCAACCGGATTCAATACTGCGCACCACTATTTCCGATTCTGGATACTGCGTGCAACTGCCGCCCATACCAATGGCGTCTGAAATGATGACGCCGTCGAAGCCCATTTTTTTACGCAGTAGATCGGTGGTGATTTTTTTCGACATCACGGCGGAAGGTGCATCCGCCAGTCTTCCTGTCTCACCGGGGTCGACACAGGGTAACGCAATGTGGCCGATCATGATGGACCAGACGCCCGCATCAATCATGTCCTGAAACAGTTGCCCACTGCTGGCTTGCCAATCGTCAAACGACAGCGGGTTAATGGTCGTGCACAGGTGCTGGTCGCGGTCGTCGAAACCGTCGCCTGGAAAATGTTTGGCACAGGCAACGAGTCCGTTTTGCTGCATGCCGTGAATCATTTGCGTGGCGAACGCTTTTATTGTGCTTGGCTTGTCCCCGAAACTACGCGTATTGGTAATGGGGTTGTGAATGTTGGCGTTGATGTCGACCACAGGTCCAAAACTCCAATGCACACCCACATCGCGGCCTTCTTTTGCCGCGGCTTCACCCATCACATAGGCATGATGTACGTCACCCGTGGCGGCAACCGCCATGTTATCCGGGAAGACAACGGCGCCATTGACCATTCTACCGGCGCCATTTTCTAGGTCCGACGCCACGATGGCGGGCACCGTTAAGCGGGCCTGCAATTTGTCTGATAACTGTTGCAAAATCTCTTTGCTTTCCGGGAAGAAAAAGGCACCGCCGACTTCAATATCGTGCAGGCTGGCCAACGCCTGATCCACGCCTAAAAACGGCATTAAAAACGGGTGCAGCAGCTGACCCACTTTTTGTGGCAACGACATGGCAGCGAGAGTGGAATTCACCCACGTTGAATACAAATCCGGATGATAACGTTCAGTTTTTTGTTGTTGGTCTGACATAACCCACTCCTACTGCGACAGAAAATAAAAAAAGGGGTAAAACCTTACCCCTGAAAGCGCAAACGCTGGCTTGCGCTCGTGTGTTGCAACAAAACAACGACACGGAGAACTGTGAGTTTATTCGTATAAATAACACCGCACAAAGTGATCCTCGGCCAACTGCGTCACCGGCGGCATCTCGACTTTGCACTGATCCGTTGCCTTCAGGCAGCGCTCCGCGAACGGGCAGCCCCGGCTCTCCGGGGTCCACAACGGGATGTCCGCTTTCTTCGCCATCTCGGTGCGCGCTTTGCGGATACCCGGTTCCGGAACGGCACTGATCAGCAGCTGGGTGTACGGGTGCTGTGGATTTTGCGTGACCGAGTCACTGTTGCCCCACTCCACCATGTGCCCGACGTACATCACGGCGGTGCGTTCGGCGAAGTAGCGCGCGGTGGCAATGTCGTGCGTGATGTACAAAAAGCCAATGCCGTCTTTTTTCATGTCGGCCATCAGGTTCAGGATGCCCAGCCGGATCGAGACGTCGAGCATGGAGATCGGTTCGTCGGCGAGGATGAACTTGGCCCCCACAGCCAGGGCGCGGGCAATGGCCACACGTTGACGCTGGCCCCCGGACAGTTCGTGCGGGTATTTGTCGGCGGTTTGTTTGGCGGGGCTTAGGCCCACCCGTTCAATAATTTCAATGACCCGGTCTTCCAGCGCCGGACCTTTCAGGTGCGGCTGATGCAGTTTCATCGGCCGCGCGAGGTGGTGGCGGATGGTGTGCACGGGGTTCAGGGAGCCAAACGGGTCCTGGAAGATCATCTGCACTTCTTTGGCGTATTGGCGCTGGCTCAGTCTGTTCTTTTTGGCGTTGACGTCGACGTCCTGCATGTAGATCTTGCCGGAGGTCGGTTCGTACAATCGGCACAGGGCGCGGGCGCAGGTGCTTTTGCCGCTGCCGGATTCGCCCACGACGGCGAGCGCTTCGCCGGCTTTTAAGATGAAGCTGACGTTGTTAACGGCGCGCATGTATTTGCGTTTGAACAGGGCGTTGTCGAGACCAAAATCGATGACCAGGTCTTCTACGTAAATGCTCGGTTTTTCGTTAATCGGTTCGTCTTGGATGCGTTGAACACTCATGCCGGTACCTCTTCTGTGATGGCTTCCCGCTGCGGTTGAACGTGATGGCAGGCAACCAGTCGTGCGGGGGCGGTGTCCACCTGGATCAGGGTCGGGTCCTCGGTTTTGCAACGGTCCACACATTGGCTGCAACGGGCCTGGAAGTAGCAGCCGTTGGGGGTGTCGAGCAGGTTAAGCGGGTTGCCGGGGATGCCTTCCAGGCGCACTTTGGGGCCGTGGATGGTGGGGAACGAGCGCACCAGGCCTTGGGTGTATGGGTGTTTGGCGTGGTGCAGGATCTCTTCGGCGTTGCCCAGTTCGACCAGTTTGCCGGCGTACATGACGCCGATGCGGTCGGCGATCTCGCCCATCAGGCCCAGGTCGTGGGAGATGAACAGGATGGCAAAGCCGAACTGGTCTTTCAGTTGGTACAGTTCGTCCATGATGTCGCGTTCGACGACGACGTCGAGGGCGGTGGTCGGTTCGTCCATGATGATCAGTTTGGGGCGCAGGATCAGGGCGATGGCAATGACCACGCGCTGACGCATGCCGCCGGACAATTGGTGCGGATAGGACTTCATGCGTGAGGGGTGAATGCCGACGATTTTGAGCATCTCTTCGCCCTTGGCGTAGGCCTCGGCTTTGCTGACGTCTTTGTGCGCGAGCACGACGTCGATCAGCTGGTCGCCGATGGTGATGACCGGGTTGAGCGAGTTCATGGCGCTCTGGAACACCATGGCGGCTTCGTTCCAGCGGAACTGGCGCAGTTGGGCGTCGTTCATTTTCAGGATGTCGCGGCCTTCGAAGAGGATTTCGCCGTCGCTGATCAACGCCGGGGCGTTGTGCAGGTTGGCGATGGCGAACGCCAGGGTGCTTTTGCCGCAGCCGGATTCGCCGGCCAGGCCGACGGTCTCACCGGGGTGGATGTCCAGGGAGACGTGGTTGACGGCACGGGCGTTGCCGTTGTCGGTGACGTAGTCGACACAGACGTTTTTAATTTGCAGCAGTGGCTGTTTCGAGATATTCACGCTTTGGCCCCCTTACGTTTGGCTTCAACGTCCGCTTTCATGCGCCGCCAGATTTTGATGTAGGCGCCGGTGCGCAGTTTGGGGTTGGAGACCTGGTCGATGGACATGTTCAACAAGGCCAGTCCGCCGCCCATGAGGGCAATGACGGTGCCGGGGGCGACGAAGTCCCACCAGGCGCCGACGATGAACGCGGCGCTGGATTGCGCCCAGTACAGCATGGAGCCCCAGGACACGACCGTCGGGTCACCGAAGCCCAAAAATTCCAGACCGGCCTGCATGCCGATGGCGTACAGACTGGTGCCGACGAACATCCCGGCGACCAGGCTGATCAGGTTGGGGATGATCTCCACCAGGATGATGCGCCATTTGCTTTCGCCCATGACTTCGGCGGCGGTGATAAATTCTTTGTTGCGCAAGGCCAGGGTCTGGCTGCGCATGACGCGTGCGCCCCACGGCCAGGAGGTGAGCGCGATGATCATGGCGATGATCAACGGTCCGACCTGCCCTAAGAACGCGGCCAGGATAATGAGCAGCGGCAGCTGCGGGAACACGAGCACGATGTTGGTGATGGCCATCATCACTTCGTCGATCTTGCCGCCGAAGTAACCGGAGCTGACGCCGACCAACAGGGCGATTAATGTGGTGACGGTGGCGGCGGAGAACGCCACCATGATCGACACCCGGCCGCCGTACAGCACCTGACTGAACACGTCTTTCCCGGCCCGGGTCGAGCCGAAGTAGAGCTCAGCGCTGGGCGGTTGGTGGCCCCGGGCCACTCGTTTGTTCGGGGCGTTGTCGGTGAGCAACGGCGCGGCCAGACAGGCCACTAAAATGGTGGTGACAATGGCGGTGCCCATGATGCCCGCGGGGTTGCCTTTAAAAAAGCGTGCGGCGGGCGCCCATAATTTGCGGATAAACGTCATCGCGGTGTTCTCATGTTGGGGGTCGGTGGTGGCGGTCATGTCAGCCAGTCTCTGAGTCATGGCGGGCCTCACTTACGCAAACGGGGATCAAGGAAGACGTACAGCACGTCGGCCACGAAGTTGGCCACCAGCACAAACACCACGATCAGCAGGAAGCAGGCTTGCATCAGCGGGTAGTCGCGCGCGGACGTGGCTTTGATGATCAGCTGACCGACGCCGGGGTAGTTGTACACCTGCTCGATGAACACCTGACCGGTGACGGCAAAGCCGAGCGCCATGGAGACGGCGGTGACCACCGGCAGGATGGCGTTACGCGCGGCGTAATGGATCATCACGCGGTTCGAACTCAGGCCTTTGGCTTTGGCCATGGTGATGTAGTCTTCGCCGAGCACGTTGACCATGGCGTTGCGCATGGTGAAGATCCACATCGCGATGGCGGACAGAATGATGGTGACCAACGGTAAGACCGCGTGGTGCAGAATGCTTTGGATAAACGGCCAGTTGAAGGCCGGATCCAGATCCGGGTCAAAGCCAAAGCCCAGCGGGAACCACTTCAGGGTCATGGCGAAGGCAAAGAAAATGAACAAAGCGGTGACGGCCTGTGGCATGGACGCGACGAACTGCCAGAAGATCGGGAAGAAGCGATCGACAAAACCGCCGCGGTTGTAGGACGCGTACAGACCGATGAAACAGCCGATGATGACCGAGGTTAAAATCGCGATCAGCGACAGGGTCATGGTCCAGGGAAAGGCGTTACCGAGAATTTTGGTGACCGGCACCGGGAACATCATGATGGTGGGGCCGAGGTCGAGGGTTAACACGCTTTTCAGATACTGCAGGTACTGCACCCACAACGGTCCGTCGACGAAGCCGAGCATCTCTTTGTAGCCGGCGAGGGCTTCGGGTGGGATCTTGCCGCCGGCGGCGACAAACAGGGCGTCGACCGGATCGCCGGGCATGAGCCTGGGGATCAGGAAGTTAAAGGTAATGGCGACAAAGATGGCCACGATGTAGAAAGCCAAGCGCCGGAATATAAAAGCCATACTAACTCCTCAAGTATGCGTTTAATCGTGTTTCGTTTACCCGCAGGACGGCTGCGTGGGTAAAACAAACACGACTCTAATCAGCCTGAACATCGGGTCACCGCTGCGCGGAGGTTCCGCACAACGAGGTGACTCGCTGTGTTTCCCAAGCACTCGCCGCAAGGCGGCGGGTGCTCTGTTGCGACGTTACTTCGCGTACAGGTTTTCGAAAACCTTCAGTTTAGTTCCTGTGGCATAGAACACAGGACGCACATAAGGGTTTTCTGCGGTTGGGAAGCCATCAACACGAGTGGTGTTGTACTGGAACCAGGTAGCGTTAGACATAACTTCAATGAACGGCAGATTTTCAGCGGTGAAAATCATCAGCTCGTCGAGGATTTCTCTGCGGCGTTTTTCGTCATCGATACGACCATACTCATCCACCAGCTTGCCGAGTTTTTCAGACGCCATGCCGTGACCGGCGTGCCAGATCTGACCCACACGGGCTGGGTGGTAGTATTCACGGTAACCCTGAATCGGGTTGATGCCGTTGGTGGCTGACCAGTTGAAGGAAACATCGTAAGTGCCGTCTTTCAACGCAGAGTCATACGCAGACCATTCCACAGAATGGGTTGACGCTTTGATGCCGATTTCCGCCAAGTATTCGGTGGTCATTTGCACTGCCTGCACCACGTCGGTCCAGCCGTTCACGATGTCAATCTTGAAGTCGATCTTGGAGCCATCCGGGTTTTCCAGGTAGCCGTCACCATCGACATCTTTATAACCGGCTTTCTTGAGGATTTTCTTCGCTTCTTTTGGATCGTACTTCGCTAAGTCCGCATACTTTTTGTTGATCTTGTCGTTGAAGTACGGTTTGAAGTATTGGCCGATACCCACAACCGTATTTTCTGCGGTGGCGTAACCGTAAGTCGCCAAGTCCACAATGGTGTCGCGGTCGATCGCCATGGAGAAGGCTTTGCGGAAGTTGACGTCGCTGAACGGTTGCTTGCGCGTGTTCAGATACAGGTTCCAGGCGTCGTTCGCTGGGTACCAGTAACCGTGAGTGTCTGGGCTGGGTGCGACATAGGTTTTGTCGATGTCGGCCACGAAGTTAGAACCCCAGTCGATCTCATCCGCCATCAGCGCCGGTTGAATCTGAGAGTTGTCGGAGTACTGACGGAACTTAATGCAGTCCAGATACGGCAGACCTTCAGCAGCCTTGTAGTAGTTCGGGTTGCGGCAAATCTCGACCTGGTTACTGCGCACTGTTTTAACTTCAGTGATTGGACCAGAACCAACTGGATTCGCGTTGTTAAACGTCAACAGATCGTCGACTTTACTGAATACATGCTCAGGTACGATGAACAACGACGCCATGTACCAATCCAAAGTTGTATTCACTTCGTTGAAGTCAATGCGCACAGCCGTTGGGCTAACTTTCGCAACAGACTTAATAACACCATTTGCCCATTGCCCTGTTTTGTCCATCTTTACGTCATCACGGGCAATTTCGAGAGTAAACATTAAGTCGTCTGCATCAAGAACTTGACCATCTGACCAAGTCAGACCTTTACGCAAATTGATGGTCATAGACTTCTTGTCATCGCCATAACTGAAGCTTTCGGCCAAACGATAGTCCGTTTCACCGGTCATCGCGTTGTAGATCCATAACGGCTCGTACATGGTTCCAGTAACTAAATCCAACTGAACATCATTCAACGGGTTGAAGTCTTCAAGGAACGTCTGAGTAATGATTGGCACCGTTAAAGTACCGCCTTGTTCGTGTTTTGCAGCAGCTTGTGCTTGCATCGCTACGCCGGCAGCCAATGCTGAGATGGCGAGGACTGAACTTAACTTCTTCATGGTTTACCTCTTTGTTTTTGTTGTAGTCGCGTTGGATCTAACTCACTTCAATCAGTCAAATCACTCAACTGGGTCATTAATTCACTTTTTGTAAGCGTTTACATTATTGCTTCAAAAAAAGGCTTTCAGATGATCTAATGCACCAAATGAAAGCGCTTACATTCGCAACAATAATCATAGCCTGTGCAATGGTCAACCCATTTTTTGTGATCCAATTTGAGGAAGAATGATGAACTGTGTCCAAACAAGTCGCCAAGACGGTACTGCAATGTCCCGGGTCGAATTGGCCCCCTGGCAATCGGAACGTGCCGAAATCCCTGAAATATCAATCAATAAGGCAGTTGAGTATCAAACTCATTTAGGCTTGGGAGGTGCATTCACCGAATCCGCCGCGGTGAACTACCAGCGTTTGAGTGAGACGGCGAAAAAACAATTTTTAACACAGTATTTTGATCCTGATCAGGGGAGCGGATACAACATCGGCCGTATCCATATGAACAGTTGTGATTTTTCATTAGGCAATTGGGCTTGCCAACCAACGGTCGATGCCGATTTCTCAATAGCGCATTATGAACAGGCTATATTGCCCATGATTCGGGACGCAGAAGCGACGCTCGGACAAAAAATAAAGTTATTGGTCAGCCCCTGGAGCCCGCCCAGCTGGATGAAAACCAATGGCGAAATGAACAATGGGGGCCAGCTAAAGCCCGAATATAGGGAGCAGTGGGCCTATTACTATGTTCAGTTTATTCAGGCGCTACAGGCCAAAGGGTTCGAAATTTGGGGGCTAACCACACAAAACGAACCCGATGCGACGCAAATCTGGGATTCATGCCGTTACAGCGCGGAAGAAGAACGGGATTTTATCCGTGATTATCTAGGACCTGCGTTACACAGCAACGGTTTACAGGATATTCGCGTTGTGTGTTGGGATCACAACCGCGACTGTCTGTATCAGCGCGCTCGGGTCATTTTAAGCGACCCAGAAACCGCCAAATACGTTTGGGGTTCCGGCTTTCACTGGTACATGGATGATGCTTTCGACAATGTACAAGCGGTACATGATGCTTTCCCAGACAAGGGGCTTTTGTTTACCGAAGGTTGCCAGGAAGGCGGTCCGCATCAGGGGGAATGGGCGGTCGCAGAACGTTATGGCAAATCTATCATCTCGGATTTCAATAAGTGGACGGTCGGCTGGCTCGATTGGAACCTGCTTTTAGATCATACGGGGGGGCCGAACCACGTCGGCAATCTGTGTTCCGCACCGATGTTGTGCACAAATACCGGTGATGAATTGGACATTCAACCGTCACAGCGCTACCTGCAACATCTTTCACCCCGCTTTATTCCCGAGGGCAGTGTACGGATACTGGCCGCTTCTGCGAGAGACGACTTACATATCGTCGCCTTCAAACGACCGGATGGAGCAATCGCCCTTGTGGTGATGAACCTGGCGGAACAAGAGTATCCGTTTCAGATCAGCCTGGATGAGCGATATTTGCCGACACAGATTCCGGCGCGCGCAATGCAGACATATATTCTGTAACTCAAGTTATTGACCATTTTCACCCTTGACTCGATGACGCAGAAACCAAGATCCTGATTCATCGAGTTACAGGTGTGACTGCCTGCGCAGAAGCTCAACCGGAGCGACACCAGCTAGCGCTCTTTCTAATAAGGTTTACCGATCATTGTTGAGTTCAAGAAGATCGCGACACTGCTCTATTTTTTTTGGTACTGTATGGCTCGCCGAAAAGCCATCGGTCACGAAGTTCAATAAACCCCGCGAAAGGTTCCGTTTTCAATCCGGCTATGCATGCAGAAAGAAATCCTTAAACAGGCGCCCATTTGGTCTTTAGGAAATTTGACGTTCCGCTCACGATAACCACATGGTGATTTGTGTCGGCATGTCATTGATAACTTTTGGTGAAAATTCTGGGCAACCGATCAGCCTCGCCTCTAAGATTCACACCCAAACTTCCGGTCCTCAGGAAAGATCGACGGCATAAGCTTTAAGCAATGCCAACGGCACAATGTCCAATGCCTTGATATGTGTCCGAGCCAAATACACTTGCGGAGCGGCATCATTGTCATGTGCTTCCAGCCAGCGGGACGCACAAAGGCACCAATTATCACCCGGGCGGAGTCCGGTAAAACCAAACTCTGGACGCGGCGTGGACAGGTCATTGCCCAGGTATTTTGAGAATGCCAAAAACTCCGCATTCACCTGCACGCATACCGTGTGTGAGCCAACATCTTCGGTACAGGTGTTACAACAACCATCTCGGAAAAATCCCGTGAGTGGGTCATGGCTGCAAGGTAGCAGTGGTTCATTAAAAACATTCAGTGAAGCGTCTTTTTGCATGGGTTTATGACCTGCCTGTAAGCACATTTCCAAACCGGAAAATAAAATCCGGTGCTTCAAACACAATACACGGGTGTGACAGGGACGCAAAGTGTGTAAGGCGTGTGTTTAAGCTAATTCGGCTTGGAAATTGGCACATCGGGAACACCGGTAACCTCGTGCAATTGCATGTTCCTTGCTGTGAGGAACCAATCCGGTCTAACGACTTGAATTGGTGTTTAACCAAAGGATTTCTTGGAGGTTTATTTCTTTCCAAGGAGGCAGCCCCGAATAGTACTTTGTTAAGCTTGTTCAATGGTATTTGCATCAATGTGTGACTTGGTTTCGCTGAGTTTTTTTACTTCAAGTACTAAATCTGTTCCGAAGACTGTGGTTCCATTTTTAACCAAAAGTTCTCTAAGAGAATTTTTTCTTTCAAGGGGAGATCCCCTT
>JBNKNI010000002.1:0-236074 GCA_050293765.1 Reinekea sp.
GCTGGTGAATCTCATTACTCGTATGACATAACCACACACCCCAACCACAGCTTGAAATCTGGCACCTCATGATGCATCATACGTCTTTATTTGACTTAGCCACATAGTATGGTCGATGGTGACGCACAACATAGTCCTGAAAATCAACCGACTCACTGCTTGACCAATTCACGGGTTTGTCGCCAAAGGCAGCGAAAACAGACAGCGGAAAAGACCAAATACACAATAACGAAATTAGCTTTCTCATATCACGGGATAGCAGACCTGATGGATGTCGGTTAACATCATATAGCGATATTTCTCAGTAAAATTAATCAACTTGTAATTGACGTGTAAAACAATGAAGCGAACCTTAGTAGACGCACGTAAGCTGCGGTGCCCGTTGCCTTTGCTGAAATTAAAACAGGCATTAGCGCAGATCGAGGTGGGTGACGAAGTGGGTATTACCGCAACGGACGCGGGTTCCTGGCGAGACATCCCTGCTTTTGTTGAACTGACCAACCATTTATTAATTGAGCAACAAAGTAAAAACGACGAGTTTTGGTTTGTTGTTCGAAAAGGAGACTCAGATTGAAAATCTATAGGGTGGTATCGGACTTCCTGCATCGATATTTTTCCGATGAAGAAGCCGTCATTCTGTTCTTGTTGTTCGTGATTGCCATTGCACTGATCTACGCTTTTGGCAGTATTCTGACCCCATTATTCGCAGCCGTAATCCTGTCTTATTTACTGTCGCCGTTGGTCGACAAATTGCAAGCATATAAAGTCCCCCATTGGTTAGCCGTGACCATCGTCTTTCTGATCTTTTTCGGGATTCTATTTGTTGCGCTGTTGATACTGGTTCCGGCGTTGATCAAACAGATCAGCAGTCTGGTGAGTGACGTGCCCAGAATGATGCGTTTATTCCAGGACCAGTTAGCACTGTTGCCAGAGAAATACCCGGATTTATTGTCTGATGAACTTGTTGGTCAATGGGTGGGGAGTTTGGATCTCAGTCAGGTTGGGCAACAGCTGTCTGGCTGGTTGCCTAACGTCGTTTCATTTTCGTTGAATACTTTGCCAAGCATCATCGGTGTGCTCATTTACGTCGTTGTTGTACCGTTGATGGTGTTTTTTATCCTGAAAGACCGAGATCGACTCTGGGCGGATTTCAAGTCTTTGTTACCCGCGCAACGGCGACTGATGAATCAGATCGCCCTAGAGATGAACCAACAGATTGCCAACTACATTCGCGGTAAGGTGATCGAAATTATCATCGTGGGTGGGGTCAGTTTTATCACGTTCACTTTACTGGGGCTGGATTACGCCGCATTGTTGGGCGTGTTAGTGGGATTTTCAGTGCTGATTCCCTATATCGGCGCGACCGTAATTACCATACCAGTCTTCGCCATTGGCGTTTTTCAGTGGGGTTTTGGTCCCGACCTCTATTGGGTGTTGTTTGCCTATCTTGTGATTCAGATGTTAGATGGCAATGTTCTGGTGCCCTTGCTGTTTTCAGAAGCCGTCAATTTGCATCCCGTTTCCATTATTGTGGCGGTACTCATTTTTGGTGGCTTATGGGGCTTTTGGGGGATTTTCTTCGCGATTCCCCTGGCTACCTTGGTTAAGGCCATCGTAAACGCGTGGCCAAATGCGACGGCATCGACGGAACAGCCAGAGACGGCAGAAGAGTAACGTACTGAGTCATGAGCATCGCCACTAAACCGTGATGTGGCGACTCAAGGATAGGCGGAGGGTGGAACTCAGCCCTCAGCCTGTTTTTTGTGACTTAACCTCAACACCGGCCTCAATAAAATCAATCACTTCATGAACGTGATTACGTACATCAATATCTCGCCACTCTTTGATCATGATGCCGTTTTCGTTGATCAAAAAAGTCGAGCGACTCAGGCTGATAATCGTCTTGCCGAAAAACTCTTTTTCTCTGAGTACACCAAACAATTCACAAAGTCGGCTGTTTTCGTCCGAAATTAATTCGAATGGTAAAGCCTGCGCCTCTTTGAAACGCTCGTGATTGTCCAGTGAATCGCGACTGACACCGAAAACCAGGGTGTTTTTATCTCTGAAACGGCGGTAGTTGGCTGCAAAATCCTGATTTTCGATTGTGCAGGCCGGCGTGTTGTCTTTCGGGTAAAAATACAGAATGATTTGAAACCCTGCCAGTGCGCGCAATTGCACATTTTTGTGACTCGTGGCCGGAACAATAAAGTCTGGTACCGTGTCCCCTTCTCGAATCATACCTTTGCCTCCTGATGGATATTCCTTCGTTTGGTTGAAATTTGAACAGACGAAGTTTAAGTATGGCCCATAATTTGTAATTCGCCAGTATTACGTCTTGTACAAGGTAAAAGCCGCCAGTACCATTGCGCCAACGTGTTATTGAGTATGAATTATGATTACCGGCAGTATGGTTGCCCTTGTTACACCGATGCAGACCGACGGAACCATTGATTGGGACAGTCTGGCAAATCTGATTGAATTTCACATTGAGAATGATACTGCGGCGATTGTCATAGTCGGTACGACAGGTGAGTCCGCGACGCTCGATATGGCCGAGCATGAAAAGGTAATTCAGTACACCGTCGAAAAAAGTGCCAAACGAATACCCATAATCGCCGGAACGGGCGGTAATTCTACCTCTGAAGCTATCCATTTAACCTCGGCAGCCAAGCGTGTGGGTGCCGATGCGGCTCTGATAGTGACGCCATATTACAATAAGCCTTCTCAGGAAGGGCTCTATCAGCATTTTAAAGCCATTGCCGAAGCGGTTGACATCCCACAGATTCTTTATAACGTACCAGGTCGTACGGCGTGCGATTTATTGCCCGAAACCGTTCTGCGACTGGTCGATATCCCCAATATTGTGGGAATTAAAGAAGCCACCGGAGATCTGGAACGTGCCCGTTTTCTGATTGACAACGTACCGGCTGATTTTGCGGTTTACAGTGGTGACGATGCGACGGCATTGGAACTGATTTTAATGGGTGGCCACGGCGATATTTCCGTGACGGCCAATGTGTCCCCTAAAGCAATGGCGAGCATGTGTGCGGCTGCCGCAGCTGGTAACGAAGAGCTGGCCCGGCGTTTAAACGACTCGTTAATGCCATTACACAAAAAGCTGTTCGTTGAGGCGAATCCGGTGCCGGTAAAATGGGCTTTACACCTGATGGGGTTGATACCGAACGGTATCCGCTTACCTCTGGTTTGGCTCGATGAAGAATTTCATGAAGCGGTAACCACCGCCATGATGGAATCGGGAATCATATAACCTATGAAACGCCTTACCTCTTCGTTGTTCGTTATTATCCTGCTGGCGGGCTGTTCAGCTAAGCCGGTATTGGTGAATTACACAGCGCCAGTCGCGACACCGTCAGATTGGTATCCAATACCGGCAGATGCCCCGGCGCAGGCTGAGCTGACGTCGCCGGAAGTTCCACGCATTTTCCCTGAACTGGAAACGTTGGCGACGGTCGCGACAGATCAGCCATTAACAGTAGACTGGGTTACCGATAGCCTTGGCAATCGCAGCCTTTTGCTCAACCGCCCCTCTGGCGCTAGCTGGGAGTTGCTGGAATCTGCAATGGATCAGCTCAATATTGCGATCTTTGACAAAAATCGCGACGAATACCGGTTTGAGTTGGCAACGGACAAGCCCAAAAAAGGCTTATTCAATCTGTTCAAAACCAGTGAAGAGTTGAATGTTGTGCTTATTCCCCGCGGTAATTCCACGGTTGTTGCGGTTGAAGGTAAGGACGATATTGCCCCGGAAGAGAAAGATGTTGACCGAATACTGAATCAGTTGATGAATCATTTTCAAGCGAACAGCTAGTATGCGGATTGCTTCTTTAGGCAGTGGAAGCAAAGGGAATGCAACACTGGTACAGGCGGCGGAACAAACCTTCCTGATAGACTGCGGGTTTGGCTTGAAAGAAATTGAAGGCCGGCTCAGAAACAGAGGGATCGTGCCTGAATCGTTAAGCGGTATTTTTGTGACCCATGAACATGGTGACCACATTAAAGGCGCGCCCATGTTGGCAAACCGATACAACATTCCTCTATGGGCGACCCATGGTACTTCTCGGCATTTCAAGCGGGAAGTGCCTTCCAGTGTTGTGCTGATGCCGAACCAACGATTACAGGTGCAGGGCGTTGATATTGAATCCGTTACCGTCCCTCACGACAGTGCTGAACCCAGCCAGTTCATTTTCAGGCACAATGGGTTGAGTTTTGGCATTCTGACTGATTTAGGTTCAATCACCAATCGTGTCAAAAAGGCCTATAACGAATGTCAGTTGCTGATGTTAGAATGCAACCACGATCCTGAATTGTTGGAAAAAGGACCCTATCCACCCAGTTTAAAACGTCGGGTAGGGGGTAATTTTGGTCACTTGAGTAATGCGCAAGCTGCTCAGTTGCTCGGAAGCATTAACCGGACGCAATTGAAGCAGGTGTTGATTTCACACATCAGTGAGCAGAATAACGACCCGAATTTAGCCATGGACACTCTCCAACCTGAATTGGATGGTTTCCATACAAAAGTCGAATTATTAACGCAAAATGAAGGCTGCGACTGGATTACGCTGCGCCACCGCGATTAGTCAATGGCAAAGATAGTCCGGAAACAGAATGTGAGGCTTCACTATGGAAAAAACAGGCGTTCTTTACGCTGGTAAGGCAAAAACGGTTCATACCACCGCAGACCGGGATTTGATGGTTCTTGAATTCCGTAACGATACATCTGCGTTTGATGGGGAAAGAATTGAGCAGTTGGCAAACAAAGGTCGGGTAAATAATCTGTTTAATGCCTTTGTCATGCAGAAATTGCAGGATGCGGGCATTGAAACCCATTTTGTCAAAACCTTATCGGACCACGAATCGCTGGTGCGAAATTTAAAAATGCTGCCGGTTGAATGTGTCGTGCGTAACCGTGCTGCCGGAAGTCTGGTCAGACGATTAGGCGTAGAAGAAGGGCAGGAGTTGAATCCACCTATCTTCGAATTCTTCCTGAAAAATGATGCGTTGCATGACCCGATGGTGAATGATTTTCATATTGAAACCTTTGGTTGGGCCAGTAAAGATCAGATCGCTCAGATGAAAGAGTTGACGTTCAAAGTGAACGAAGTGCTGAAATCACTCTTCGCACAAGGTGATCTGATTTTGGTGGATTACAAACTTGAATTCGGTGTGTTTGATGGTCGGGTTATCCTGGGCGATGAATTCTCGCCCGATGGTTGTCGGCTGTGGGATGCGAAAACCATGGAAAAGATGGATAAAGACCGTTTCCGTCAGGGTTTAGGAAATGTCGTCGAGAGTTATATGGAAGTTGGTCGTCGCATTGGTGTTGAGTTCTGAATGAACCATAGATGAACGGACCCTGTACCCTGGCAGGTATTGCGTTGCAAGGTGAGCTGAATGGTTCTACATTTAACCGGGTGTACTTACTATAAATTCCTAACAGAGAGGAAATGAAAATGAATAAATGGATTGTTGCTGCTGCGATGACCCTAGCGGTGCCGATGGCTTCTGCTAAAGTCCTGATTTCGATTGATGCTGGCGCTGGCTATAACCTGAATGGTTTGGGTGAAGGCAGTAATATTGCAAACGACCTGTTTGTATTAGATTCTGATGCAGTTGACGCTGGTGCTCCGTCTTTTGGTTTAAACCAGGAAGCAAAAAATGGTTTCTATGGTTGGGCGAAAGTGTCAGTACCTCTGTTGCCGGATGTGAAAGTTAAGTATGAGTCTTTGGTATTGGAAGGTACGAACAACTTCTCTGTTAGTCAGGATGTGTTTGGTGAAACGTTCACCATGAATGGCGACATTACTTCAAAACTGGATCTGTCCCACCTGGATTTGGCATTGACCATTGGTTTGCCTCTTCCTGTGGTCGATATCGATTTCGGCATTAACGCACGCTCCATGTTGGGCGGTTTCAGTGCGTCTGAATCGACTGGTACAACGGATCCTGTAGACGCACCATTTTCCATATCTGACAGCGGTGCACCGTTGATCATCCCAATGGGCTATCTCAGCGTTGCTGGAACTATCCCAGGTGTCGGCGTTAAAGTGGGTGGTGAAATCAGTACATTGCCACTGGGTGATACAAACTTTACCGACTGGAATGTGAAGGGCACTTGGTATGCGCCGTTACCTACCAATATGCTGGTGAAGTTGGGCGTTGAAGCCGGTTACCGTAGCTTTAACATGACAATTGGTGATTCCACCATTGGCATGGATACATCAGACCTGGCGTCAGAAGTCAGTGTCAGTGGCTTCTTCTTAGGCGCAGCAATGCATTTCTAAGCCGGTTTGAAAGCTAATTCAAAAACCCGCCAGTGTGCGGGTTTTTTTATGTCATTGATTCAGGGCACGCCTGAATTCAGGTTCGTTCAGTAGATCCGTCAACAGAAAAATAAACGCCGCTGCGTCCAGTTTTAGTGTACTCGAAACAATTTCAATTGTTTTCTGAAGTGTGTGCAACGGGAAATCACAGGCGGTGAGATTCAGCGGTTCCATATTCCAATCCGACAAGCTGTAAGAGTCGATGGTGGTGTCATAGAGCATGGTAATGTTGGTATGGCGTTTGTCCGCGCGAATACTGTCCAACAAAGAGGTCAGATCTTCGGATGGACCTTCTAAAACCTGCACAAAACACTGGCCCGTAAAAAACAGCACGCCATGAATGTTGTGAGCTGAGTTGTAGTCCCGGGACCTGATGAATATATCGTTCAACGCTTTGTCGATATCGATCCCCGGTGCGGGTTTGCTTTTGTAAGCAAGTAATTTCATGTGGGCTTTCTCTATGTCTCAGGGATTCATGCTCACCATTGTTTCTGATAAATCAGCATAGCATCAATTCGGAATCCGTCTTCGCGCCTGTGCTAGTATGTGGCTGGTGATTGTCGGCAATTTCAATGGAGTGCCCTTATGCAGCCAGTATTGTTGAGCCAACAGGTCCGAAACAGTGAGCAACGCTGGGCAAATCAACATAAGCGGGAAACCTGGCCGTTGATGTCGAGGGCAGCGACCAGTTTCGTGCGCCAATTCCTTTCGGCGATATCCCCCGGTCCCGTTCTGGTATTGGTGGGCAGTGGTAACAACGGTGGCGACGGCTACCTGATTGCCAAAATGCTCCTCGAAGAGCGGGTCAAGGTTGAGTTGGTTAACCCTCTGGGTCCGCCGGCTGCTCATCTGGATGCCGCCCAAGCCCGAGAATTATTTTTAATCGCCGGTGGTCAGGAGAAAACTGAAATACCTGACAGGACGTTTCATTGTGTGATTGACGCGTTATTTGGCAGCGGGTTATCGCGCGTTTTAAGCGATTCGATGGTTGCGCTTATTGAACGAGTAAATGCCTTAGAGTTGCCGACTTATAGCGTGGATGTGCCCTCGGGTCTGAATGCCGATACCGGAGTTGAAATGCCGGTTGCGATCCGTGCCCGAGCAACACATTCCTTTATTGCCCTGAAGCCGGGGTTACTGACAGCGCAAGGTCCCTCAGTGTGTGGGCAACTGACGCTCGATACATTGGGTGTGCCTGTTGAAACTGGCTGGTACTACGATACGCAAGTCACTTTTCCCGCTCGCGTGGGCAATACTTACAAATCGCAGCACGGAAGCGTACGTGTGATCGGTGGTCGCCTGAATATGGCGGGTGCGGCCATTATCTCTGCATCCTCAGCGTTGAAGGCAGGCGCGGGGCGAGTTTATGTCTGTTGTGATCCGGTTTTCTTCCCGGCTGCAATTGCCACCGCCCCAGAATTGATGATGCAGGATGATGTCACTGAGTCGACCCTCTCTGACAGCATTACTGTGATTGGTCCTGGACTTGGCCGAGATGACTTTGCAAGCCAATTGCTGCAGAAGGTGATCGGGCATCCTCGGGCGCGGGGCGTATTGGATGCGGACGCCTTGCGGCTGGTAGCGGAACAGGATCTACCTTTTAATGGAGCTCACTGGGTGCTTACTCCGCATGAGGGGGAGGCTGCTGCATTATTGAAGTGGCCGGTTGAGCACGTTCAGCGGGATCGGGTCAAGGCAGTCCTTGCCTTGCAGGAAATGTTTCAGGCAACGGTCGTTTTGAAGGGCGCCGGGTCACTTGTCATTTCGAACGACAGTCCGCTGAACTTCTGCCATGCGGGGGATCCGGCGATGGCTACACCCGGTATGGGCGATTGTCTGGCTGGCTTAATAGGGGCTTTGGCTGCGCAGGGCATGCCATTGTTCGCCGCGGCCAAAACGGGTGTTAACTGGCACGCAAGCTTGGGGGCAGAGTTGGCGAAAACGCGTCGGGTGGTGTTAGCGACTGACATTATTCAGTGCTTAAGCGCATTTCCCTAGTTATTGGAAGGGCGTGTAGAAAATCGTTTTACCCTCGCACTCTTGCACCGACGCCTTCGAGGGTAACGTTCGACTCAGGACACTAATGCCTTCACTTTTTCAGCTCTGCCTTTTGCGCGCATGTTTTGCGCTTTACTTATCTCATGTCACACATGGACCCCAATCCCTAAGGCGTTGCAGACCAGGTGCCAGCTAAGTTATTGGTGCATTGTCCGCGGACTCTTGCCTGTTTTTCTTCGAAGGTCTCAACATTGTTCGGCCGTAATGGGTTTACATACTGAAAAATCCGCACTTCATTACTGATAATCGTGCAAACACCCAGTAATTCGCCGCCATTCTGAGTCTGGTGGGCGCAGGGTGCCGGTGAATGTTCCAAAATCACAGAAGACGAGTTCAGAATATCGCATTCGCCGAGCGTGGAGCCGTTTTGCGCTTCTTCACAAAGGTTCTGCGTGTTGGCATTCATGGCCAAGGCCGGAGTGATACAGCTCCCTTCACCGCCAAAAACGGGCTCATCAGTGTCATTTGCCCAGAGTTGGATGATATACCCCTGCGTACGGGACAGACCGGTAGGGTCGGTGGCGGTAATCACCCAAATCTGTTGGCCACTGAGTTCAATGGTCGTGGAGACTACAGCGCCGTCAAATGACTGTGTTGTTCCGTCTGTCAACGTGAGTTCGTGGCGGAACGTAAGGTCGCCATTCAAGCTGGAACTGCCAGAAGCATTGACGGAGACGGTAGTCGGCGCATAAGTTGGCTGACTCGGAGAGATGACCGCCGCCAAACTGATAGCGCTTCGACTGGGGATATTGGCTGGGATACCCAGGGCATTTTGATAATCGGAATTGGACAATGTGTAGCCTTCCAGGCTGACGGAACGGTCAAAGCGTGACAGAGGCGCCCGGGTCAGTTCATTACCGTTGTTGTCAAACAGGATGACATCATCCTCTGTCACCACAAACTGGATATGGTCAAATAGCTGGTCGAGCGCATCAATGGCCGGGTCAGCTACATAGACATCATCAAACGGGCTGCGGCCAGATGGCCACGCATCGCCGGCAAGGGCGTCAAGCTGGCCGACAATCAGGGTCTCCACGCTAGGTGAAAAAGCTTCCAATACGCTGTCAGCGCAATCTGAGTCTTGAGCGCAAGCATCGATAGAAAGATTCTTCTGGCTGCGCGACCAGATATCCAGAACGGTGTGCGTTCCTGGGTTGATATTCACCAGAGTGGTGGTTATGGCTTCGTCCAGTTGGTATCGGCTATAAAGGCGCACGGTAGAGCCGTCAGCCTCGGGTATATCGGTCCACATGAGTGAGCTGTTACTTACCGTGGTTGCGAGTAAATAGTTGCCATCCGCATCTGCTCGGGCGCAGACATCAGCGATACAGTTTGCAGACCAGCTGCCGGCTCTCCCAAGGGCACTGGTACCCGCAATGGTTCTGCTCACAGCCGGGGTCTCATCGCCGGTCGGGTCAGAGTCGGTCGCGCTGCTGCAGCCGCTCATCATAGTGACCGTGAAATATGGGGCGAGGAAAAGCGTCAATAACCTGTTCATATTTCAACTCTAGCAATAAACTTGCCGGTTCAATCCGACTATTTTGGTTTTTTTTGTCATTATTTGAACTCAATAACAGTCAAAGCTTGAAATGGCTGTAATACTTAGCGTTCTGTATCGGGTATCGCGTCATCTCTTTCACCAGACATTCATTCAAACAACTAACAATAATTGCCTGAGTTTTCAGCTGAATAGGCAGACTCAGGCTAGCAGGAGACTTTTATGGATTGGTGGGTTTTTATTGAAGGACAACCGGTATTGACCGGATTTATCTGGGTAATCTTTATCATCATTCTCTTATATTTTGCTCGAAACGCGGTGCATACAGCCTTGTTCCGCATTTCGAGACTGGCCTCAGCCATTTTGCGATTGCAAGCCAAAGCCTTGGCGCGCGTTATTCAGAACCTGCGTGAACGCAACCGGGAAGTTTTGCTTGAAATGGGTAAAGGGCAGCTGGAACGCAAATTGAACCGTGATTTTCATCGGGTCAATGAGATCGTGACCAACGATTTAGGCAACTACCCCGATCTGCAGAAAACGATGTCGGCATTGGTCACCAAGTTAGAGGAAGACTATCATCGCTCCGCTGAAACGCCACCTCCGTCACCGGATTGGATTGAAGCCATTGAGGCTATTGTTAATCTCAAAGAGGCACAAAAAGGTAATCCGGTCATCGTGAAAGTTCTTGAAGACCTCTACGCCAGCCTGGAAGGGCAGCAGAAGAAAACGCTGGATTCCTATCGGGATGGAGTGTCAGCCCGACATAAGTTGCTGCATGCCATGATGCCGCAGTGGCGTAAATTGAATAATGCCGTCGAGCGGGTCGGTGGATCGATGAAAAACCTGATCATTCAGGCGGAAGAAATAGATAAAAACATGGATCAGTATCGGGAAATCAACGCGGGATCAGACAAAGCCCAGCGAATGCTGCGCGTGTCGTCCTTGCGAGAGTTTTCTGTATCCGTCTTTTGGATGGCGATTTTCGCCGGTGGGGCTTTTTTCAACTTCCACCTGATTTCCTTGCCCATGTCTGAAATGGTCGGGGCCGGCTCACGTATCGGTGCTTTCACGGTTGCAGAAGTTTCAGCCTTGATGATTGTTCTCATCGAAGTCGCCATCGGCATGCTGTTAATGGAAGTCCTGCACATTACGCGCATGTTTCCCGCCTTCGGTACGTTAGATGAGCGCAAACGCCGTATTTTATTCTGGACCTTGCTTGGCTTTATTTTTGTGTTCGCTTCCATTGAATCTGGTCTTGCGTTCATGCGGGATCAGATCGCGAGCGATAATGCCGCGCTGAGAAGTCTGTTAGTCGGGGGTGAATCGGTAGCTGTTGAGTCGAGTACGGCCATTTCTGCCTTTATTCCACAGGCCGCTCAGATGTTGTTGGGCTTTCTGCTGCCGTTTGTCCTGATATTTGTCGCAATTCCTTTTGAAACGTTTGTGGAAAGTGGCCGGATATTACTCGCTGACCTCGCTATTCAGCTATTGCATGTGGTTATTTTGGTCATGCGCTTGCTGGCGACGGCGTTGCGCTATACCACTGATATTCTGTTGGCGCTGTATGACATCATCGTCAGCATTCCGTTATGGATCGAACATAAGTTGTCTGGCAGAACGGAAAAACAACCCGACGCAGACACCAAAACCAAACTGGCTAAGGAAGTATGATGAAGCGTATTTTATGGCCCATCTTTTTGACACTGGTGTTGGTCTCTTGCAGCGGTGAGCAGGCAAACCCTTATCGCGGTGTGTATCTGCTGTTGGATACATCGGGTACCTATACCGAAGAGCTGAAAAAAGCACAGCAGATTATCAATTATTATCTTGGTACTCTCACCGCAGGGGACTCTTTTGCGGTTGCGCGCATTGACAGCGGCAGCTTCAGCGAAAAAGATATTATTGCGAAAGTCACCTTTGATGGCCGTCCGAGCCAGATGAACGCACAGAAAAGAGAGTTTGCTAACGCAGTGAACAACTTTGTTGAATCGGTTGAAAGCGCTCAGTACACGGATATTTCCGGTGGTTTGCTGCAGGCGGTGGAGTTTTTAAATGAGACTGGAGCCGGGCAGAAGTATATTCTGGTTTATTCTGACCTGCGTGAAGAGTTGCCGGAAGGCTATAAACGGGATTTTGACTATGACCTGGAAGGGTTTAAGGTGTTCGCACTGAATGTGACGAAACTGCGAGAAGATAATGTTGATCCGACCATTTACCTGAACCGCTTGGGTGACTGGCAACATAAAGTGGAATCTGGCGGGGGCGTTTGGCATGTCGTCAATGACCTCGACCGTACCGAAGCGCTGGCACTGAATTGAGCGTCAGGGTCCGGTAAACCTACTGGTTTGGTTGGCTGTCAGTCGGTAGACTCCGGCAGATTTTATTGAAAATAAACACAGGGCTCGGCCCTGTTTTTTTACGAAGAAAGGATAGTGAATGAAATTTTCTAAAGTTAAGCATCTGGCCTATGTCGCCGGTCTGACGATGGTCATTACCGGTTGTGCTCAGGCTGTCGATAATGACGTCGCACTGGATACCGACGAACAGAAAGCTGCGTATGGTATTGGTTATGGTTTCGCAGCGAACCTGAAAAGTCAGACTGAGGGTCTGGAGCTGAGCACTGAAGCGCTGATCAAAGGCATTTCCGATGCGATGGCAGAAGCAGACATGGCAGTAACCGAAGAAGCCATTCAAGCCTCCATTTCCGCTTTGCAAACCAAGCAGATGGAAGCTCAGCAGGCTGCAGCAGCAGAAAAATCTGCTGTCGCTCGTGCCGCTGGCGAAGCGTTTCTGACCGAAAATGGCAAAAAAGATGGTGTTGTGACTACTGAATCTGGTTTGCAGTATGAAGTTATCACCCGTGGTGACAGCGACAACCGTCCAACCGCGGACAATACTGTGAAAGTGCACTACCATGGTACGTTGATCGACGGTACGGTTTTTGACAGTTCTGTTGAGCGCGGTGAGCCTATTGAGTTCCCACTTGGTGGTGTGATCGCAGGTTGGACCGAAGGTGTGCAGTTGATGGCTGTTGGTGACAAGTATCGCTTCTTCATTCCAGCGAATCTGGCTTATGGCGACAACCAGGCAAGTCCTCTTATTCCGCCTGGTTCAACGTTGATTTTTGAAGTTGAATTGCTTGACGTAATCTAATCGGCGAATGCTGATGTAAAAGCCTCCGTTAAGGGGGCTTTTTTTTGTCTAGCGCCTGGCTGTTGGTTGTTCTGTTCCTGAAAACGAAATGAGTTATCTGAAATTCTTGCGTTGATTGAAACGAAGGCCAATCTACAATGCCATCACCTGAATCGTTAAAACGGAGTTTGAATGACAGTTCTGCAATTTGTCAGCGCGTTAATGCCAGTCTTCGCCGTATTTGGTTTGCTGGTTGTACTGCGCATGCCCGCGACACGTGCCATGCCATTGAGCTTGCTTGCAACCGCTGCGATGGCTTTCTTTGTATGGCAGGTGCCCGCTGTGCAATTAACAGCGTCGGTATTAGAGGGTTGGGTTATCGCGCTGACTATCGTCTGGATCGTGTTCGGTGCGATCTTGTTGTTGAATACGCTGCAATACAGCGGAGCTATCACGGTCATACGGGCTGGGTTTACACGTATTACCGCCGATCGGCGCATTCAGGTGGTGATTATTGGTTGGTTATTCGTGGCTTTTTTAGAAGGCGCATCCGGATTCGGAACCCCTGCCGCGATTGTGGCTCCGTTACTGGTCGCGTTGGGTTTCCCGCCTTTGGCGGCTGTGGTACTGGCGTTGATTGCAGACAGTTCCTCGGTGTCTTTCGGTGCCGTTGGGACACCCGCAATTGTCGGAATTGGTCGCGGCGTGGAAGGTATATCGGCTCAGATGATTCAGCAAATTTCGGTGCAGGCTATTGCACTGGATATTCTGATCGCCTCGTTTTTACCGCTCATCATGGTCGTAATTTTAACGCGGTTTTTCGGCCCGAATCGATCGGTTCGGGAAGGCTTGGCTGTGGCGCCATTTGCTTTGTTCGGTGGTCTTGCCTTTACCGTTCCTGCCTGGGTCGTCGCCAAATTTTTGGGACCGGAATTTCCCTCCATTTTTGGCGCGCTGGTCGGTATGGTGCTGACGACAATAGCCGCAAGAGTCGGGTTTCTGATGCCGAGGAAAATATGGTCATTTGAGCAAGACGCGGAACCGACATCGACTGGCCTTGAGGCACATAACATGTCGTTATGGATGGCTTGGGTGCCTTATTTGCTGGTGGTCGCACTCTTGGTGATAACTCGATTGGACTTTCTGCCCTTGAAAGGGTGGCTGGTTGCCACAGCGGTATCTTGGTCGAACATCCTCGGTACGGACGTCAGTGTCTCCGCCCATACACTGTATTTGCCCGGTACGGTCTTCGTGTTGGTATCACTGACGACCATAGCTCTGCATCGCAAGACTTCCGAACAGGTTAAGCAGGCGTGGTCGAAATCAGTCATGTCACTGGGTCCTACCCTGATCGCTCTGGGCGCGTCGGTTCCTATGGTGCGAATCTTCTTGAATTCCGCTGAAAACAGCGCGTCTCTTTCAAGTATGCCCATTGAACTGGCTACACTGGCGGCTGAAACGTTCTCTGGTGCTTGGCCATTGTTTGCGCCGCTCGTTGGTGCGTTGGGTTCGTTTATTGCAGGCAGCGCCACTTTCTCCAACATGATGTTTGCAGGGTTGCAGCAGTCGACCGCCGTTGAGTTGGGATTGAACGAGCAGGTGATGTTGGCGTTGCAGATGATCGGAGCGAACGCGGGCAATATGATTTGTGTTGTCAATGTGGTTGCTGCGGCGTCTGTCGTTAATCTGGTGGGCAAAGAAGGGCAGATTATCCGGTTTACATTGGTGCCGATGCTTTATTACAGCTTTGGCGCAGGCTTAATTGCCCTCCTGTTTTTGGCTTGAATGGGCAAATAGTGATGGCCTAGGTCCGTTAATGGGCTTTGGCCATATTGACGGACCTGTTAAATATGCAAGGCATAAAAAAGGCGTATCCGAAGATACGCCTTTTTATTTGGCTCCCCGAGCTGGACTCGAACCAGCGACCAATAGATTAACAGTCTACTGCTCTACCAACTGAGCTATCGAGGAACAACGGAGGCGTATTTTAGAGATGCGCGCCAAAGTGTCAATACCTAATTTATTGTTTTTTTTAGGTTTTTCCGAAATAAGTGGCTTGTCGGTTAATAAATGTACGACGGCGAAGAAGCCATCTGGTTTCGATACCTTCGTTCGTAAAAATGGTTCCGCTTAAGCCACGGATTCAAACAAAGAAATCCGGCATTGTTTTTGCTCTATCACCAGCAGAGTGCTTAAAACGTCAAAAATTCGAAGAGGTAGGCTATGGTAACTCTGGAAATGGTGGATGCTGGTGTCAAAATCGCGGCAGGTATGATTGTCAGTGGTTTGTTGTTTCTGGTGTATTTACGTCGTCATCAGGCGATTGACAGTCGCGCTGAGGCGGAAATTCGTCGTCGACGGGAATTGTTTGAGCAGGTAGCCGCCAATGTTGGGCGGGTACATTATGTGTATCAACACTATCTGGCCCTGGCGACGGAGTTTACTCGCTATGGTCAACACTGGCCTAAATCGCGACGCGACGAACTGGCTCGGGTCGGAGATGAACTGGCCGAGGTATTTCATGCTCTGACAGAGGCCGAAAGTACCCTGTTGTTGTTGGGTGAAAAGCGTTTGGAGCGATCCTTACGTATTTACGGTGCCAAAATTGTGAATCTCCGCCGTCAGATCTATGCCGAAAAACAGACCCTGACTGGTGAAGAAATTCATCTGCTAGATGATGTTAAAAAGGAAATTTCCCAGTTAAAAGAGAGTTTCTTTGACGCGTTGAGTGTTCGATATATGCCGAAAAAGGCCGCAAATTGATGGCCGAAAAGCCCTGTAAACGGTGCCAGCAAGTCCGCTATGGTTCGTTTTTGTTCGTTATTCTGTTATTGCTCGGTTATGGTTTGCTGAAGACTGCAGGGTGAACGGTTCCGTCAGGGAATGTGGCTGTTGGGCACCTGTGGAAAGTACCGTGCAGAGTCAGACGGCCTTTCTCGAGCTGCCCTTCAGTTTTGGGCATGATTTCTCGTTGATGACAGGGTATCATGCCGCCCCAATTTGCTTCAGCAGGCATCCGTTCGTGACGCAAGCCTTAT
The DNA here is from genome assembly GCA_050293765.1 of Reinekea sp. Classification (GTDB taxonomy): domain Bacteria; phylum Pseudomonadota; class Gammaproteobacteria; order Pseudomonadales; family Natronospirillaceae; genus Reinekea. The sequence continues at coordinate 16,068 of JBNKNI010000002.1, forward strand.
TTGATTATCCTTCCTATTCTCCGGGATTTGGCCTGGCCAACGGCCATTTGCAGTCGATATTACCGTCTTTGTTCCGGCAAGTTGAGGTTCCTTTTGTTCGGTCGGTATTGGAATTGGATGATGGGGATTTTCTGCTGTTGGATACCCTGACCCAAACACAAAGGAATGCCCCTTGGGTGGTTATCAGTCACGGGTTAGAAGGGTCAAGCCGCCGCCACTACGTTACCGGAATGGCGAGGCACTTTTATCAGGCAGGTTGGAATGTACAGGCCTGGAATTTCCGGTCTTGTGGCGGTCAATTGAATCGCCTGCCTCGGTTCTATCACAGCGGTGCCATTGACGATTTAAAACGGGTTATCGCTCATGTGATCACTTCCCATCAGGCTCAGCGGGTTTTCTTGGTCGGGTTCAGTATGGGCGGGAATCAAACCGTGCTGACACTGGGTGATGCTGAGTTGCCTGACGAGGTTATCGGGGGTGCCGGGTTTAGTGTGCCTTTAGATTTAGCCAGTTGTGCCGATGAATTGGCCAAGCCGGCTCAGGCTGTCTACATGCGTCGGTTTTTGAAAGATTTGAAACCAAAGATTGCCGCCAAAGCCGAACAGTTTCCTGAACGTGTGTCCTTGCAGGGTTACGAAGAGATTAAAAGCTTTCATCAATTTGATGACCGCTATACCGCTCCGTTACATGGCTTTAATGATGCGCAGGATTATTGGACTCAGTGCTCTGGCCGAAATGCGCTTCCGTACCTTCGCAAACCAACCTTAATTGTTAATGCGGCCGACGACCCATTTTTATCGGGACGTTGCTACGACTGTAATCTGAGTAATCGTTCGACCCATCTGTTTCTTGAAACACCCAGTAGCGGGGGTCACGTTGGTTTTGCGCGATGGAAGCTCAACAGTGAACTGTGGTCTGAACAGCGCGCGCTCGCGTTTGCTAATCACCTATTGGAGTAAACGAATTGATGTCAGCCTTGTTACTCTATTGTCGACCGGGATTTGAAAAAGAATGTTTGGCTGAGTTGACCGAAGCAGCCAGTACCAAGGGCGTATTTGGTTGGGCAAATTTGGATACCCATTCCGGATTCGTGTTGTATGAAACGGAGTCTGCCGATGTCGTCTATGACCTGGTGCCTGAGCTGGTATTCAGTCGCGATGCCTGGCCTGTTTTTTCTCGATTACATGACCTGGACCCGGCTGACCGGCTGTCGCCTATTATCGAAGCAGTCAAGGCGTTCCTCGCCGAGCAAAACTATGATCAGTTTGGCGATGTGAGTTGTGAGTTTGCGGAGGGCGATGCCTATCGGGCAACGTCGAAGTTTGCTGGAAAGTTCGTCCATCCGGTACGTCAGGCTCTGCGTAAAGCGCAACTGCTCAGTAAAAAAGAAGATTCTTCCAAGCCAGCGTTGCATCTTTTTTTCAAGGATTCATCACAGGTTTTGATCGGTGCTGACAAACCCAGGTTGCGTGCCGTTTGGCCTATGGGAATCGCTCGCTTAAGGTTTCCATCGAGCGCACCAAGTCGCAGTACATTGAAGCTGGAAGAAGCCTTCATTTATTTTTTGGGAAACGATTGGCGCCAACAATTGGAAAACTGCCACACCGCCGTGGATTTAGGTGCTTCGCCGGGAGGCTGGACCTGGCAATTGGTCAATCAGAAAATGAATGTGTACGCGATCGACAACGGTCCGATGGATCAGGCGTTACTGGATACCGGGCTTGTGGATCACTTGCTTGAAGACGGCTTTGTTTGGAAACCGGCTAAAACCGTCGACTGGTTAGTATGTGATATGGTTGAGAAGCCGCTGCGGGTGGCAAAACTGATGTATGAATGGTTACATCAACGGCATGCGCGATACGCGATTTTTAACTTGAAACTTCCCATGAAAAAACGCTTTCACGAGTGGGCGGACATTAAGGAACAGCTTGAATCCCAGATGGCCGTTCAGCATCCGCGCGCAATACTGCGGGCCAAGCACCTGTACCATGATCGTGAGGAAATAACCGTGTTTCTTGATTTGAGGAATCAAAACGGATGACGACACCTGATTCTAAAGTGGTTCTGGATACTCGTGGATTACGTTGCCCAGAACCGGTCATGATGCTGCACCGCCAGATACGCAAAGTGGAGGTCGGTGAGGTGATTTTAGTATTGGCAACTGACCCGGCAACTCAGCGTGATATCCCCCAGTTCTGTGAATTCTTACCTCACCAGTTGTTGGCGCAGACCAATGATCAGGGTGAATTTCAATACTGGATTCAGAAAGGTGCCCGCGACTGATTTTGCAGGCGTTTCCATTGTGTTAGTTCGGGTCGGCAGCGGCTTTTAACGTCGTGCTTAGATCCCGGCCACTGAAAATATAAAGTCGGATCAATAACCAGAACGCAGCGTGCGATAGCCCGGCAATCAAACCGATCCAAAAGCCGGGTGCGCCCATGGCTGGAACCAGCCAATCTTTATAGGCCAGCGCGTAACCCAATGGAATGCCAATTCCCCAGAATGAAGCCAGCATAATGTACATCGGTATGCGAGTGTCTTTGTATCCCCGCAAGGCGCTGATCGCGACGACCTGTAAGACGTCGGCAATCTGAAACATGGCTCCAAATCCCAGCAGCGTAACAGCAACCGCGATGACATCCGCTTCTTTGGTATATACCCCGGCAATAGGTTCAGCGAACAGATACAGCAAGACGGCGTAGAACACGGCGATGGCCAATATCAGTATCACAGAACTGCGTGCCCCTAATTTGGCAGACTGAATGTCCCTGGCCCCGATCAGAAAAGAGATACGAATGGTCAGCGCCATGCCTAAACTGAGCGGCACCATAAACAGGATGCTGACCACATTCAGTGCAATCTGGTGGCCTGCAACAACGACGGGGCCCAACGAAGCCAACAGCAGAGCGACCACCGCAAACATCACCGATTCCACGAAGATGGTAAACCCAATAGGGATGCCAAGGTGAAGGATTTCCCGGACCATTCCCCAGGTCGGCAACATTCTCTGTTCCCAAATATGGAAATTGCGAAACGCCTTATGGTAATGCAGGTACGTTGACATTAACGCCAGAGTTATCCATTGGGAGATTGCCGTGGCCCAGCCACAACCGATACCGCCCATCGCCGGCAACCCAAATTTTCCGAAAATAAAAATATAATTTAATGGTGCATTAATGCAGGCCGTCAGAATGGAAAACAGCATAAAGACCTTAGTTTGTCCGATGCCGTCGGTTAACCCGCGCAAAGTTATCAGGATAAAAATAGCAGGCAGGCCAAAGGCAAACGCCGCCAGATAGCCACTGGTAATGGCAGCGGGTTTGTCAGCCAATTTTATCAAGGTCAACACCGGGTCGATATGAAACAGCAGCAGCATACCAATGCCGGATGCGACGATTGCTATGTACAATGCATTCCAGGTGACCGGCATAACACGGTGTTGCTGTTTGGCGCCCATGTGACCGGAAATCATCGGTTGTGTGGCGTTCAATATCCCCATCATGAACAGAAAGATAGGTACCCACAGGCTGCCACCAATGGCGACGCCTGTTAAGTCTTCGGCGCTCGCCCTGCCAGCCATTACAGTATCGATGACGCCATTGGCCATTTGCGCAAGCTGACTGATTAAAATCGGTGAACCCAGAGTCAGAATGGTTTTCCATTCGGTCTTCACCCGGGTCAGTAGTGGCAGTCGGGCATCACTGATCGGTTGGTGAGTTTCATCGATAGGGGTGTTGGTCATTTTGCGAAGTCTCTCTGTATGGCTCGCTAGAATAACAAAAAATTCTCCGCTTTTATTTCGATTTTTGAGTCATCTCTTTATACTGCCGCGCTTTGTTTTTGTGTGAGTTAGGAAAATTGATAACACATCCGCTAGCAGCTGCCCACTGGGAACCGGGTGTGGAGCAATTATTGACTGTACTGAATCCTTGGCTTGTTGAGCATTGGCAAACCTGTCTGGTTGCTGCGGCCGATGAACCGTATTACGCACCTGCGGACGGTGCGAACGGCTTGCATCAGATCCAGTTTGCTCACGGCTACTTTAACAGCGCTTTGCATGAGTTGGCACATTGGTGTGTTGCAGGAGAACAGCGTCGTTTGTTACCGGATTTCGGCTATTGGTATGCCCCTGATGGCCGAGACGCGGCGCAACAGGCTGCATTTGAGAAAGTAGAAGTAAAACCACAGGCCATAGAATGGCATTTTGCCGAAGCCTGTGGTCGCCATTTCCGTGTCAGTGTTGATAACTTGTCGGGTGAGCCTACAGACTCAAGACCATTCCAAGAGGCCGTTCGTGTGCAGGCCAATCAATATCTTCGCGATGGATTGCCAGCACGAGCCAATGCGCTGGTGGCGTTGATGTGTCAGGCCTATGGCACAGACCGACACAAGTTTCGTTTTCAGTAGATGGCTGATGCAAAAAACGCGAGCCTGCGCTCGCGTTTTTTAACTTAGTCTTCTCTGATTTACTGGGTCAGACCATCTTGGGTTTCAGCATCTTTTGTTTCAACGTCTGTTGGTTCTGTTACCTCCGGTGCTTCCGTTCTTTGTTCCGCATGGGGTTCCTCAACGTCGGTTACAGATTGCTTTGCGGCCAGCCATTGTTCGAACAGTTTTATGTCCTTCGCTACCTGTGTGAAAACGACACCGATGACGAAAATATCATCCAGGTATCCCAGTACCGGAATGAAGTCTGGGATCAGATCGATAGGTGACAACAGGTACATTAATCCGGCCACAATGGCGATGATGCTGGTCACCGGAACCTCTTTGTAGTCACCGGATATCCATGCTTTCACCATCTGTACCATTAACTTAAGTTGGTCCCAAACCTGCGCCAACGGCTCTTTCAATTCTTTGGCTTTTTCCCAGGCATTTTCGGCTACTTTCTTGACCTTATCCGGATCGTCGATAACGTCTTCGGCTTTCTGTTTCATTTTTTCAAATTGTGCTTTCAGTTTTTCTTCGTTAATCGGGGCAGTCATGGCCATCTCCTTGATTGTGTTCATGATAATTCCAGCACTGCATTTACCGTGCCCACTTGTAGAGCCCGCTATTTTGGGGGTTTCGAGAGTTATGAGTTGGGTGAGTGGCGTATTTGACGAAACGATTTAGCGAGTATGGCAAGTTGTCGTCCGCCGAAAGTCGACTGCAAAAACATCGACATTCGAGTAGTCTAACGGGATCAAATGCAGAGGGGGTTGACGACAACATGAAAGCAGCATTTATCGGATTGGGGGTAATGGGTTACCCGATGGCGGGTCATTGTCAGCGAGCTGGCATTGAGATGACAGTCTATAACCGCACGACAGCGAAAGCCCAGGCTTGGGCTGAAGAGTTTGGTGGTCAGTGGCAGAAAACACCGCGAGACGCTGTTCAAAATGCCGATATTGTTTTGGTGTGTGTCGGTAATGATGATGATGTCCGTTCCGTGTTTTATGGTGATGATGGTCTGTTAGCCTCTCTCAAGGCGGGCGCCATTGTTGTCGATCACACCACAACGTCAGCGGAATTGGCGCGAGAGTTAAGCGCTGCCGTGGCACAACACGGAGGTTCATTTCTGGACGCGCCGGTGTCCGGTGGGCAGGCTGGGGCAGAGAATGGTCAATTGTCGATTATGGTCGGTGGTACACCACAGGCCTTCGCAGCAGCAGAGCCGGTGTTTAAGTGTTACGGCAAGGTTTGGCAATTGTTGGGAGAAGCAGGCAGTGGGCAATTGTGCAAAATGGTGAATCAAGTCTGTATCGCCGGTATTTTGCAGGGATTGTCGGAAGGGCTCGCGTTGGCGCTTAAGTCGGGTCTAGATATCCAGACTGTGCAGCAGGTCCTGGCTGGCGGGGCCGCTCAATCCTGGCAGTTGCAGAACAGAGCCTTAACTATGGCCGAAGGCAAGTACGACTTCGGTTTTGCCATTGATTGGATGGTAAAAGACCTTGGTTATTGTTTGCAGGAGGCGCAAAACAAGGGTGTCGATATGCCGGTCGCCAGCCTGGTGAGAGGGTTTTATCAGGAGTTGCAGGAACAGGGGTTGAATCGCTGCGATACCTCGGTATTACTAAAGCGGTTAACTGACCAGTAAGGCGCGTGACCGTTACAGCCCGATCTCTGCGGCACCTGCAATCGTGAATGTGGTGTGGGTGCCGGGATTTGCCCGGGAGGCGACTGCAAAAGTCGTGAATAGCTAAAAAATAGGCTACAATCGCGCACCTATTGTCTGGTGGATAGCAAGACGGATAATTTATACGTCAATTGATGCCAGAACGAGCTCTGAAGTTCTGATTTCCAGAGTGTTCATCGCCTGTTTGCAGGTTATTAAACTAAACCCGGGTTTATGGGCTTGCAGTCTACATCGAAAATGACTCGCCCACCCCACAACGAAAGAAGTGATACTACGTGACAAACCAAAATAAACGATACCGCCGTCCCCGCTGGCATATAGCCCAATTCAAAGTTGAAGAAGTCCCCGGTAAAGTTCGTTTCCATGATCTGTTCCTGCCCATTGCTCTGATGCGCGCCATACAGGAAGTGGGCTATGAGTACTGCAGTCCGATTCAGGCCATGACATTGCCCTACGCTTTAGCCGGGCATGACTGTATTGGTAAGGCGCAAACCGGTACCGGAAAAACAGCCGCATTCCTGATTACCGCTATTACCGATTTGCTTGAGCACCGTCTGGAAGAACAGTACGTCGGTGAACCCCGCGCATTAATTTTGGCACCAACACGCGAACTTGCGCTGCAAATCGCCGAAGACGCGAACTCATTGACCAAATACAGCCGTCTTAAAGTAGCGGCCGTTGTCGGTGGGATGGATTTCGACAAGCAACAGAAGCAATTAACGGAACAGCGGGTAGATATTCTGGTGGCGACACCAGGCCGTTTGATCGATTTCATGAACCGTAAGGCGGTGTTTCTGGATCAGATTGAGATCCTGGTGATTGATGAAGCCGACCGTATGCTGGACATGGGCTTCATTCCAGATATTAAAACCATTGTTCGGGCTACCCCACGCAACGAAAACCGCCAGACTCTGATGTTCTCGGCAACCTTTTCTTACGACATTCTCAACCTTGCTGAGCGATGGACCAATGAGCCCGTGCGTATTGAAGTTGAACCGAAGGTAAAAACGTCGGACGACGTTGAGCAACATGTCTACCTGGTGTCGTCGGATGAAAAATATCACGCATTGCGTCGTATTGTGTCTCAGGAAGAAGCGGACCGAGTGATGGTATTCGCTAACCGTCGCGATATTGTCCGTGATCTCACCGAAAATCTGAAAGCCGATGGTATTGCTTGTCAGGCATTGTCTGGTGAAGTGCCACAGAATAAACGAATCCGTACGCTCGATGGCTTTAAAGAAGGCAAATTCAAAGTGTTGGTCGCGACCGACGTCGCTGGCCGTGGTATTCATGTTGATGGCGTGTCGCATGTGATCAACTTTACGCTACCGGAAGATGCCGAAGACTACGTGCACCGCATCGGTCGTACAGGCCGCGCGGGTAAAAAAGGTGTTTCAATCAGCTTTGCCTGTGAAGACGATTCGTTCCAGATTCCGGCTATTGAAGAATACATCAAGCGGAAAATTGAACTGGAACAATTGCCCGAAGAACTGCGATCTGACGAAGCTGTGGTTGCCTCTGAAAAGGTGAAAGCTCAGGCCAAAGTAGATAAAGCTGAAGCCGATGCGGCCGAAGCAGTTGCTGTCGCTGAAGCTCTGGAAGCGCAGACCGCTGACGCTCAATTGCAAGACAACGCTGTCGATGCTGAGCCGGAACTTGACGGTGAAGCCCCGGTGGGTGAGGTGACCCGGGTTGAAGTCGAAGACTCCGAAGACGGTCCTGAAATTACCGTTGAAGTGTTTGTGCAGGATCCCGAAGATGAAGACGACGAAACTGAGTCGCTGGATAGCTCGGAGATTGCCACTGCGTCTGCTTCTGAAGACGAAGCCGAACCGAAGAAAGACGAAAAAGGCAACGTTTGACCCCTATGACGTTACGCGTGGTTGCAGATGAAAACATGCCTAACGTCGACGCCTGGTTTGCGCCGATCAGCTCGACGATTGTGCGCAAACCGGGTCGCTCGTTAACGAGTTCCGACTTGCACGACGCTGACATCCTGTTGGTTCGATCTGTGACTCAGGTGAACGAAGCGTTATTGGCTGGTACAAACATTAAGTTTGTCGGTAGCGCGACCATCGGTACCGATCATGTTGACCAATCCTACCTGAAGCAACAAAAAATTCCTTTCCGATACGCGCCTGGTTGTAACGCGCAGTCAGTCGCCGATTGGTTGTTGTCCGTATTATCCCGCTTGCATCTGGATGCTGACCTTGACTGGTGGAATAAAACCATCGCCATTGTTGGTGTTGGTAATGTCGGTAGCAAAGTGGTGGCGTCGCTGAATCGGTTCGGGTGCAACCTGTTGGTATGTGACCCAATCAAGCACGAACAGGGTTTGTTGCCCGAGCATCGTGACCTGAATACCGTGTTGAAGTCAGCAGACATTGTTTGCTTTCATACACCTCATACTCGCACCGGCGATTACCCAACTCATGGATTGCTAGACGCTGATCGGCTGTCATTAATGAAGCAGGGCGCCTGGTTGATCAACGCGGGCAGGGGACCTGTCTTTCAGTATCAACCTTTGGTGGAGGCTGCCCGCGCCGGCTCTGTTAACCTGGTCTTGGATGTTTGGCCAAACGAACCCAGTGTCGAACAAGAGCTTTTGGATCATGTGCATTTGGCGTCTCCGCATGTCGCCGGATACAGTCTGGAAGGCAAATACAAGGGCACGGAGATGTTGGCTCAGGCAGTGAGTTCGGAATTTCATCTGAACCTGGCCGCTCAGGTGGCTCCGCCGAAAATTGCACCAATTGATGCGCAGCTCTATCACCAAGAAGATGTTCGCCGCTGGGCGAGCGAGTTGGTTTTACACGTTTATGACCCTGCGCGTGACACCGTCGCCTTGCGGGCTTCCGCGCAGAGTGGAGTAGTTTCGGCAGCAACATTTGATGAACTGCGAAAACACTATCCAGAAAGGCGTGAATTGGCGTCGGTACCTGTCATCAATGTTGACAGTGAGTTAGAGGTCTGGCTTGCTCGGTTCGGTTTTGTCTGTCGGTAGTCAATAAACGGCACCCAAAAATGCTCTCCATTGTCCTATGCGTAGAGATCGACGGATTTTTGGGATGTACCCTTAGATATAGTGACGGCGTGCTTGAGCGTTGAGGAGGGATTTTATCAGTGCTTCAACATCATTTGATGTTCCCTGAGTAATTGCGATATGCAATTCATCGATGAACTTCACCCCCCCTTCAACAGCATCGAAACTGGACAGCCAGCGAAAAGCATCGAGTGTTAATACGCAATGATTAAAAGCCGTTTGCCGTTCTATGTCCCCGTAACGGATTAAACCTTCTTCGCTCAGCCACAAAAAAGTATTGAAGCAGGCTAGATGTCGTTCACTGTGCAGACCGTATTCGTCTGGGGTATCCAGCCCGCTGATGTCTTCCACGTACATGGATATCTGTCGCGGAAACGCCCGGTACAGAGACAGTAGAATCCGGGCGGTGTCGTTATAAAACTCAGTAATGTGAATATCCAGCATCACAAATCCTGACCTGTTAATCTTGGCGATAAGTACTGAAGAAGCGTTCCATTCGAGCCGTTGCTTCATTCAATACTTCCGTCGGGGGCAAGAACACCATCCGGAAGTGGTCGACGTCGGGGTAGTTAAAACCGCGACCGTGCACCACCAGAATTTTTTCCTGACGTAATAAATCCAGAGCCATCTGTTCGTCGTTGGACAGCGCAAATTTCTTTTTGTCCATTTTGACAAAGAGATAGAGTGCACCTTTCGGTTTAACGACAGACAAACCATCGATCGCGTTTATGGCATCAACGGCCAGGTTACGTTGTTCATACATGCGGCCGCCGGGGCTGACCAGGTCCTGAATGGTTTGGTAACCCCCCAATGAGGTTTGAATCGCGTATTGCGCTGGAACATTAGGACACAATCGCATACTGGCGAGCATATTAAAGCCTTGAATTAGATCACTGGCACGATGCTTGGGGCCGGAAACCAACATCCAGCCGGATCGCCAACCACAGAGCCGATAGGCTTTGGACAAGCCGTTAAATGTCAGCGTTAAAACATCTGTCGATAAGGACGACAGGCAATGAAACTCAGCGTCGTCAAAAATGATTTTGTCGTAGATCTCATCGGCGAGAATGATTAGGTTGTTCTGTCGTGCAATGTCGACCAACTCCAGCAACAGTTCTTTGGAGTAAACAGCACCGGTCGGGTTATTGGGGTTAATGATGACGATGGCTCGGGTGCGGGGTGTAATCTTCGCGCGTATGTCGTCTACATCGGGAAACCAATCTGCCTGTTCGTCGCAGATGTAGTGGACCGCTTTGCCGCCCGAAAGCGTGACCGCGCCAGTCCAGAGCGGGTAGTCGGGTGATGGGACCAAGACTTCGTCACCGACATTGACGATACCCGTACAGGCTAAATGAATCAGTTCGCTGGCGCCGTTGCCGAGGTAGACATCGTCGACTTCAACATTGTGCACACGTTGTTTCTGATAATGCTGCATCACCGCTTTGCGCGCCGAATAGATGCCCTTGGATTCAGAATAACCTTCTGAATGTGGCAGGTTTTTGATGACATCGGTAATGATTTCATCCGGTGCATCAAAACCGAATGGTTTTGGGTTGCCAATATTCAGTTTTAAAATACGATGACCCTCATCTTCCATACGGGCCGCTTCATCGAGGACCGGTCCGCGGATCTCGTAAAAAATATTGGCCAGTTTGTCGGATTTCAAAATGTCTTTCATGGGTCACTCGTTGGTAAAAGTTAATTTTTGCTGAATTGTTTCAGGGTCAACCATGTTTTTATTGGCAGAATAACGACTAGAATGGGTCATCCACGTCCAAGGAATCTGAGTATAGAGTTTTGGTCGTTTAAATCCTATCGGAGAAGCTGTATGAGTGAAAAAATAATTAAGAGTGATGAGCAATGGCGACAGGAGCTGGATGAAGAACAATATCTGGTGACGCGGCATGCCCATACCGAGAGACCCTTTACCGGAATGTACTGGGACGAAACAGCGGATGGGTTGTATCGGTGTGTTTGCTGTGGAACGCCGTTATTCCGTAGTGAGACAAAATTCGACGCAGGCTGTGGTTGGCCAAGCTTTTATGAGTCACTGGACAAGTCTGCCATTGTCGAGAAGGTCGACCACAGTCATGGCATGGTGCGCACTGAAGTCCTTTGCGCAAACTGTGATGCGCATTTGGGGCATGTTTTTCCGGACGGTCCAGAACCGACGGGCGTACGTTATTGCATAAATTCAGCTTCCCTGAACCTGGAAAAAGACGACGGATGACTTTTGAACAACATTGGCAGAATGCCTTAATGCACCATCAGGATGATGCGTCGATACGCGCACGGTTTCCTTCCGTAGCCTCCGATGCTGAACTGCTGGCGCGGACAGACGCACAATACCTGAGTTTAATTTGCCGACGGGTCTTCCGGGCTGGCATGAAACACTCGGTGGTCGACAGTAAATGGCCTGCTTTTGAAGAAGCGTTTTGGTCATTCGATCCCATGGCCTGTCAGTTAATCGATGACGCGCGTTTCGAAGAATTGATGCGCAATACCAGCTTAATTCGGCACTGGGGCAAGATGAAAACCGTACCGATCAATGCAATGATGGTCAGCGATCTTGCTCGTCAGCATGGCAGTGTTGGAGCCTTTTTAGCAAACTGGCCTGAACACGACATTGTTGGACTTTGGCTGTATTTAAAGAAGCATGGTGCCCATCTTGGGGGTGACGGTGCCTCCCGGTTCTTGAGAATGGTCGGCAAAGACACGTTTGTCCTTACCGATGATGTGGTTCGGGCGTTGCAAAACGCCAAGGTGATCAGCAAAAAGCCAACCGGTCTGCGAGACCTTAAGCTGACTCAAGAATACTTTAACCAGCTAAAGGCGGAATCTGGTTTGCCACTAAGCGCTATCAGTATGGTGTTGGCGCTATCGGTCGGTCCGTCGTAAGCAGCCGGCGATCAGCATCCATTGCGCTGCGTAGTAGGTGATCATGATCCAGTAGCTGCGCAGCGGAATCGGATGGATGAAACGATCAATCGCAATCAGCGAATCCGAACTGATAAATACCAGGGCACCTAAAACGGCCCAGCGCACAGGATAGTGACTCTGAATCGCCATCAAGCCCATAAAGGCGATGGCAATCAGGTAAGCCAACACGGGTATCTGCATATCCCCCAAATTTGGCCAAAGCCAGAATGCCATCACAAAGACATAAATAATCAGGGCTGACGACATTGGCCAGCGATGCGCCAATCCTTGCCAGTGGCGAACGAACAGCGTGGCGTAGCTTAACTGTGCCAGTAAAAAAGCGGCAATCCCGGCAATAAACAAATCCAGTTCGAGCAACGTATCGCCAGTGGCGCTGAACGCTAATGCCAACAATAAAAAGGGTTTGGCCGTTTGGTTAGAGTGTTTGATAACGGCCAATGCCAGAACGCCGATTGGTATTATTTTTAATAACCAGGACAGGCTGTTGGGGTAAGACAAGCTGGCTAAATAAAGAATGGAGAAGCCCAAAAAGGCGACGGTCAGGTGTTTTTTCATGGCGTGCTTATTATTGTGATTTGGGCGCAGAATTTACGCAATAACCGAGCAGATCGCAAATCGAAACGGCTCCCGTTCTGGGAGCCGTTTGAACAAAGGTGTTAACTCAGAATCAGAAACTCCAATAATGCTTTTTGAGCATGCAGCCGGTTTCCGGCCTGTTCGAAGACCACTGAACGTGGGTCGTCGAGCATATCTTCACTGACTTCTTCACCTCGATGGGCGGGCAAGCAATGCAGGAATACGGCGTCTTTATCGGCAATGTCCATCAGGGCGGGGGAGACCTGATAGTCCTTGAACGCGGCCATGCGAATCTTAGTTTCTTCTTCTTGGCCCATACTGGCCCAGACATCGGTCGTGACCAGGTGCGCGCCCTGGGTTGCTTCTTCAACTGAGTGGGTTACCGTAACCCGGTCGCCAGCTTCGTCCAGCAAGCTCTGCATCGGTTCGTAGCCCGCTGGGCAGGCAATATTCAGTTTGAAGTCAAACAGCATGGCGGCGTTAATATAACTGTTGCACATGTTATTGCCGTCGCCAATCCAGGTTACGGTTTTGCCTTTGATATCGCCACGGGCCTCTGTATATGCCTGTACGTCCGCAAGTAGCTGGCAAGGATGGTAATCATCGGTGAGCGCGTTGATGACGGGTACAGAACTGTATTGCGCGAATTTCGTGATTTTTTCATGCTCAAATGTGCGGATCATTACCGCATCGACCATCTGAGACAAAACACGTGCGCTGTCCTCTATGGGTTCACCACGTCCCAATTGCGTATCTCTGGGTGATAAAAAAATGGCGCTGCCGCCGAGTTGCGTCATGCCCGCTTCAAATGAAACCCGAGTCCGTGTTGACGACTTTTCAAATATCATTCCCAGAACGCGGTTTTTTAGCGATTCGTGAATCGTCCGGCTCTTGTGCAACTGTTTCAGTTCTGTTGCCCGCTTAATGATATGAATGGCTTCTTGAGAGGTTAAGTCACTCAGTGTTAGAAAATGTCGTACTGACATGCGCAAGCTCCATTTTATTATGGACAGGAAAACTCACAGGCTATCATGCCTTACCTCAGTCCTTCAATGCGGCTAGGGCGCGAATTCAGCCATAAAGCACACCAAAAATTGCAATAAAAAATGCGAATGGTCCAAAGCGTCCTGAGTGAGACGTCCCCATGTATTCAGCGTGACATTCAATTTCTATCGCTAGGCGTGTCTCGCAGTCAATGGTTATTCCATTGACAAGAGACAGAACGACGCTAGAGCGCTTGAATGTCGCGCCCGAAGGGAGCTCATGGAGCACACTAATACGGCGTTGCTCTTCTTGAAAAGATCTCGATATTCTCTTCCAAGATCGCCGTGTATTAGCGCTTCCCATGAGCTTTGCAACGATATGAATTTCTGACTCAGGACACTCGCCCTCGAATAGGTATCTGATTGACGCTTTTTGCGTTGTTGGCTTGGCTGGCTCTGGCGTCAGAGACTGAAATCCGTACAATAGGCAAAAATATCTGACTATTTTGGTAGGTTATATGAGCGACACCATCGAAAACATCAAAGAACAACTCAGCAGCAACGATATTTTGCTGTATATGAAGGGAAATCCTAATCAACCAATGTGTGGTTTTTCGGCACGCGCGGTCCAGGCAGTGATGTCCTGTGGTGAACGGTTTGCGTATGTGGATATTCTGCAACACCCTGATATCCGGGCCGAACTGCCTAAGTACGCTCAATGGCCGACTTTTCCACAATTGTGGGTGAAAGGCGAATTGATCGGTGGATGTGACATCATCACCGAAATGTTCGAAAAGGGTGAGCTGCAAGAGTTGATCAAAGAAGCGTCTGCACCAGCCTGATTGACGCTATCTTGCTGATTGCAGGTGTTCAAAGAGCCCCTATGGTTGCCGTCCGGGGCTTTTTTTACGCCTGTGCTAAATGGGATTGCAGCCAGCATTTCCGTTTTCCGGTAAACTGAATCATTTTCCGCTGATTCATTTCTTGGCTGGACTTATAGATGAAACCCTTAACTGACGATCAATTGTTACGTTATGCGCGCAATATCTTACTGAAACCCGTGGATATTGCCGGGCAGGAACGATTGTTGAGCTCACATGTCGTCGTGGTTGGTGCCGGTGGTCTTGGTGCGCCGTTAATACAATATCTGGCGGCCGCAGGTGTCGGTACCTTAACGATTATTGATGACGATGTTGTCGAAGAAACCAATCTGCAGCGGCAAGTCATTCACCGGTTGGATTCAGTCGGACAATTGAAAGTCGACAGTGCTGCCGAGTTTATAACCGGGTTGAATCCGGATATTCAGGTGCAGTCCCATGCACAGCGGTTGACCGCAGACAATGTGTCGACATTGATGCCGCGAGCCGATTTAGTCGTGATAGGAACCGACAACTTTACCAGCCGTTACCTGGTTAGTGATTTCTGCGCAGACCACAAAATTCCGTTGGTTACCGGGGCGGCGATTGGGACCAGTGGTCAGGTGACCAGTTTTGATTTTAAGCATCAGGCCAGCCCATGTTTTCGTTGTTTATATGAAGATGGCGAAGACGACAACCTGACGTGTGCGACAGCCGGTGTGTTAGGGCCTGTGGTTGGAACCATCGGTTCGGTCATGGCGATGGAGGTCATTAAAATTTTACTGTCAATCGGGCAACCTTTATTTCAACGGTTAATGACCTGGGACGCACTGTCCATGGAATGGCAAACCTTTACTTACCAAACATCGCAGCAATGCCCTGCCTGTCAAAAGAGATCTTTATGACGTCTGATCAAAAACAACGTGAACATTTTTTATTGTTGGTTGCGTTCGCCATGCCAATTGCCTTTTCGTCATGGATGGCTCTGCTCAACAATTTTACGATTGAAGTAGCGGCGTTTACGGGTCGCGAGATCGGAATCCTGCAAAGTTTACGGGAAGTGCCTGGTTTTCTGGCTTTCACCGCTGTATTCGTTCTGTGGTTGCTGCACGAGCAACGGTTTGCCGTTATTTCTTTATTTTTATTAGGGTTGGGTGTTTTCCTGACGGGTTTCTTTCCCAGTGCGTTGGGGCTATATGCAACCACGGTATTGATGTCGATTGGCTTTCATTATTTTGAAACCATCAATCAATCGCTGACGCTGCAATGGTTGCCGAAAGACCGGACAGCGGAATTTATGGGGCAGGCAATGTCGATCAAAGCCGTTGCTGCCATTGCTTCCTTTGGCGGAGTTTGGTTTGCGATTGATTACTTTCAGTTACCGTACCAGATTGTGTATGGCATCTTTGGTGGTTTGACCTTGCTGATCGTGTTTTACATGGCCATCCGATTTCCGTTGTTTCCGGCGAAAACCCCGCAGTTGAAAAAGCTGGTTTTGCGTAAGCGCTATTGGTTGTTTTATCTGCTGACGTTCTTAAGCGGTGCCCGACGACAGATATTCGTTGTTTTTGCCGGTTTTCTGATGGTTGAAAAGTTTGGCTACAGTGCTGGTCAGGTAGCGCTTCTGTTGCTGATTAATCATTTTTTCAATATGTTTTTTGCTAAGAAAATTGGTGCCTGGATCGGGCGTATTGGTGAACGGAAAGCATTGACACTTGAGTACGTCGGCCTGGTTCTGGTTTTTTCTGGTTACGCCATTGTCGAAAACGCTTGGATTGCGGCAGGTTTGTATATTGTCGATCATCTGTTCTTTGCCTTTGCGATTGCCATAAAAACTTATTTCCAGAAGATTGCCGACGATGGTGATATGGCATCAAGTGCCGGTGTCTCCTTTACTATTAACCACATCGCGGCCGTGGTATTACCTGCAGCACTAGGTTTGGTTTGGCTCTTTTCGCCTGCAGCGGTGTTTTATCTGGGAGCGGCGTTGGCCGGTCTTTCTCTGCTGGCCAGTCAGTTAATCCCCTGGTCGCCCCAACCGGGTCGCGAAATTGCAGACTGGGTAAAACCTTCGATTGCGCAGTAGGCTAACAGGAACCCGATATGATTTTGGATCATCATTTTCTCATCGCCATGCCTGAATTGGCGGACCCGATTTTTGCAGGAACGGTAACTTATATTCTGCAACACGATGAAGAGGGTGCCTTTGGATTGATAGTGAATCGACCGATTAATCTCGATCTTGAATCGGTTTTTCATTCTGTCGATATCAAAAACTTTAACAAAAAAAGTGGGCAAAAACCGGTATACCATGGTGGACCTGTGTCATCGGAGCAAGGTTTTATTCTGCATCGACCAACAGAGCGAGTGTGGGATTCCACTTTGTCGAATAATCAGTTGTGCGTCACCACCAGTCAGGACATTCTGCAAGCCATTGCCTACGGTGAGGGACCGGAGAAGTTTTTGTTTTGTCTGGGGTATTCGGGTTGGTCGGGCGGTCAACTGGAGCAGGAGCTTAAGCAAAACGCCTGGCTCACAGTTGCCGCTGATTCGGATATTATTTTTGCCGACAATGAAACCGAAAAGTATCGGCAGGCTTTGACGCTATTGGGAGTGGACATCTCAGCGCTTTCGGGCCACGGCGGGTTGGCCTGATAGCTCATCGCCAGTTCCGGTCCTGATACGTACTGTGTTGCGCAAACCAGCGTTGACTGGTCTGCGTTCTGAATAAAAACGAGTTAAAGCGATTAATCCGACCTTAATTGAAAGCGGCTGACTAATTCAGTTTGTTGTTCTGACAGCGCATTGAGTGATTCACTGTTTGTCGCGGCTTGTTCAGCACCGGCAGCAATGCTTTCCGCCATGTCCGAGATATTGACGATATTCTCTGCGACCTCTTTAGCGACCGCACTTTGTTGCTCCGACGCGGTCGCAATTGATCGACTCATATCATTAACATGAGCCAGGCTTTCAACCATGGCCTTCAGCGAGGCGTTGGTTTCTTGCGTTTGTATAACGGATTTGTCCGCATGTTTCAGGTTGTCTTCCACCAGAGTAACGGCTTGGCTGGCTTTCTGTTGCAAGCTATCAATCATGTCCCGTATTTCGTTTGCCGATTGTTGTGAGCGGTTGGCTAACGTTCTGACTTCATCAGCGACAACGGCAAACCCTCTGCCTTGTTCACCGGCACGAGCGGCTTCGATTGCGGCATTTAACGCGAGTAAGTTGGTTTGCTCTGAGATACTTTGTATAACCGTTAAAATGTCGCCTATCTGTTGCGATTCTTTAGACAGTTCTTGGATGACGTCAGAGGCGGAGTCCAGTGAGGTTTTTAGCTGGTTGATGAAGTCCAGGTTCCTATTCATGTTGGCCATGTTGGTCTGAGCTTGCTCCGTTACGATGGCAACTTCGCTGCTGGCATCGGCGGCATGCGTCGCGACTTCCTGAACAGCCGCTTCCATTTCAGTCACCGCAGTCGCCACCGAATCGGTTTGTGAGCGTTGTTCAATAACGTTTTTATTGGTTTCCTGGCTCATTGCGTGGCTGTCTATGGCCACACTGTTGATGGTTTTGGCGGAGCCCTGAATTTGGCCGATCAATTCACTCAATTGATCATTCAGGTCGTTGATGTTACTGGCGACCAAGCCCATTTCTGATTGGTATTTGGTGGTGATGCGTTGCCGCAGATCTCCAGAAGACAAGCGTTTCAGAGCCAACATGATGTCCGAAAGCGGGCGTTTAATCGCCAGGACGACTGTGGTGGTAATGACGACCGCAATGACGATAGAAGAGACTGCCAACAACGCATTAAGCCAGAGTGCGTTCTGAGCATCGGTTCGGGCTTCGGCGACCGCTTGCCTGGAAAGATTACGAATGCTGCTGACCGAATTTGCCAGGCTGTTGGCTGTCGTATCCATAAGCTCTGCAATGTCGGCAAGTTGTGCTTCAGACTGCTGGTTGAGCGAGACGAATTTAAGATGCTGTTGAAACAAACCATCCTGGCCTTCAATGGCTCGACTGAGTAAATCCCGGTAAAAAACGATGTCTTCCGCCAGGCTGGGCATATCCCGCTGAACATTAGCAACCTTCTCGTTAATCCGGCTTAAGTAACCCTGTAATTCCGTCAGGTAGGTTTGAATACCTTCTTCGTCGGTCACTGCGAGGGATTTCTGTAAATAGATTTGTGCGCCGGAACCTTGTTTCGCAATGAAATCGATGTCCCAGCCGGTTTGCTGGAACCCATCGGCATCGGCGTCACCTTTGAAGTCCACCATGTCTTGTGCAAAAAACAAAAACTCACCTTCAAATCCGGTCAGTTCGTTAAACGCATTTTCGCGCGCGGTTATGCGTTGATCTTGAATCGACAGGTGCGAATCTGCTTGAGCAAGTAAGGTTTTACCTGTCGAAATTGCTTCATTCACTGACGACGCAATACTTGGGAAACGAACGAGTTCACCCACCAGTTCATCCGACAGGTCAATGAAACTGGCTTTTGCTTGTTCATAGTCGTTGCGAAGCCCATCCCGTTTCTCAATGGCGGCCGTATTTGCATGTTGCATCATGGCGCGATTGGCATTCTGTAGGTGCAGTAACACCGTATTACTTTTATCCAGCAGCCCAGTGAGGGTAGAACCCGTGAGTTCCAGCTGAGCTGCCATTTTGGCCTGCGACAGGTAGGCAGAGCCAGACAACACCAACATCAATGCTGAAACGATGCTGAAACCGATAATTACCCGCTGTATAAGTGATAACCGCATGCAAATCCTCGTTTTGGGGTAAGGTCTTATGAATATGACTATAGTGGTATGTTTACGTATCGGCCACGTTATGGATTGCTTGAATACTTTGTGCAAAGACGTTTATCTGCTCATATTCAAGTTTTTTGGCGGACTAAATAGTGGTTTTCTGACCTGACCGTGATGGCTCCCGTTTCGGAATGGGTTATGCTTCAGCAAAATTTTTCTCAGGAGTTTTTTAACATGGTTCAAATAGGCACGCCCGGTTCAAAAACCGCCAGAAAAGTGATGTTGCTGGGTTCCGGTGAGTTGGGCAAAGAAGTGGCCATTGAATGTAAGCGATTGGGTTTGGAAGTCGTTGCCTGTGATCGTTACGAAAATGCACCGGCCATGCAAGTCTCGGATCGCGCTTACATGTTATCCATGTTAGATGGTCCCGCTTTACGTGAAATCATTGAATTGGAAAAACCAGATTACGTCGTTCCGGAAATCGAAGCGATTGCAACGGATGTTCTGGTCGCGCTGGAAGCCGAAGGCGTCAACGTGGTGCCTTGTGCACGGGCAACACAATTAACGATGAACCGAGAGGGCATTCGAAAACTGGCCGCCGAGGAGCTTGGCCTGCCGACCTCCGCCTACCAGTTCTGCTCAACACTGGA
The DNA here is from genome assembly GCA_050293765.1 of Reinekea sp. Lineage (GTDB taxonomy): Bacteria > Pseudomonadota > Gammaproteobacteria > Pseudomonadales > Natronospirillaceae > Reinekea. The sequence continues at coordinate 35,980 of JBNKNI010000002.1, forward strand.
AGAGTTTCAAGAAGCAGTAGCTACCATTGGTTTCCCCTGCGTCGTGAAACCTATCATGAGCTCTTCTGGTAAAGGGCAGAGCTTGTTGAAATCGTCAGAGGATGTAATGCGAGCATGGGCGTACGCTCAGGAAGGTGGCCGAGCTGGCGCTGGGCGAGTGATTGTGGAAGGTTTTGTTGATTTTGACTTTGAAATCACACTGCTAACGGTACGGCACCAAGGCGGCACATCTTTCTGTGCTCCTATCGGCCATCGGCAGGAAGATGGCGATTATCAGGAAAGCTGGCAGCCACAGCAGATGTCAGCCGCTGCTATTGAATTGAGCCAGACTATCGCTGAACAAGTCACGCGAGCGCTTGGCGGTTATGGATTGTTTGGCGTCGAACTCTTTGTCAAAGGCGATCAGGTGATATTCAGTGAAGTGTCCCCACGTCCACATGACACCGGTATGGTGACATTGATCAGCCAGAATTTAAGCGAGTTTGCCTTGCACACCCGAGCTTTTCTGGGCTTACCGATTCCGGTGATTCGTCAACACGGCCCTGCCGCATCGGCGGTTATTTTGGCCGATGGAGACAGCCATCAGGTTGCATTCAGTGGTTTAGAGAATGCATTGGCCGATGTCGATACGGAACTTCGGTTGTTTGGTAAACCGGAAGTGCATGGCAAACGTCGTATGGGGGTCGCACTCGCGTTGGGTGCAAATACGGAGGACGCCAGACAGAAAGCCGTTACCTGTGCTGGCCAAGTTGAGATTCATTACTAGCGGAGTGGTTATTCAGGCTTTCGCCATCTTCCACAAAAACAGCTGTGGTTGGTGGGGGTAAGCTGAGCCAGAAAGTAAAAAAACGGAACCAATGGTTCCGTTTTTGCGTTGAGATGGATCTTTACACGGCCAGTGTCGGTTGTGGTTTGCGGCGACGGGCGGCAAAAAGGGCTGCAATGCCAAAGCCAAATAACGCCAGGGTGGCCGGTTCTGGTACATTCGTGACAACCGTTAGAACGGATTCGCCAACGTAGAAATCACCCCATAAGGACGTGATGGTGACATCCAGCAAACCATTGCCGTTTAATGCCCCCAAGGCTTCAACTTCGAGATCATTGTAGAAGCTGGTACCGAACGAGAAGCTGCCGGTATCGAAGTCAAAATCTTCGATGGTAAACAGGACGGCTTCAAAACTGTTCCACCAGGAATCGCGATCATCGGATACCGATATAGATAGCGTACCTGACACCGCACTGCCCAATACGAAGCCATCATCATTGATGTCGTGTGTGTAATTAAGGCTCTGCCAATGACCGACATACTCGTCGACGGAAATCGTGTCTACTATCGGGTTACTGAAAGCGGCGCTGGCGAAAACCGCGGTCACCGCCAATGCGGCGATTTTTTTCATTAGTTTCATGTGTTGCTCCATTGATGTTTAAAGTCCGTTAGGAATTTGGGAACAGCAAGAGTTGTACCGAAAGCAAAGAATGCCCGTAACATGGGGCGTGTGACCAAGTTCTGGTGACATGGGTTTACGAGAGTGTAAAACAGGCTGACAGTGTTTGAATTTATTTGCTTGATAGCCATTCTCGAGTGGACGCTGTTCCTAGGTAATTGGGCGGGTTATGAATCCAAATAGCGTTATAATCTTTGGGATTGAAGACTTTAATGCATTAATGGAGCGTGTTTAGTTACCGTTGATCGGCCCCAAAGGTGTTTATGGTCATCCGCTGAGTTGTAAAAGAAATCGGCAGTTCGTGAGGTGATCGCTGCGGTTTTTGAACCAGTCGCGTGTCTCCTGTATCCAAGCGATCGATTAAAAAAAAATCGTACATTTCCCGGGCTTCCTGGGTGAAAGCCCGGACGTAGATCGGTTAGTGTTCTTCCGCAGGCTTTTGGTTGGTCAACAGCCGGCCGAAAAAAGCGCCGATCGAATCAATATAGGTTAAGGCAACGGGTACTACGACCAGCGTCAGTAAAGTTGAGCTGATCAACCCACCGATAACCGCATGCGCCATGGGCGCGTTTTGCCCACTGCCGCCGTGCAGGTTCAACGCCATGGGCAACATACCGAAAATCATTGCCATGGTGGTCATAACGATAGGGCGGAATCGAATTCGGCCCGCCATGACCAAAGCCTCATAAAGGTGGAAGCCGGCTTTGCGTTGTTGGTTGGCGTTGTCTACCAGTAGAATCGCATTTTTAACCACCAAGCCCATCAACATAATAAAGCCGATGATGGAATACATGTTCAGTGTGGACCCACCGACCAGTAAACCGAGCAACACACCGACCAGGGCCATGGGCAAGGACATCATGATCGCGATCGGTTGCAGGAAGCTGCCGAATTGCGATGCCAATACCAGATAGATACAAATAATGGCCAACAACAGTGCCGACGCAGCGGCAACCGCGGTTTCGACCAACTGCTCTGTATCGCCACCGAACTGCACACGATAGCCACTCGGCAGCGGCAGTTCATCCAAAATGGCCTGCACTTTGGGGTTAACTTCCAACAAATTTGCGCCATCCAGATTGGCACTGATGACCACCTGGCGGGAGAGATTCATCCGGTTTACCTGAGCCGGTCCGGTTGAGGCATTGATGGTGGCAACCTGTTCGAGATTCACCATGCCCTGCGTGCCGGTCATGCCGGAAAGGGTGATGGGTAATTTCTTCAGTGTTTCAATGTTGTCGCGCGCGTCGCCTTGCAAACGTACGGCCACATCAAAGGTGTCGCCTGTGCGGTCCGTCCATTCCGTGACGGTTTCCCCGTTCACCATGGTGCGTAGTGTCGAACCGATATGCGCCAGACTGATCCCCAAGTCATTCGCCGCATCGCTGTTTACTTTCACGCCCAGAATCGGTTGAGCGCCTTCAAAGTTGGATTCCACATCGGCCAGGCCTTCAATCTGTTCCAGCCTGGCAACCAACTGCTGGCTGAGGCGGTCAAGGGTATCAAAATCGTCACCGTAGAGGTTGACCATAATTGGTGAGGCAACACCGCCAAATCCGTTGGCAGCGCCGACTTTAAATTCAACGCCCGGGATTGAGACCAATGCCTCACGTACCATGTCAGCCATATTGACCGCACTGCGCGCACGCTCTGTCGGTGGAATCAATTGCACCAGAATTGTGGCCGCGTTCTTTCCGGCACTGGTGGCGCCGCTGTTGATGGTGGCGTATGTTCCTTTGACTTCGCTGTATTGGCTGACCAGATCGTGAACCTGTTTTACTTTCATACTGGTGTATTCAATCGATGCGTCGTCGGGTCCTTGCATGTCGACCTGAAACAGGCTGGTGTCAACAACCGGCACAAACTCACCACCGATTTTGGGAATCAGCGTCAAGCTGCCCACTAAAATGGCAAATGCCATAAGCAGAGTGGACTTGCGGTGCTTTAACGCCCATTGCAGCAACGCGGTGTAGCGCACGCCGAGGGCTTCGAAAAAATCATCAAAGTGTTGAATGAACTGACTAAACCAGCCCTTTTTGACGCGCGGATCAGCCGATGGGTCGTACCAGACACTCGACATCATCGGATCCAGGGTGAACGCCACGAACAGTGAAATCAACACCGCCACAGATACGGTGACGCCAAATTGCAGAAAGAACTGCCCCAGAATACCATCCATAAACGCAACGGGTAAAAACACGGCAACAATCGATAACGTTGTTGCCAGCACGGCGAGACCGATCTCATTGGTACCGTCTTCCGCTGCTTGCCGGTGTCCTTTGCCCATATGCAGGTGTCGCATGATGTTTTCGCGCACGACAATGGCGTCATCAATCAGCAAACCGACCGCCAGCGACAACGCCATTAAGGTCATCATGTTCAGGGTGAAACCCAGTGCCAGCAACACCATCATGGTCCCGATAATCGAGATGGGCAGTGTCAAGCCGGTTATCACTGTTGAGCGCCAGGAATTCAGAAACAAAAAAACAATAACGACGGTCAGCAGGGCGCCTTCAATCAGCATATTCATGACCGACTCAAACGAGTTTTTGACTTCGATTGAGTTGTCCTGGACCACGTCAATGACGACACCAGACGGTAACTGTTCCATCAACTCACTAATCTTCTTATGTACCGATTCCGCCACTTCAACGGTATTGGCGCCTTGAATTTTTACAATGTCGATCGCCAGTGCCCGTTCGCCATGCAACATGGCGGCAGAGTCGACCGCGCCGATACCATCATTTAAGGTGGCAATGTCTCGCAGGTAAACGGGTTGACCTTGTTGGTAAGCTACAATCACGTCCATGAACTCATTTGGGTCGACGATTTCGCCATCGATCTGCAGAGTTTGAATGTTCAATGCTCCGGTTAAGTCACCAGCCGGGAAGTTCTGGTTTGTCTGGCGCAATGCCTGGGTCACCTGACTGAGACTGATGCCGTAGGCGACCAGTTTGTCAGGATCCACTTCAATATTTAACTGACGGGAAACTCCGCCAATAACCGTCGCGCTGCCGACACCGGGGATAATCGACAACTCTTTGATGATGACGTTATCGACCAGAGTGGTCAGTTCGCGCGGTGCCATGTCCTGGGCGCTAACGGCCAATGACACAATAGGCATCGCGCCTGGATCGAAGCGCAGGATATAAGGTTCTTCAGCGCCGGAGGGTAAAAAGCCTTTCAGCTGTGCCATTTTGTCGCGCACATCCTGCGCTGCCACGGTGGAGTCCACGTCAAGATCAAACATCATGACGACCATGGCACGGCTGGGTACGGCCGTTGCCTGGATAGAGTCCAGGCCACTTAAGGTATTGACCGAATTTTCAATGGGCTTGAGGATTTCACTTTCAACCGCTTCCGGAGAGGCGCCGGGGTACGACACCACAACCACCACAACCGGAAAGTCAACGTCTGGCAAACTTTCAACCGAGAGTTTCTGATAGGAAAATAACCCAAACACCATGATTGCAGCCATGACCATGGTCGCAAACACCGGGTTATTGATGCTGACTTTGGTGATAAACATGATTAGCCCTCAATCAGTTGGACGGTGTCATTTACCTGCAAGCCGGGCAAAGGCAACACGACGATTCGATCGCCACTGTTCAGACCCTGGGTGACTTCGCGCATCTGGTTTTGACCCCAGCTACCGGCAACGCTGATATCTTGTCTGACCACGGTTTCGCCGTCGATTTTAAGCACATAGGGTTGGTTCTGTTCGTCGTAGCGAATGGCTGATGGCGGAATGACCAGGGTGTTGGGCTTTTCTTTCAGAGTGATCTGCCCCGTTGCAAACATGCCGCCCCGTAGCAGACCGCCGGTATTTTCCAGCACAATGTACACGGGGATGGTTCGGGTGCCATTGGTTGCAACCGGGCTGATGCGGCTCACAGTGCCGGTAAAGGTGGCCGAAGGGAGCCCTTCGATGCTGATGTTAACCTTCATCCCCGTCACTATATTGGCGCTGTCAGCGGCGGATACGTTCACCCGCATTTCCATGCGGGCGAGGTCGACTATGGTCAGTAATGGAGAACCAATGCCCACGAATTGCCCGGGCTCCGCTTGACGGAACGAAACAATGCCATTGATGGGGGCGTAAACGTTAGCATTGCGTAATTGATACTCGGTTGCCTTTATCTGGCTTTGCTGTGCTTGCAGGTTTGCCGCTTGGGCTTGAACGGTGCTTATTGCCTGCTCCAATTGTGCGGATGTCGCGATACCCTGAGCACTCATTTCCTGTGTTCGCTTCAGTTGGCTTTGTGCCAGCGCCAGTTGCGCTTGAGTCGCTTCTACGCTGCTGAGCTGCTGTTCTTTCTGGATATTCAGATTTTCAGTATCCATGGCAATTAACAATTGGCCTTTTTTCACGGCATCACCGGGGCGAACCGCGACCTGTTCTATCTGGGCGGAAATTAACGCCGGCAGTTGCGCTTCCAAAAGTGGTTGGATGGTCCCCGTTACTTTGATGTTCTGACGGACGGTTTGCGCCTGAACAACTTGCGTTTCTTGTGCCGCCAGATATTTGGTGGAGACGGTCACGAGCGTTGACGCAGTTGCCTCGGTTTCCTGAGTGGCTTTGGGCTTGAGTAACGCTGCCGCAGCGAAACCGACGGCCAGCAGGAGCAAAATTAACCAAATTATCCGACCCACACGTGAAGGTTTTTCACCTCGCTCGCGGCGTAAATCGGCTTTTGATTTTGCCCAATCCGGTTTCTCAGCGGTGTAGTCTGTGGTTGGTGTGTCACTCATTAGGATTCTCCACGGTCGGGTCGGTCTATCGGTTGATCGGCAAGTTTTTGCGCAATGTCGTTCAGAAAAATGGCGGAGCCCTGATAAAATTTCTGCACTCCAGCAACACGTTCGCGTGCATCGGGTTGACTGTCGTCAAACAGACTCAGGCTCTGTTGGATATCTTCAGCGGCCTGCTGCATTTCTTTGCTGAGCAGGTCGAGCATGCTTTGAAAAGGGTTAGGGACAAGTTCGTAATAATCCTGTCTTTCACCGGGCACGGTGGTTAAACGTAACATGCCGCGGTCGCGTAACAGGCGCGCATTGGTACTCACACTGGCCTTGGAAACTTGCAGTGTGTCGGCGATTTCCTGCAAGGCAACCGGTTCGCCCCTTAAAATGAGCAAGCCTGAGATTCGGCCTGAGATGCGTGGGCTGCCGCTGCGTTGGGCAATGATGCCCATTTGTTCGATAAAGTTTCTGCTTGCGCTGTCCATGGTGAGGTCCGGTCATTCAAGTTGTTCAGTAAATACTGAACAAACTTAATGATCAATGGCCAGTAGTCACATTTCGGCTCCGTTTGGAGGGTGATTTTTCTCTTCAGGGTTGTTCGTGTATCGGAGGTTCGACATACTGCCGCAATGGCGGTCACCGAATGTCGATGTCATTTCCCCTGAAGGAATTGTGATGCTTGAAAAAGAAGATTTGTTAAATATTGCCCGGCAACCGATGCCTTTTGGTAAATACCAGGGTCGGTTATTGATTGATTTGCCGGAAGCTTACTTGCTCTGGTTTGCCAAGAAAGGGTGGCCGTCCGGAAAGTTAGGCCATTGGTTGCAGGTTGCGCTGGAAATAAAGATTAATGGTATGGAAAAAGTTGTTGAACCGCTGAAGCTGGCCACGCAAACGCCACCGCAGCGGCCGAAGGTGCAGATTAAGTTTGATGAGTAAGGCTTACCCTGACTGGTTTCTGTCTTGGTTCAGGGTGACGCTGTCGTTTCTGGTATTAAATCGTCACCGTGACGCATCAAGGAACCCGGCCGAAGCGGCAGCAGGTGTGCTATACCGTGATGGCAATTGACGCAGGTTTTATTATTTTCAACCCAGAACACCACATCATGTTGGACTTGGGCCGCCGCAGATTGCTTTTCCAAACGCCAGTTTTCAGGGTTATGGCAGTTTCGACATTCTCTTGAGTCTGTTGCTTTCATGTCTTCCCAAACAATCTGCGCCAATTCAAGCCGATGACTTTCGAAGTTTTCTAAGGTTAGGGTGCCTTTCCAGGTCTCCAGAACATCACCCAAGGCAAGAAATTTCACTCGCATTTTGGGCCAGAATTCAATCGGGACATGGCAGTCTGCACAGCTGGCTACCACACCGGAAGTATTGTCATAGTGAATGGACGCCTGATACTCCTCAACGATGGTATCCATACCAAGGTGACAGCTGAAGCAGAATTCGTTTTCGCTGCTTAAATGAACGACCGTCTGGAAGGTACCCAGCGCCAGGCCGCCTGCGAAGAACGCTAAGAGTGCTCCCAAGGGTAAATACAGGGTCAAACGACGATTGCTCGGATGCCAGAGACGTTGCCAACGACTGCTCATAGAAACGCTCCTTTCACAATGCCAGAGGTTGGAGCCCGAAGGCTCCTGTGAGCCATGCCTGTTACTCTGGCCGGGTGCTGGTATCGAATTCCGGGTCGAGGATTGAAATGGTGTCCATGAGCACCTGCACGGTATAAATCAGGTTATGCGCGCCCATACTTCGGTCTTCAACAAAGAATTTGTAATTGAACAGGGCCGCCATTTCGGCCGTGCTGCGTTGCAGTTCCAGGTCCTGAATGACATTCCAATCGCCCGTCGCTGTGAATAAAGCTTGGGGTCCTTTCTGCAGCAAACCATTGCCTTCGGCATTTACCAATCTGGCAATTAATCCTTCGACTTCAACCTGAGCAGCTTCTATTGTGCCATCGCCATCGTAGTCATCACCGGCGGGCACATTAAAGAAACGGGTGCCTTTGAGTTGCTTAATGCCGGCATGGCAACTTTCACAGGGCGCCGTTAGCAGCGAGACATTGCCGTTTTCATGTCGATCCGATAAAAAGAAACTGTGACCGCCTAACGCTGGGGTGCTTCCGTAGCGTCCTTTCGGCAAGGCCATGTGGCAGTCAATGCAGGAATCTTTGGCTTCTATCCGATGCCCAGAATTCTTGTAAACCTTCCCGGGGAATTCATAGGCACCGTTGCCGACAAACAGATTTGCCTGCGGACCGTGGTGAGGTCCGAAATGACTGCTGACTTTCATGGCCAGAGTAGGTTTAACAACATTTTCCGGCGCGGTACGCGCCTGATGGCAGTTCGCGCATAAGGTACCCTTGCCCAGGTCGACCTGAACACCCGACACCAGTGTGACGGGTTTGGTGGTGCGCAATTCAAAATCACCGTTTTCATGTGGGTTGTGACACGTAAAACATCCTGGCTGCGAGGGCCATTCGATGTAGTCACTTTCGATTTTGCCGAGTTGGGTAAATTCCAAAAAGCCTTCGTGGGTATGGCATTTTTGACAGCCACCACCATTGGAGTACCAAGCGTGCGTGCCTTCTTTGGCAAAACCAAGATAGTGCCCGGAATTCAGATATTGTTCTTTGGCACCTTTCAATTGATAGCGAGGTTCGGGGCCGTGGCATGCGGCGCATTCTGCGGGAAAAACAATGGCTTTGGCTTGCGCATCAGAACTGTACAGAATGGCAAGCAACCCCAAGAGTATCAGTAACAGGGTGTGCAACGCATGGGAGTTATGGGCGCTGTTGATCGTTTTCATAGCCTTCTCCTTCGCATATCGATGAGTCGAATATAGTCTTTTTCGTTTAAGGGCAAGAGTTTGGAGTTGATGTAGATCAATCCTGAGCTGAATAAAGTGTCTACCAATGGTAAAAATTTTCGAATATTGGCTTGCTGGGTTAAATGCGCTCTGTGGTACGCTTGCGGACATTATTTAGCGTGCACAGGAGCAGAACCTTGACTGAGTCAGAGCAAAAAACACAACGAGTCGCGTTGGTAACCGGATCGACGTCCGGCATTGGTAAGGCCATTGCGGGGCGGTTGGCCAAAGACGGCTATCGAGTGGTGTTTCATTCTCGTGATTCGGTCGAAGCGGGAAACGCTTTGGCAGCGTCTGTGCCGAATGCATCCTATATCCAAGCGGATCTCGCTCAGCCTGAACAGATCACTTCACTGATTCAACAGATTCTGGTTACCCATGGGCGCCTCGATGTTCTGATCAACAATGCGGCCATCAGTGCGGTTATCCCGCATGGGGATATGCAGCAGGCGTCCGCCGATGTTTGGCGCAAAATGTACGATGTTAACGTGATTGCCCCGTGGTTGCTGATTACCGAAGCTGAAACCGCCTTGCGCAATGCCGCCACTGGGCAACACAGCAGTTGTATTGTTAATGTCAGCTCGCACGCGGGCGTTCGCCCAAAGGGGGCGTCTATTCCCTATGCTGTCAGTAAGGCTGCATTGAATCATATGACGAAACTGCTCGCCGTGAATCTGTCGCCTTTGATTCGCGTGAATGCGGTGGCGCCGGGTTTGGTGGATACGCCAATGACCCAAGATTGGCATGACGCCCGAGCTTTATGGCGAGATAAATCACCAATGCAGCGTGGCGCACAACCGGAGGAAATTGCGGATATCGTCGCCATGTTGGTTCACAGTTCTTACCTTACTGGTGAGGTGATTTTATGCGATGGTGGTTTGAATCTTGTTTAGTGGAAGGCAATGGATATGACCCGGATACCGGGTCATCTTGGAAATCAACGTTTGAGCTGTCGTAACTTAAATTGAGCGTAAATGAAATACATGTTCGGTGTTTGCAATCGCATCCAACACCGATTGCGAGGGTTCCGTTTCAATATCCAAAATATTATAGGCAATATCGTCCCGGCTTTTGTTCAGCATTTCCACCACGTTGATATTTTGGTCGGCCAGAAGATTCAGAACCTGACTGAGCACCTTGGGAACATTTTGATTGGCAAAACATATTCGGAAGCCAGTGGTGCGTTCCAGTTCACAGGTAGGGAAGTTTACTGAGTTGCGGATGTTGCCATGCTCGATGAAGTGCACCAATTGTTGTGCACCCATGATCGCGCAATTCGCTTCCGCTTCGTAGGTGCTGGCGCCTAAATGTGGCATAGCAATCACATCGTCGCGATTGATCAGAGCCGGCGATGGAAAGTCCGTTACATAATAAGTCAGTTTGCCAGCGTCTAAAGCAGACAGCACATCATCGGTATTGACAATGGTTTCGCGGGCGAAATTCAATAACCGGGCGCCAGATTTCATGGCCGCCAACGTTCCCTGATTTATGAGATTTTCCGTCGCTTTTATAGCCGGAACATGCAGCGTCACGTAGTCACTTCGGTTCAGCAGTTGCTGCAGGTTTTCTGCTTTCTGAACCTGCGCCGGTAAACGCCACGCCGCGTCAATCGAGATGGCAGGATCATAGCCGATGACATTCATGCCCATGTGCAAGGCCATGTTGGCCACGTGGCTGCCAATCGCGCCCAGTCCGACCACGCCGAGTGTTTTTCCGGTCAGTTCCTGGCCTTTGAAATGTTTCTTTTCTGCTTCCAGTAAAGGACCCATTTGTTCATGGCTGGTGCCGGACAGCCCAGCGGTGAAGCGCATGCCGGCGTAAATGCCGCGTGATGACAACAGCAATCCGGCAAGCACTAACTCCTTCACGGCATTGGCGTTCGCGCCAGGGCTGTTGAACACGACGATACCTTCTTTCGTGCATCGCTCAACCGGTACGTTGTTCACACCGGCGCCGGCCCGGGCAATGGCTTTTAACTCGGAAGGGAATGTGAGTTCATTCAAATTTGCGCTGCGCACCAGAATGCCGTCCGGTTCTGCTATTTCGGAACTGATTTCGTAGCGGTCGCGGGGGAACTGTTCAAGCCCTTCGACGGCAATCGTGTTGTAGGTTCGGATTTTATACATGAGGCTTCCTGTCAGTGTGACAGCTAACGCAGCGTGATCTGACACCGAAAAACGTCATTCACAGAATGTCGATGATGCGCAGCTATTGTTGTTTTTGTTTTTGCGTTTTAAAAAAAATGGCTCACGTTAGGTGAGCCATTCTCGTTCAGGCGACTTCGTTGTAAGCCCATTCCAACCAAGGCAGAAACGTTTCCAAATCAAACTTCTCCACCGTCGCACCAGCCCAGATCCGTAACCCGGCAGGCGCGTCTCGATAGGAGCCAATGTCATAAGCGACACCTTCGTCAGCGAGCAATTTAATTAATTGCTTTACTTTGTCCGCGGGCAAATCCAGCGTAAAGCAGACGCTGGTGTTGGAGCGGATTTTTTCGTCCTTGGCCAGAAAGTGAATCCACGGGGTTTTGTCGACAAAATCTTCCAGCGTGGAAAGGTTGCTCATCGATTTCTCGATTGCCTTACCCAAACCGCCAATGGATTCGACCCAATTCATGGCGTCCAGATAATCGGCGACACACAGCATTGATGGCGTATTGATCGTCTCACCCCGGAAAATTCCGTCTATCAGTTTGCCATTGGCCGTCAGCCGGAAGATTTTAGGCATTGGCCAAGGTGGCGTGTAGGTTTCCAGCCGTTCAACCGCACGCGGTGACAGAATCAACATGCCGTGTGCACCTTCGCCACCAAGTACTTTCTGCCAGGAGAATGTCACTACATCGAGTTTCTCCCACGGCATGTCCATGGCAAACACGGCAGAAGTGGCATCGCAGATGGTTAAACCTTCGCGGTCATCGGCAATCCAGTCGCCGTTTGGCAGTTTTACCCCGGACGTGGTGCCGTTCCAGGTGAACACTGCGTCGTGTTTGGGGTTTGCCTGTGACATATCAGGAAGTTCACCGTAGTCAGCGGTGTAGGTATGCACATCCGCTAATTTCAGTTGTTTGGTGATGTCACCTACCCAACCGATACCGAACGATTCCCAACCAAACACATCGACGGGTCGAGAACCCAGCAGAGACCACATGGCCATTTCCATGGCACCGGTATCCGAAGCCGGCACCACACCAACACGATAACCTTCGGGCAGTCCGAGTAGTTCTGCGGTTTGATCGCAGACTCGTTCCAGGGCTGTTTTGCCGATAGCCGCACGGTGTGATCGACCCAGTGTCGATAAGTCCAATTTCGCAACATCGTAACCTGGCCGTTTACTGCAGGGGCCAGAAGAAAAGTTAGGGTTCTTTGGTTTTAACGTTGGTTTCATCTGTATTCAAGCATCCGCTGTGGGTTAGGAATTGCGAGCATTGGCTGCTCAGGATGGATGGCATCAGCAATGCACCTCTGCAGCTCAGACTTGCGGCTTTAAATGATCTTCAGAGATGTTACGCCGAATACCCGGTTTATGAAATTGATCGTGCTGGCAAATTCCTGAACTATTGTTGCAAATATTGCAGTGCAGGGTTGCGATGTTGGCGGGCAACTGAGTTTCGGTGGCGGAAATAAAAAGCCTTGACCTTACAGTCTGCTCTAAGGATTACAATTCGGGCAAAACGACGAGGGAAACTATGATGGAGAAATTAGAACTGAAAATACCACCGGTTGCCTGGGTGGTGATCTTTGCTTTGCTAATGTGGTGTGCGTCGCTCGTCACACCTGGCTTGGCTTGGTCTTGGTCTGTGCGCTTAGCCGCATTCGCGGTCGCTTTCTTGTTGGCAGGCATCATTGCGGTGGGTTGTCTATTGGCATTCCGTCGTACCCGGACGACGTTAAATCCTATGGTACCCGAGCAGAGTTCAGCCCTGATCAGTGACGGGTGGTATCGTATCAGCCGTAACCCGATCTATCTGGCCATGCTGGCGATGCTGATCGGGTTGGGTTTGCTGTTGGCTAATCCGCTGTCTCTGGCACTTAGCGCAGGCTTTGTCTGGATCATGAATCGCCTGCAGATCCATCCTGAAGAAAGAACCCTGCAAAAGATGTTCGGTGAAGACTATCGGGCTTACTGCCAGCGGGTTCGTCGCTGGCTGTAATGCTGTCAGAGGCGATCCGTCAGCTGAATTTTTTCAATTGACTGTCTGGCAGTACCCGCATGACCAACTGCATGGCTGCCCAAGGCCAGGACGGGGTATAGCTGACCGGCTTTTCTTTTTCAATGGCTTTCACTAACGCTCGGCAGCCGGTGTCAAGGTCGACGATAAAGGGCACTTTTTTTACTTTCTCATTCAGTTCCGTGCGGATGAAGCCCGGGTGGATGCAGGATACTTTGATTGGCGTGTTCATCACATCGATACGGATCCCTTCGGTTAAGGTCGTCAGGCCCGCTTTTGTTGCCGCGTAAACGTTCAGTGCGCGGCGAAAACCCCGTACCGCAGATACCGAGGAAATCGTTACCAGGTGCCCATCGTTCTGGGCGCGCAAAATCTCCATGGCCGCTTCACACTGAGCGATGGCAGCGACAAAATTGGTCATGGCCGTTTGCAGGTTGGCATGAAAATAACCGGTGCCCAATGAAGCCCCTTTGCCCATGCCTGCATTCACGATGATGCGATCGAGCGTACCGAGTTCATTTTTAAAGGCTTTGAACACAGCGAAAACATCATCGTGATTATTTACATCGAGGGCTTTTACGCTGACCTGAATACTGGGATGAGCTTGCTGAAGTGTCGCTTTCAATTCTTCCAGCTTGTCTACGCGTCGGGCACACAGTGCCAGGTTGTGGCCGCGAAGCGCAAATTCTTTTGCCATGCCCAGGCCGAGACCGGAACTGGCACCTGTGATCAGAATGGTTTTTCTCATGTTGATGACTCACTTATAGGTTATGTTTTTCATATAGGTCGCGTTATCCAGATGCGCGTATTCATTCACTGTGGAAACCTGAATCGTGTTGTGTCGTACAAGCAATTTGCTGATACCGGTGTTGACCATGGACCAGTTCAATCGCATGCTCTGCTCGGCAGATAGGTGCCATTGCTGCCCGATCAGTGCCGAAATCACACCGCCAGAGGTAAACACCAAGGCGGTTTTTTGTGTACGTTCAAGGGTTGCGTTCAGCGCCAGGGTTACCCGTTGGTTAAATGCGGACCAGCTTTCGCTGTAGTGCTGTTCATTCGCCGGGTTAATCCAGTCTTTTATGGCGTGTTGAAACAGCTTCAACAGGTCGTCATCCGTGAGTGACTTGGAGGGCTGAATCCATGCCGGGTTGGCGGATCGCGCTCTTTTTATCAGCGCCTGGTGATCAAACTCATTCCAACGTGGATCGATAATCAGTTCCGCTTGTGTTCGTTCAAGCCAGGGGGTAGCGGTCTGTTGATGCCGCTGCAAAGAACCACTTATCACTGTGTCAAACGACAACCCCTTTGCGAGCAGATAGTCGGCCACCCACTGACTTTGCTCGATGCCCAGCGGTGACAACTGGTCGTAATTCGCTTGTCCGAAGCTGGCTTGTCCGTGGCGGACCAGATAAATCACTTTCATGGCGCTTGCCTTATCGATTTCCGGCAACGCCACAACAGGTAATGCACAAAAATCCAGAAATTTTTAAAGGCCGGGTTGCGTGTTTGTTTGTGGTGATAGCGGTAGTAAATCTGTTGCGCGATACCCGCGAGCCGGTACAAACCGAACACTTCGTAAAACCGAAAGTCGATGTTCGGTAAGCCTCGCGCCTGACAGTAATAATCAATGACCTGGCGTCGGGTCATCATGCCGGGTAAATGGGTGGGTTGTCGTCGGGTGGACTGCGCCAGAAAATCATCGTCAGCCTGAACCCAATAGGCGAGGGTATTGCCCAGGTCCATTAACGGGTCGCCTAAGGTCGCCAGCTCCCAGTCGAGCACCCCAAGGATCTCACTGGGTTGCTCGGGATTTAACACCAGGTTGTCGAAGCGGAAATCGTTGTGTGTCAGACAGATGGTTTCCTGCGCCGGTTTATTCTGTGCGAGCCAATCAGCCACAAACTTACCGGAGGGCACATTCCAGGTTCGGGCTTGGTTATAGCGTTGCGTCCAGCCGGTAATTTGGCGGTCTATGTAGCCTTCACCTTTTGCCAGCGTTGACAAGCCTGCCTGGTGTATGTCGACACTGTGTAATTGCGCGAGGGTATCGATCATGTTCTGGCATAACTGCAATACCTCGGATTCACTCATCATCACGGAACGCGGCATATTTTTGCGTGGAATCATGCCCGTTAATTTTTCCATGACATAAAAGTCGGTGCCGATAATCGTTGCGTCCTGACACATCGCGAGCATCTCCGGCACCAAGGCGAAGACGGGTTTCAACGCCTGCTGCAGGTGATATTCCCGCGCCATATCATGCGCCCCTTTCGCTTTTTTCCCCTTTGGTGCCCGGCGCAGGATGAGCTCACGGTCGGGGTAGGTCAGGCAATAAGTCCAGTTGGAAGCACCTCCGGCGTATTGACTGACGGCAGGTTGACCCGTCAGTTCCGGTATTTGCATTTTCAACCAGCTATCGACCGCGTTGATGTCCAGTTCCTCGCCTTGGCGCACTGGTTTTGCGGAGTCGACGTTACTGTGCCCGGTCATAGCCGTATCCTTTGCGCGTGAACCGTTCGGTACGTTTGGTCATGATCCTAAAATACAGTCTGGGCAGCCAACGCTTCAGTCTCAGTGCGTTCCGACCTTCCCGGTGCGTCACAATCAGGAAGCGATTTTGGGCTACCGCGTCAAAGACCGCGACAGCGACCTGTTCTGCCGACACATTGCCGGTTTGTACCAGTTTGGTCACAACATCCTGCATGGCTTTCTGCTCTTCATGCAAGGAAGTATGTAAGTTCGTGTTCACGAAAGCCGGGCACAAAACACTCACGCCAACGCCGAAAGGGGCCAGCTCCAATTTCAGGGTTTCACTGAGGGCGATTACCGCGGCCTTGGTGGCATTATAGGACCCCATCAACGGCATCGATGTAAGACCCGCCTGAGAGGCTACGTTCACAATATGCCCAGATTGTCGTTTTCTGAAATCGTCGACATAAGCTTTGGTCACCCGAACGGTTCCCAACAGATTGATGTCGAGGACCCATTGCCAGGCACTGATGGATTCGTCTGAAAAAGTTCCGGCCGTTGGCACGCCAGCACTGTTGATCAGAATGTCGACGGGCGGCAACTGAGCATCGGTAAACTGTTTCAGTTGCGTGACTTGTTCGTCACTGGTGACGTCACACTGAAAAAAGAACGCTTTACCGCCTGCGCGTTCGACTGCGGCAATTGCCGCACTCTTGTTGTCGTCAGCTCGGTCAACCAAGCATAAGGTTGCGCCGGTTTTCGCCCATTGAACGGCCATGGCCAAACCCAGACCGGATGCACCTCCGGTGATCACCACAGTTTTCATGAGCGCGTCTCCTTCGGCAGATGCTTGGCGATTTCCAGGCGAGCGACCATATGCAGATGAACTTCATCCGGTCCATCGGCCAAGCGCAGCATGCGCGCGGCTGCTGCATAAGACGCCAATGGGAAGTCGTCAGACACACCGGCACCACCGTGTAGTTGAATCGCCATGTCAGCGACCTGTTGCAACATGTTGGGGACCGCCACTTTAATGGCTGATATCTCGGTCATGGCTTGTTTGACTCCGACCGTGTCGATCTTCCAGGCTGCATTCAGGGTTATTAAACGCGCCTGATCGATCATGATACGGGCTTGCGCGATTTTTTCGGCATTGCCCCCGAGTTTCACCAGGGGTTTGCCAAAGGCAACCCGTTTCAAGCCCCGCTGAACGGCTAATTCCAACGCGCGTTCGGCGGCGCCAATGGCACGCATGCAATGGTGAATACGGCCTGGACCTAATCGCCCTTGAGCAATGGCAAAGCCTTTGCCCAGATCCCAGATCAGGTTGTCGCGCGGAACGCGTACCTGATTGAATTCAATCTCACCATGACCGTAAGGCGCATCATAATCACCGCTGGCGGTAAGCATGCGTTTGATCTCAATGCCGGGTGTATCGAGCGGCACCAATACCATGGAATGTTGCTCATGTTTGGCAGCCTCCGGGTTGGACAGCCCCATGAAGATCGCGACTTTCGCGTTCGGGTGCCCCAGTCCGGTGGTCCACCATTTACGACCATTGAGGACAAGTTCATTGCCGTCCTGAGTGATGGTGGCCTGCATGTTGGTGGCATCACTGGAGGCTACGTCGGGTTCAGTCATACAGAAAACCGAACGGATGTCGCCGGCGAGCAGCGGGGTCAGCCAGGTTTTTTTCTGTGCTTCGGAACCAAAGTGATACAACACTTCCATGTTTCCCGTATCGGGTGCGTTGCAATTGAATATTTCCGGTGCAAACAGAACTCGACCCGTCTCTTCAGCCAATGGTGCGTAATCGGTACAGCTCAGGCCTTGCCCAAGTTCAGAATCCGGCAAGAACAGATTCCACAAACCCTGCTGTCTGGCCTTTTGTTTCAGAGCCTCTACTTCCGGCAGCAGGGACCAGGATTGCCAATCGCCCGTTGGGTTCAGCGCCCGGTTCTTATCAATGATGGTACGTTCCATGGGCATGACGTTGTCGGCCATAAACCGCTTCAGACGGGTCAGATAATCCTGACACTGGCTGCTGTGTGAGAAGTCCATAATGTGTCCTTAATATTGTTGTTATCAGTAAGGTCGTTTACAGCAGTGTAGAGAAACTTTTATGATGAATGAAATGAAAGGTATTTAAATACAATGATGAATGAGGTTCATTTTGGCGACGCTGAAGCAAATCACTCAACTGGATTTCAATTTGTTGAAGGTTCTGGAAGCCTTATATCAGAACCAGAATATGACGCGGGCGGCCGAGCAGCTGAATATCACGCCCTCGGCCGTCAGCCACGCGGTTAAACGATTGCGCGAAGTGCTGGACGATCCGTTGTTTGAACGTCGGGGTCATCAGATGCTGCCTACGCCGGTCTGTCGGCGGGTGGTGCCGGACGTATTGGCACTGTTGAGTCAGTTGCGAATGACATTGCAGAGTTTCGGCGATTTCGATCCAGCGTCGGTTAATCAGCATTTGCGACTGGCGATTCACGAAGCCATCGAACCGTTGTTTTTACCGGAAATTTTAGCGCTGTTTTCTGAAACGGCACCGCAATTGCGGTTCGACAGTGTGGTGTTGGATCGCGATGTGCTGACCATGCAGTTGGAATCCGGTGAAGTTGATTTTGCTATCGACGTGGCACGGCCTCTGAGCTTTCCTATTCAACATGCGCGGCTGGTCACTTCCGAGTTTTGTTTGCTGGTGAGTGAGCGATTCTTTGGTGACGACCGGATTTCGACCAAGCAGTATGGTTTAGGGCAACACATAACAGTGTCGAATAGACCCACCGGGAAGGTTCTGGAAGACATCGCGTTTGCTCAGTTGGGCTTCAATCGCGATGTTCAGGTGCGCTGTCAGAACTACCGGACTGCCGTCGAAATATTGTTGCAGCAACCGTTTTTGTTGACCCTGCCGCGCTCTATTGCGTCGGCCTATTTGCGCTCTGAACTGAAAGTTTTGGAATTACCCTTTAAGGTTCCCGTGGTTGAAACTCATCTTTACTGGCACGCGCAAAATCAATCAGATGGGTTGTTGAACTGGGTTGGGGAAGGCTTGTTACAGCACTTTAATTCGATTTGAGCGTCTAACGTCTTAAAGCAATATTCAACAGCCACAAAAAAGCCCCATTAAGGGGCTTTTTTGAATTGAGTTACCGGTGGTGCGTCCTGTAGAAAATTCCTGCTGACGCGTTCACGTTTCACCGTAAAACGAATACTAAAACCCCATTAAGAGGTTTTGGTTCTTCTTACGGCAAACCCGCGTTTTACCCACATTTCGAGTCGCCGCAGTTCAAACAGGTCAGGCAACCGTCCATGACAATAGCGGCTTTGGTACTGCATTTTTTACAGACCTGGGCATCGGGTGGGAAATCACCATTGTCTGTTTCCGCCGCAGGCTTACTGTTTTTCGCTTCGTATTCGGCGCGTTTGTCAGCAATCAGTTTTTTCTGGTGTTCATCCAGTGAATCGTCCGCGATCATGCCGATCATCTTCAGGTGGCGTTCAACCACTTCACCGATCTCAGCCACCAAAGATGGCATGAACTTGCCACCTTTTTTGAAGTAGCCACCTTGAGGGTCAAAGACTGCGCTTAATTCGTCAACAATAAAGGTGATATCCCCACCTTTACGGAACACAGCGGATATCAACAGCGTTAACGCAACAACCCACTGGTAGTGCTCCATGTTTTTCGAGTTAATGAATATCTCGAAAGGGCGGCGCTGTTCGTGTTCGGTGCCTTCATTGAGCAGCATGTCGTTGATGGTCACGTACATGGCGTGTTCCGACATCGGCGTCTTGATTTTATAGGTCGAGCCAATCAGCATTTCAGGACGCTGCACGGATTCGTGCATCTGAACAATACTGCTTTTCTCTTTTTCAGCTTTTTCGCTGGCTTGTTTCTCTTTGGAGACCACTTCGTAGCCAACGATTTTTTTCTCAATTTTTTTCATTGCAGTCATCCTTAAAACTTCCCGTAATAGCCTTCTTTTAATGCATCGAACAGGTTAGCCGCCGTGTGCGTTTCGCCATCGTATTCGATCATTTCGTTGCCTTTCGCTTCCAAGACGGTGCCGTCCTCTAAATTGAAGCGATAGGTGGTATTTTCAAGGTCTTGTTCTTTCACAAGAACACCCTGGAAGGCTTCCGGATTAAAGCGGAAGGTTGTACAGCCTTTCAAGCCTTGCTCGTAAGCGTACAGGTAAATGTCTTTAAAGTTATCGAACGGGTAGTCGGTCGGCACGTTGGCCGTTTTCGAAATGGATGAGTCGATCCATTTCTGTGACGCCGCCTGAATATCAACATGTTCTTTGGGTGCAATACCTTCTGAAGACACGAAGTAATCCGGCAGGGCGGCATCGGCTTCCTGACTGTAAGGCATCGCTTTTTCATTGACCAGCTTGCGGTAAGCCAGCAACTCAAAGGAAAACACGTCGACCTTTTCCTTGGTCTTGCGACCTTCACGAATAACGTTACGTGAATAGTGGTGTGCAAAGCTTGGCTCAATACCGTTACTGGCATTGTTGGCGATGGACAGACTGATGGTGCCGGTCGGGGCAATCGATGAATGGTGGGTAAAGCGGGCGCCGGTTTGTGCCAGTTCATTAACCAATTCAGGCGCTACCGTAGCCATTTGTTGCATGTAACGGCTGTATTTGGCGTGCAGAATTCGGCCCGGTAACTTGTCACCGACCTGATAGCCATCGCTGAGTAATTCTGGACGTTGACGGACCATTTCATGGGTGATTTCAAACTCTTCATCCATAATCGGGGCCGCGCCTTTTTCTTTCGACAATTCCAGCGACATTTCCCAGCCAGCCAGTGCCATAGCCTTGGTAATTTCTTCGGTGAAGGCAACCGATTGTTCATCACCGTACTTCATGCGCAGCATGGTAATGGTGGAGCCGAGACCCAGGTAGCCCATACCGTGACGACGCTTACGCATGATTTCCTGGCGCTGACCTTCCAAAGGCAGACCGTTGATCTCAACGACGTTATCCAGCATTCGGGTGAAAATTTTCACCACTTCACGGTATTTGTCCCAGTTAAACTTGGCGTTTTCAGTGAAGGGGTCTTCCACGAAACGCGTGAGATTAACGGAACCCAACAAGCAACTGCCGTAAGGCGGTAACGGCTGTTCACCGCAAGGATTGGTGGCTCGGATCGTTTCACAGAACCAGTTGTTGTTGTATTCGTTGACCTTGTCGATCAGGATGAAGCCAGGCTCGGCAAAATCGTATGTCGACGTCATGATCACGTTCCACAGATTTCGGGCCTTGATGATTCGGTAAACACGGCAAGCGACCTGACCTTCGTCGTTTTGCAGGTAGTCTTTCTTTACGTGCCAATCTTTCCAGATAACCTGTTCCGGATTGTTCACATCCAGACCATCACGTTTAACTTCCGCCTCAGACACTGGGAATACTAGAGGCCAGTCAGTGTCGTTTTTCACGGCTTCCATAAATTCGGTGGTAATGAGCAGTGACAGGTTAAATTGTCGTAACCGTCCGTCTTCACGCTTGGCGCGGATGAAGTCGATAACATCCGGATGGCTCACGTCAAACGTCGCCATTTGCGCGCCGCGACGACCGCCAGCACTGGATACGGTGAAACACATTTTGTCGTAGATATCCATAAACGACAAAGGACCAGAAGTGTAGGCACCCGCGCCAGATACAAACGCGTTGCGTGGACGTAATGTGGAAAATTCGTAGCCAATGCCACAACCGGCTTTTAAGGTCAGACCCGCTTCATGAACCTTTTCCAGAATGCCATCCATTGAGTCTTCAATTGTGCCAGACACGGTACAGTTGATCGTCGACGTTGCCGGCTTATGCTCTAACGCCCCAGCATTGGACACAATACGACCGGCTGGGATGGCGCCATTCTCCAGCGCCCAGAGGAATTTTGCGTTCCATTCTTCCTGCTTCTTCTTACCTTTTTCGACGGAAGAAAGTGCATAAGCAACCCGGGCAAAGGTTTCCGTCATATCGCCGTCAACCGGATTCCCCTGGCTGTCTTTAAGGCGATATTTCGCATCCCAGATGTCAACCGATGCGGGTTGGTGGTCAATGCTGATGCAGTTGTCACGTTCCAGTTGTGTGTTTCCTGTCATGGCTGAAAGGTCCTATCAATAAAATGGTTTAAAAAAGGGGCTTCAATACTTGAGCGGAAGCGTAATTTCTTCTTGTTTACCCTGCGTATGAAAAATGCCACAAATTGAGGCCGGGACAGCTCGAATCTGGTGCAGATTTGACCACAGGATATTGTGTCTCGCTTTCGCTCAGGCACTACCTATAGTGTCGAGGCGGATTCTAAAGCACAATTTGTAGTGGTGGAAGTGAATTTTCTTAATTGCGGATGTTGACATTTCTTGAGCCTGTCAACCATGCCGGTTGCGCTCAAATATATTTTTTAAAGGTCGATTTTTGCGTGATTTTTCGATCATCATTAGACGATGAATGTCTGCCAATAGGGCTCGCGTTCAGGCGATGTCGCTTTCTACCCGGTTCCGACCTTTTTGCTTGGCACTGTATAAAGCAGCATCCGCTCTTTCGATCAGCATTTGCGGCGATTCGACCCGACTGACGGACAGTTCTGCGATGCCGAAGCTGGCGGTCAAGTAGATGTCCGGATGTTGGCCGGTGACAGGATGGCGGGGTAATCCTTCACAGATTTCCTGTACGACCCGGGTGGCCATATCCAGGTTGGTATCGGTTAACAGGATGACGAATTCTTCACCGCCATATCTGGCGATCAGGTCCCTCTTGCGTAAATTGAGACCGCGCAGGTAAGACGCCGCAAATACCAGACATTCATCCCCCACGGTATGTCCGTATTTGTCGTTAATGGCTTTGAAATGGTCGAGATCCATCATCACCAACGACAACGGTTGGCCGCTCTGATGTGCCAACTGGAAATGATGTTCGAATCGGCTGTCCAGCGATTGCCGGTTATAGAGACCGGTCAGATGGTCCGTTTCGGACAGTAATTTGACTTCCTGATGCTTTAATTCGAGGGAATCGGCTTTTTTCTTCAAGCAACGTATTGCGTTTTTGCAGTTCGACCGTCTGCCGGTCGACTTCATTCTGCAAGTTGGTGGTCAGGTGCTCAGCGGTATCCAGTGCAACAATAAAGCGGGACGCCTGGATCTGAGTCTGAATAAACATAAATAAGAAAAACGCGTATTCCGCTATGTAGAATGAGTATTGGGCAGACCGGGATGCATAGACATCATTCAAGATGGCCGCAATCAACGGTAAGAAGCTGAATAAAAATGCTCGTGCGTTGGGCAACCGTAAAATCAAGCCGCGGAAAATAAAGACCAGGCAAAATGAGGCAAAAAATGCCAGCGAATACTGATAAAAGCCAAGGTAGGCGGTCATAGTTGTGAGTGAAATGTTAAAGGTGACCAGGCCAAGCAGAAACAGGAAGACGTACCCCAAACCGGGGAGATAGCGCAACGCCGGAAACGGAAAGAAAACACTGAGCATATGCAGACCCGCTACAGCAGGCCAGACGATCAACAGATATTCAAAGCGAAGGGAGAAGTGGTGGAAATCGACCATTGGCACGAAGAAGTCAACATAGCCTGAGGCAAATGCAGCTCTGAGCAAGCCAGTGAACGCAAAGATGGCCAGTAACAGAAGTGTGCGTTCTTTGGGCCGTTGGACAAAAAACACCAGATTCTGGGTAATGATGTAAATGCCAATGCCGAGAATAAAAGCCCGACTGGCCAGATCTGCTATCGCTGTTTTGTAAACGTCGGCGTACTCGGCAATGGTAATGTCACTGTACAAACCCGTTCTTACGGAATGGTAGGCTGATACATAAAACACCAGATAACCTTCACGGCTATTGTTCGGCAGTGACAGCAAATAATTCTTATTATTGAATTCCTGCTGGGTTTTGGTGGTTGCGATCCGGCCGGAACGACCTAAGAATATGGCCTGCCCCGAGGTATCGACCCACCAGGCTTCCCAAGCTTCGCTGATATCACCAACATCGACTGTCGGGCGCAGAAACACATCCGGTAAGTTCTTGATCTTAATGAAATAGGTCATGATGCCAGTATTGTTACTGGCGTTGCTGTTCGCGACAGGCAGATCGGCCAGGTAATTCGGCAACGTGATGATTTGCGCCTGGTGATGTCCAGCCGCAATGTCATCGGTCGGTACCCATTGGCCCCAGACAAAGTTCCATTGACCACTTAAGCTGAGCTCACCCTGTTGCGTACTCAGGTTTGCGTCGATTTCCGCGGGCGATTGTGCATCCGCTATCGTAGAGAACAGCAATGCCATGGCGACCGTGACGGCCAGACTGCGCAATAGTTGTAAGCTCAAGGAACACCTGAATTCTTATTTTGGCGGTTTGTATAGCGTGCAGTGTAGCAATTTAAACAGTGTTTCCACTATAGCCGGGTGGGATTGGCGGTATTTCTCGAAGAAAAGGGGCATTTCTGCCCCAATATATGATGATCAGCCTTTGAGTTTCGACTGAATGATCTGATTGACCTGACCTGGGTTAGCCTGACCTTTGGAAATTTTCATGACTTGACCCACAAAAAAGCCCATCAGCTTATCTTTACCCGCTTTCATTTCTTCAAACTGATCCAGATTGGCGGCAATGACTTCATCGACCATCGCCTCAATGGCACCGGTGTCTGTTACCTGCTTCAGCCCTTTGGCTTCAATGATCTGATCTGGCGTTCCTTCACCGTCGGTCATCGCCTGAAAGACCGTTTTGGCGATTTTTCCGGAGATGGTGTTGTCCTTAATGCGCGCGATCAATTGCCCCAGGTTTTCAGGGGTAATCGGGCTGGCTTCAATCTCAAGACTATTTTGATTCAGGTATTTGGAGAATTCGCCCATGCACCAGTTGGCCGCTAACTTTGCATCGCCGCCGGCCTTGGCGACGCCTTCAAAGAAGTCGGCCATGGCCTGGCTGGCAGACAGCACATTGGCGTCGTAGTCGGTTAAGTCGTAGTCGCGGATAAAGCGGCTGACTTTTGCGTCTGGCAGTTCAGGTAAGGTGGCTCGAATCGCGTCGATATAGGCGTCATCGATGACAACGGGCAATAAATCCGGGCAAGGGAAATACCGGTAGTCATTGGCTTCCTCTTTGCTGCGCATTGAGCGAGCCGTTTTGGTGTCACCGTTGTACAGGCGCGTTTCCTGAGTAATAGAGCCGCCATCCTCAAGGATGTCAATCTGACGTTCAACTTCCAGGTGTATGGCTTCTTCCATGAACTTGAATGAATTCAGGTTCTTCGTTTCAGTACGGGTCCCTAATGTTTCGGAACCTTTGGGGCGTACGGACACGTTTACGTCGAAACGCATGGAACCCTGTGACATTTCACCATCGCAGATACCGATCGCAGTCACAATGGTGTGCAGTTTTTTGGCAAATGCCACTGCTTCTGCTGCACTTCGGATATCCGGTTCGGTGACGATTTCGATCAGCGGTGTGCCAGCCCGGTTCAGATCGATGCCGCTCATGCCATGGAAATCTTCGTGCAGTGATTTGCCTGCGTCTTCTTCAAGATGGGCGTGATGGATTCGCACCCGCTTGCTTTCGCCATTGTCCAACAAAACGTCGACATGTCCCCGACCAACGATGGGGGCTTCCAATTGAGTCGTCTGATACCCCTTTGGTAAATCCGGGTAGAAGTAGTTCTTACGTTCAAAGAAAGACCGCTTGCCGATCTCAGCATCAATCGCCAAGCCGAATGCCACCGCTTTCGCCAGTGCTTGTTCGTTAAACACAGGCAATATGCCAGGTAATGCCAGATCAACTGCATTCGCTTGTGTGTTGGGCTCGGCCCCAAAAGCGGTGCTCGAACCGGAAAAGATTTTGGTTCGAGTGGAAAGCTGAACATGAATTTCCAACCCGATAACTGTTTCCCATTGCATATCAGATCTCCTTAAGCGTTCGGCTTTTTGGTGTGCCAATCAGTGGCAGTCTGGAATTGATGACCAATATTCAGCAGTTTCGCTTCGCTGAAATAATTGCCGATCACCTGTAAGCCTACGGGCAGTCCATCGTGGAAGCCGCAAGGCAATGACATGCCTGGCAAGCCGGCAAGGTTCACCGACAGGGTATAAATATCCTCAAGATACATCGCTACCGGGTCCTGATTTTTGGCGCCAATGTTCCAGGCCGTCGACGGTGTCGTTGGTCCCATAATGACATCAACGTCCGCTAACGCCGTGACAAAGTCTTGCTTGATCATGCGTCGCAACTGTTGCGCTTTGCGGTAATAGGCGTCGTAGTATCCTGCGGACAGGGCGTAAGTGCCGACCATAATGCGTCGCTTAACTTCGGTGCCGAACCCTTCTGATCGGGTTCGGGTGTACATATCTTCAAGATCCTTCGGGTCTTCGCAGCGGTAGCCGTAACGCACACCGTCGAAGCGGGACAGGTTTGTTGACGCTTCGGCTGGGGCAATGATGTAGTACGCCGGAATGGAGAGCTCCGTGCGCGGCAGCGAAATTTCTTTCACTGTTGCTCCGAGCTTTTCAAACTGTTTTACGGCGTCCATGACCGCGCTGCGGATGCCATCGGACAGGCCTGAACCGAAATATTCTTTGGGCAGGCCAATTTTCAGACCGGTCAATGGGGCGTTGAGTTGCGCTGTGTAGTCTTCTACCGGCTTATCCATGGAGGTCGAATCTTTCGGATCGAAGCCGGCAATGGTGTTCAGGATTAAGGCAGCGTCCTCAGCGGTTTGTGCCATAGGGCCGCCCTGATCCAGTGACGAACCATAGGCGATCATCCCCCAGCGGGATACCCGGCCATAGGTCGGTTTCAGACCGGTGATGCCACAAAACGCTGCCGGTTGGCGAATCGAACCGCCGGTATCGGTACCTAGGGCAACGGGCGCCATTCCAGCGGCAACAGCTACAGCAGAACCCCCGGAAGATCCACCGGGTACCGTATCGAGGTTCCATGGATTGCGCGTCGGACCATAAAAGCTGCTTTCTGTTGAAGAGCCCATGGCAAATTCGTCCAGATTGGTTTTTCCCAAGCTGACCATGCCGACGTCACTGAGTTTCTGAGTCGCTGTTGATTCATAGGGTGCGATAAAGTTATCTAACATCTTTGATCCGCAACTGGTTTTAACACCCTGTGTACAGAAAATGTCTTTGACTGCAATCGGTATGCCGGTCAGAACCTCCGCTTTGCCAGCAGCGCGGCGTTCATCCGCGGTTTTGGCAGCGGTCAGAGCCTGCTCATCCGTCACCGTGATAAATGCGTTGTATTTCGCATCGTCTGATTTGATTTTGGCCAGATAGTCTTGTGTCAGTTCGGTGCTGGAAAATTCACCACTGGCCAAGCCATCCGCCAGCTGTTTAATTGTCTTATTCAACATAAAAACGCCTTATTCGATAACCTTGGGAACCAGAAACAGGCCTTTTTCGGCCAATGGCGCGTTTGCCTGAAGGGCTTCGCGATTGTTTTCTTCGGTCACAACATCGGCGCGCAGGCGTTGTGATGCATCGAGCGGGTTTGCCAATGGTTCTACATCGGTCGTGTCTACGGCCTGCAATTGATCGACGAGATCCAGAATGCTCGACAGACTGGAAAGGTAATCGGCCATTTCAGGCTCGTCTACTTTCAGACGGGCCAAACGTGCCACTGTTTCAACCTGAGAGCGATCTAAGCTCATGGTCGGTTATCTCCTTGCTTCAAAGATGAATACAGAGCTCTGCTGAACGGCATGTGCCAGTCAACTGCAAAAATGCTCGCATAAGATGTTGGTTTGTGAATGCCGGGTGGGTGTGAATTGATTGAAAAGCACCCAATTCCCGGAAAAACCGTGATTGGGTCATACGTTATCACATTTACACCTTGCTCAAAAACCCCGCCGTTGATACATTGCGGGGCTGTTTACTAGTCTGTCACCTGTTTGAAAGCGATAATAAAATGTTTAAGAAAATCCGTGGTCTATTTTCAAGCGATTTGTCGATCGATTTGGGTACTGCCAATACTCTGATTTATGTTCGCGATCGCGATATTGTACTTAACGAACCTTCCGTTGTTGCGGTCCGCCAAACAGGTTCCACCAAAACGGTTGCTGCTGTTGGTGAAGAAGCGAAGCGTATGCTTGGTCGTACTCCGGGAAGCATTCAGGCAATCAGACCGATGAAAGACGGGGTGATTGCGGATTTTCATGTCACAGAAAAGATGTTGCAGCATTTTATTGCCAAAGTGCACGAAAACAGCTGGTTTGCACCCAGCCCACGGGTTCTGGTCTGCGTCCCTTGCAAATCTACTCAGGTTGAACGTAAAGCGATTCGTGAATCGGCTTACGGCGCGGGTGCCCGAGAAGTCTATTTGATCGAGGAGCCCATGGCGGCTGCCATTGGTGCCGGTTTACCGGTTGAAGAAGCTCGAGGCTCCATGGTGGTTGATATCGGTGGTGGTACCACAGAGATTGCCATTATTTCATTGAACGGCATTGTTTTCAGTGAGTCGGTTCGTGTGGGTGGTGACCGATTTGACGAAGCCATTGTTTCCTATATTCGTCGTAACTATGGCTCCCTAATTGGTGAAGCCACGGCTGAGCGGGTCAAAATTGAGATCGGTTGTGCTTACCCTGGTACCGAAATCCGGGAAATCGATGTTCGCGGCCGAAACCTGGCAGAAGGTATTCCCCGCAGTTTTACGTTGAATAGCAACGAAGTGCTTGAAGCATTGCAGGAAAGCCTGTCTGCCATTGTTCAGGCTGTTAAAAGCGCACTGGAGCAAACTCCGCCCGAGTTGGCCGCTGATATTGCCGAACGTGGTCTGGTGCTCACCGGTGGTGGCGCCATGCTGAGAGACATTGATCGCCTGCTCAGCGAAGAAACCGGTTTGCCGGTATTGATCGCCGATGATCCGTTGACCTGTGTTGCCAGAGGTGGTGGTCGCGCGTTAGAAATGATGGACGAAAGCACGTTCGATTTCTTAAGTTCAGAATGATGAATGCCCCGTGCTACGCGGCACGGGTTCTTTCAAAAACATGGCGGTGACATGACTGAAGTGTAACCGCACCGAAAAAATGGCCTTAGTGGCCTTTTTTTTGAGTTATCGTTCTTGCTATTGTCTATGCTGACTGAAGTTTGGTGCAGCAGTATCAAGGCGATTTTTCTAAACTTATCAGACTCTTGAGGGAGTTTTCTCATTAAAGCGTTATTTACGGCGGGTCCACAACACGGTTACCGGTTCGCAGTGGCCATATCGGTGTCACTGTTGTTGATGTTTCTGGATACCCGGTTTGTTCAGGTAGATCGTTTACGTCAGTCCATTTCTTATATTGTTTCACCGGTCCAATCCTTAGTTTCGTTACCCAGTGATATTGTCAGCTGGTCCACAGAAACCTTTGCTGAACGAAACGAGCTGTTGGATTCAAACCGGACGTTACGCAGCCAAATGATTATTCTGCAGCAAAAAGTTCAGCAGTTAGCGGTTTTGGAAGCCGAGAACGATCGGTTACGACGTTTGCTGGACGCTACCGCGCGATTGGATTCCACCTTTATTACGGCGGAAATGGTCAGTGTTGATCCCGATCCTTTCAGTATCCAGGTCATTGTCAACCGAGGCGCTAATGATGGCGTGTATATCGGTCAAGCGGTGGTGGATGCCGATGGGCTTTTTGGCCTGGTGGTGCAGGTAGACTCGCTCACGTCACGGGTCGCTTTGGTGGCGGACGTTAACCTGGCGGTTCCGGTTTATGTTAATCGCAATGGTATGCGCAGTGTAGTGGTCGGTACTGGCGATTTGAAAGGCTTGGAAATGGAATATGTTCCGGATACGGCCGATATTCAGATTGGCGATATGTTAGTGACGTCTGGTTTGGGGAATCGGTTTCCGGCTGGGTATCCCGTGGCCGAAGTTGTTGCCATAGAGCATGACCCTGGTGAACCCTTCGCCCGTATTCGGGCTCGTCCGTTGGCACAACTCGATCGTTCACGAAGCCTGTTAATGGTTTTTCAGCAGGAGTCAAAATGAAACAAAAACCTGCACACGGTCTTTGGTTTATCGTTATCACCTTTTTTGTCGGTTTCTATCTGGCGGCCGTACCGATGGGCCGCTTTGAAATGGCACGGCCCGATTGGGTGGGTATGTTGATCATTTTTTGGGTTCTGGTTATGCCGGAGCGTTTTGGTGTCTTTGTCTCGTTTGGTATTGGCATTTTGTTTGATACGTTGGCGGGATCCAGTCTCGGTCTATACGGTTTTGTGTATTCGGTGCTGGCCTATACGGTGTTGTTGTTGCATGCTCGCCTGAAAATGTATCCATTGGGGCAGCAGGCGATGGTGATTTTTCTGCTGCTCGGGGTCACCCACATTATTGCGCAATGGTTAAAGGTTTGGTTGATGTCGGTTGTGTCGGGCGAGATGCACATATGGCCCGCGTTAACTTCAGCGCTTATCTGGCCATGGGTTTATGGACTGGTGCGAACACTTCAATTGAAATTCAGGGTGCAGTGATGACACTTGTTTTAGCCTCGCAATCGCCACGGCGCAGCGAACTGCTGTCCTCCTTGGGCGTCGAATTTGCAAAATTCGCTGTTGATGTCGACGAAACACCGTATTCGGGTGAAACCCCTGAAGATTACGTTCACCGCCTGGCGCTGGAAAAAGCCAGAGCCGCAATGTTCGCCGGAAACTGGCCATCAGGTACCTGGGTGTTGGGCTCGGATACTGCGGTGGTTGCGCAAGGGCAGATATTGGGCAAGCCGGAATCGAAAGCGCATTTTACCCAGATGATGAATTTATTGTCAGGTAGCACGCATCAGGTACTGACGTCCGTTGCACTGGTTTCGGAGAGTCGTGACTTTGTTGACGTGGTGACGACAGATGTTTCTTTTATCGAGCTTGCGCCCGCGCATATAGATGCCTATTGGGCGACCGGAGAACCGACAGATAAAGCCGGTGGTTATGGTATCCAGGGATACGCCTCGGTCTTTGTCCGGCAAGTCGTCGGTAGTTACAGCGCGGTAGTGGGGCTGCCCTTACACGAAACCGCCAAGATTCTGAGTAAGGCTGAGTTGCCGATATGGCAAGGTGCCTT
Organism: Reinekea sp.; assembly: GCA_050293765.1. GTDB lineage: Bacteria > Pseudomonadota > Gammaproteobacteria > Pseudomonadales > Natronospirillaceae > Reinekea. The sequence goes on from JBNKNI010000002.1 coordinate 66,736, forward strand.
ATTATTAACGCCATGAGAATGAATTAATCCAAATCAGGAACAGACATGACCTCCGAAATATTGGTGAACGTAACACCCATGGAAACGCGCGTAGCGTTGGTTGAGAACGGCGCCGTTCAGGAAGTTTATATCGAGCGCTCACAAACCCGTGGCATCGTTGGCAATATGTACAAAGGAAAAGTGGTACGGGTGTTGCCGGGTATGCAGGCAGCTTTTGTTGACATTGGCCTTGAACGTGCCGCTTTTATTCATGCCTCGGATATTGATCATGAACGTCACGACAATGAATCCCACAAACCAATTCAATCATTGGTTCGTGAAGGGCAGTCGCTGGTTGTCCAAGTCATTAAAGACCCGCTGGGAACCAAGGGTGCCCGTTTAACCACCGCGTTATCGATTCCATCCCGTTATCTGGTTTTTATGCCCAGTTCCAATCACATTGGTGTATCACAACGTATTGACGGTGAAGAAGAGCGTGAGCGGTTACGGCAATTGGTTGAAGACAGTAAAACCGCGGAGGAAATCAATAGCGGTGGCTTCATCTTGCGAACGGCGGCAGAAGGCGCCGGGGATGCTGAAATTCAGTCCGATATGAATTACCTGAAACGGGTGTTCCGGGTTCTCCAGGAACGGATGAAAGACAATAAACCAAGCACTCTGATATACGAAGATTTACCCCTGTATTTGCGGGTTGCCCGGGATATGGTTCGTGCTGACGTCGAAAAAATCCGTATCGATTCCAAAGAAACCTTTATCAAAGTTCAGGATTTTGTCACCAAATATACTCCGGAAGTTGTCGATCTTTTCGAGTACTACCCGGGCGAACGTCCGATCTTCGATCTGTATTCAGTGGAAGATGAAATTTCCAAAGCACTGTCGCGGAAGGTTGAACTGAAATCCGGTGGTTATTTAATCATTGACCAAACTGAAGCGATGACGACCATCGACGTCAATACCGGTGCATTTGTCGGGCACCGGAATCTCGAAGAAACGATTTTCAAAACCAACCTGGAAGCGGTCTCAACTATTTGCCGACAACTTCGATTACGCAATCTTGGTGGCATCATCATCCTGGATTTCATCGATATGGAAGACGAAGAGCACCGGAGACAAGTGCATCGGATGCTCGAAAAACATCTGGAACGTGACCATGCAAAAAGTAAAGTGACGGGCGTTTCTGAATTGGGTCTTGTTGAGATGACCCGTAAGCGCACCAGAGAGAGTCTTGAACATATTCTCACAGAACATTGCAGTGTCTGTCAGGGGCGGGGTCGGCAGAAAACACCACAGACAATTTGCTACGAAGTCTTCCGCGAAATATTGCGCGAAGAACGTGCTTATAACAACGATCGGTATCTGGTACTGGCTTCTCAGTCGGTGGTCGACCGCTTGCTCGATGAAGAATCATCTAACGTTGCCGACCTGGAAGAATTTATCGGAAAGCCGATCCGGTTTCAGGTAGAACCGATCTACACCCAAGAACAATTCGATGTCATTCTCCAATAATGTCTTGCTCTGTTGAGTCAGTGTTATACTGCGTGCACGTCAGACGGATTCAGAATAGAGATTGTTAGGTTATGAAAGCGACCGGTTTTTGGGCAGCGGCACGTAATGCAGCGCTGAAAGTTGTCGCTTTCTGGGTGCTTGTATTTGCCGCTTATCTTGCGCTCGGACGTCAGTTTTTTCCCTATATTGAACGCCTGCAACCCGAGCTGGAAACCTGGTTGACCTCGCAGTTGGGAACTGAAGTATCGATCGGTCAACTGAGTGGTGAGTGGGTCCGTTTTAATCCGGTTATCCATATGCAGGATGTGCGGCTCGGCGATGCGTTGTCGGTGTCTGACATGACCTTGGCACCTGGCATTTACGAATCGATTTCCCGTGGTGGATTATCATTTATCCGTTTTGAGATTGCAGATTTCTCGGCGGAGCTGATACAAACAGTCGACGGCTGGCAAATGACGGGGTTGGCGACAGATACTGAACAAACTTCAATCTCGCTTCCAGATTTGCTGACTCTGCTCAGACGTCAGGAAGAAGTTTCATTTTCCAACACCCATTTACGTATTTACCCTCTGGAACTGCCATCCTTTGAACTAACTCTGGACTCTGGCCGTTTAACCGGCTTTGAAGGTGAAAATGGCTTGGTTGCGCAGGCTACGCTGACTGCAAACGCCATCAATATCCCGATCGAACTGCAAGTAGAAATGTCGGAAAATGCTGCGGGTCACAATCGCATTTACTTCCGTCATGGCGAGATCGATATTTCACCTTGGTTGAATGGCGTGAATGAAGGTGTGGAAAGTGCCAAAGTTGCTGGTGAGTATTGGGTGAATCTCAGCGGTGAACAATGGCAAAACGCGACGGCACGTTTGTCTGTTCCAGCCCTTGTTTTTCGGGGCGGGTATGACGAGATCCGTTTGCAAGACGCAAAGCTCGAATCCTATGTTGAGCGTGAGGCCAATGGTTTTGAGGCATGGCTGAACGTTCTCGAGTATTCGCTCAATGATCAGTCGTTCGGCTCGACACAAGCGAAGGTCAGTCACCGGGCCGAACGCCTGAAAGTACAATGGGACTCCCTGCCTGCCGAGTTTGTTGGGGCATGGCTGGCTCTGACGGATCCAAACCGTTTTTGGCAGGGCATAGCCCCCAGTGGGTTTGTGGAACAGGGCATAGTGACTGTGGACATGGACCAGCCTGATTCAATGATCCTGTCCGCACAAGTCGCCGATTTGGCCATTCAGTCGCATCAATCTGTGCCGGGTATTGCCAACCTGAATGGGGACCTGCGCATCGAAGGCGCCTCTGGTGAATTGCGTGTAGCAACCGAAAAAACGTCGCTGGAAATGCCGGGACTCTATGACCGGAAATTCGAAATATCGATTCCCAACGTAACATTGCGATGGGACAGCTCGAAAGAGTTGGGCTTGTTTGCCGATGGTAAGGCGACGATCAATCTGCAGGCTTTGCCGCAGGCATCACCCATTATTCCCGTCACTCTTAACTGGCGTTCCGTCTCGCCCACCAACCTACAGCGAGTTGGATTGGGCAGAGAGGCGACGTTTGAATTGCGAGTGACTGCGGAGGCTTTAGACAGAGCGTCAATGCTGGCACTGGCTGACAATCGTCTCATCGATCCGAACACCGTAGCGTTGCTTAATTATCGTCTCGAACAGGCAATGTTCAAGGACGTAGCGCTGACGTATCTGACCCGTACCGATGCCGATCGTCACACGGAAAGTAAGTTTTTTCTCAATGCTCAGTTCGTTCAGGCTGAGATGTCTTTTCTCGACAGCTGGCGGTCGGTGACCAATATGAGTGGTACCGTTGCCATGGATGGGCGCGGCATCCGGATTAGTGCGCGCGATGCCTATTACCCAGGGTTTGACTTGCCAAGATTGAGTCTGAATCTGAATTATCGTCGAGATGATTTAACGGTATCCTTCGACGGATTATCGAGCGGCGATCGCGTGATGAGTTTTCTGACGTCAGGACCTTTAAGACCGATGGTTGGTGACCGTTTAGATGATTGGTCGCTGACTGGACCTGTTGCAGTGAAGGGCAAGATTGTCATGCCGTTGGAGTCGCCAGAACGGTTCAATGCACAGGTGGCAGCGCAGTTGACTGACAGTAAGTTTGTTTTGCGTGACCTGCAAATGGGATTTACCGACGTGCAGGGAACATTGAATTATGATACCCAAGCCGGATTGTGGTCTGAAAATCTGACAATGCGGCATTTGGACTTACCTCAGCGAGTCTCCCTACGAGGGTTATCGTCAGAAGCGGTGAATGATTTCACGATTGATGTTACGGGCGAGACAGATGTCGCCTATTGGGGTCAGCGTTTTGACGACGCCTATTTAAAGAGTATCGATGCAACCATTGAACATCAAACGCATATCGACATTCAGTCTTCTCAGGTACGTATTCACAGTGAAAGTGACTTAAAAGGTTTGCAACTGACATTGCCGGAGCCATTTTCCAAACCGGTTGATGATACTTTGATGCTGTCATTGTCGGTCGATATGGATGCGCGCGATTGGACCGTTATTCGGGCAAATCTCGGTGATGCTCTAATCAGTTATTTTGAACTCAATCAGAATAATGCTATTCAGCGAGGCGCTGTCGCTATTAATCAGCCACTTCAAGTGCGTGAAGATAATGGTGTTTACTTTGATATTAATGTGTCAGCTGCCGATGGAGATGATTGGTGGCAAACCGTGCAGGAAATTAGAAGTCTTTACGCACAGCAGCAGTCGGAAGCCGAGCAGCCTGGGTTTGAGACCCTGATACGGTCAATCCATATTACCGCTGATGCACTGGACTACCTGGCACAACCCTGGACGCAGGTAGATGCAAATTTGTTACGCAATGATGAGGCTTGGATTGTTGCGTTTGCGGCTGATGAGGGGCAGGGGCAAGTCTTGATTCCCCATTCTGAAGAAATCATTTTTACAGAGTTGCAATGGCTGTCTTTGACCACTGGGGAAGAGGATGTCGCTTTTGAAGACAGTATTGATCCACTGCTGAACTACCACCCTAACGACGTGCCTAACATGCAAATTCAAATCAACAAGTTGATCTGGAATAAGCGGGATATGGGTAGTTGGCGAGCAGAGCTGGAGAATACGGAAAATCAACTGACTATCCGAGAAATTCAGGGCGTCATGGCTGGTGCCACACTGTCCGGTAATATGATTTGGCGCACTGAGAATAACAAACACCAGACTGCGTTTGTTGGATCCGTTGCGGTGGGTAATGTGCTTGACGTACTGAATACCTGGGAGTATGCGCCGGTTTTAAACAGCCGTAGCGGCGACGTGATGATCGACGCATTCTGGCAAGGGTCTCCGGCTCATTTCGACTTTAAACGTTTGCAGGGCAAGATCAACCTGAGTTTGCGTAAAGGCGCGATACTGCAGGTAGAAGAGTACGAAGGCATCAAACTGATAGGTTTGTTGAACTTTACCCGGGTTATCCAAAGGATTGCGTTGGACTTTTCGGATTTGCTGCAAAGTGGTATTTCCTTTGACAGTGTTGAAGGCGAACTTTTGTTTGACCGAGGCTTTGCCCGGGTTGGTGAGAAGCTGATCATTGACGGTTCGGCGACGAAATTCAGATTTAACGGGGATGCGGATCTGTTGTCTGATGAATTGGACATTGATATGGTGTTGACTGTCCCGTTGTCATCGACCTTTCCTCTGGTGGCTTTGCTGGCTGGCGTGTCACCGCAGGCGGCCGCTGCCATTTATGTCACCGAGCGGGTTTTTAACAATGAACTGGAACGGATAAGCTCGGCGCGGATGCACATAACCGGTTCGTTTGAAGCGCCAGAGACAAAATTTTATCGCGTCTTTGATAACAACCTGGGAGACCAGGCGCCTACCGTGGGTGATCGAATCAAAGAGGTCGTGCCCGAAGGAGTTGCTAAGCCATGACGTCACAGATCCGTATACACTTGGTGCAGATGACCAGCTCAACACTACTCGACGAGAATCTCACGTACATCGCAAAAGAATTGGGTAACTTACCGGCAAATAGTGTGGATATGATTGTTCTGCCAGAAATGTTTGCCCAGTTCGGTGTTTCGGATCAGCGTCCATTGGCGCAGGGTGAAGAGCATTTTGATGGGAAAGTGGGTCGATTCATTCGTGGTTGGGCTCGCCGATTGACTGCCTGGGTGATCGCCGGTACGATTCCCGTCGCTGTGCAGGGCGATGCTCGTCCGGTCGCCAGGTGTCACGTCATCGATAGTAATGGCATTTTGGTCAGCCATTACGACAAAATCCATCTTTTTGATGCCATGGTCTCAGACAGTCATGGCCAATATCGCGAATCAGATTCTTATTCGCCTGGTCATGACCCCGTCGTGTTTGATTCCCCTTGGGGCAAAGTTGGACTGGCTGTTTGTTACGATCTGCGTTTTCCAGAACTGTTCCGAATGTTGAATGATGCTGGTGCACAAGTCATTATTTTGCCTTCCGCTTTTACAGCAAAGACTGGACAGGCACATTGGGAAATCTTGTGTCGTGCACGAGCTGTAGAAAATGGTGTATTTATGGTCGCGGTTAATCAATGTGGTTTACATGATTGTCAGCGTTCAACCTGGGGGCATTCTATGGTAGTTGACCCGTGGGGAGAGGTCACCGATGTGGGTAGTCAGCAGGTCAGCCAAACGGTGGTGTTGGATTTGGACCGGGTGTGCGAGGTTCGACAACAGCTTCCCGTGAACCAACATCGGCGACTCTGAAGGTCGCGTCAGGTTTATCCGACGAACCCATTCAGGACGACACGGCCCGGTCATTCTCGGTTTGTCCTACGCCCCGATCTGTTCAAAATTCAAAATACTGACTGCTGCTAATTGTCCCGTGTTCGTTGATCTGCTCCTCAACCACACGAACAGTTGTATGCTCATCAATCACTATGTTCGTGCGGCAGCGCGTTCCGTACTCCGATCCAATAATAGTCTGAGCTGAAAGAATTTTTTCCCATTCCAGAGGAACGCCCGTGGACGGTAACGATTGCTGTGAGGCCTGCGCAGTAGAATGCAAAACGGAATGCCCGGTCAGTTGATTGGTCGATATCTTTGCAGACTGGTCTTTCATCTGCTGTTTGGCGAGTTCGACCTTTGGCCATGGCGTATTTAAGGAATCATTTGATAAGGCGTGAATCCCAGGCGTAAGCCATTGGCCTTGCGGGCAATGAGAACTGAACCAGAACAGACGCTGCTGTGAAAACAGAACCAGATTAAATCCACCATAGGAATCCAATTCAGCTATCACACGTTGATGATAGTGTTCGATGCTGAAATCACCGGTCAGAAATTCGCTGACCAGTTGACCGCGGCTACGTGGGCGCTGTACGCCGACAAATCCGGGTCGGATGTTTGTCAGCAGTGCAAAGTCTTTATTGCGGTTAAATCCCAGCCAGGTGCCACCTGCCTGTAAATCCTTGCCGGCGAGCAGTTCGTCGCCGGACCACCAATGCATAGCATCGCTGGGGCGATTCCGGAATTCATCACGATTGGCGATAATCTTTAATGGCGTTGTAGAAGTGGGTGACCATTCAATGACAGCTAAGCACATAGTGTTTTTCCAGTTGTTCAGGTGGCACTGTGCAATGCCAGTCGATTGCCTTCAGTGTCCAGTATGACCGCACGAAAGCCAAAAGGTTCCATCGAGTGTTTACCCTGCAGGACGGTGCCTCCGTTTTGAATGACCTGACTCAACGCCTGTTCAAGTCGGGTGTGGCAATTCAGGTAAGGGGTGACTGTACCACTGCTGATGTTGTCGGTTGCAATCAGGGTAATGCCTGAGCCCTGTGGACTGAGTTGCAGGGTCGCTGATGCATGTGCTGGTCGGCTGTCCCGAGCCGATGTTGCAAGGACGCATTGGTAAAAATTGATGGCTCGATCAAGGTCCATTACCGCAATATCCAGCCATAAAACAGTATTCAGGGGGGTATAGCTCATAAGGGGTCTGCGCTTGTGAGTAAAAACGGAATGAGTGTAACAGGATTGAGATAGCGGGTGACCCGGTGCTGGTTTGTTCTGGTGAATATTCAGTCGTATTCGAGGGGTATCGGGTACCCCTCGAGCGCAATTGCGAGTCGTCAGGATGCGTTGGTGGATTCGAAAATCTTATCTGCACTGGCGGCAACGAAGCCTTGATACAACTTACCGCTTTCGTCGTAATAGCGTTTGGCAAATTCGTAGTAGCAGGTCGGGACGATGTGCGTTTTACCATCGGCAAATTCCATGGGTTGTTTGGAAGCCATGGTCGATGCCTGTTCCAGCAGCACGGCCGGGGACCCTTTTACTCTGCCACCGCTCTCATTGATGGAGAATCCCAGACCCTCAATGAACTCGTTCATTTCGGCAATTTCTGAGATTTTCATCAGCGCGTTTACATCGATCGTGAAGTGGTTTGCGCGAAGTCCCATTATGCTCAACCACGCGGCGTATTCACTTTCGTTAGCCAGTACCTGATAGTCTTCAATGGTCGGTGCTTGCCACAGTCTGCCGCGCCAGAAAATGCTCGCATCGTTGATGTCTTCGGCTTTTACCTCATCTACCAGTTTGCGAATAATTGCCTGTGAGGGCTCGGACAGTTCCTCGACGCGAAGTTCACTGATGAAGATTCTGGGCATGCCTTCCTTTGGCGGAATGTAGCCGACAGCGTCAAGTTTTTTGGCCGGGAACTGATAGGGTTCATAACGGGTGTAACCGAGTTCCAGAATGAACGGCTCCAGATTTTCAAGTCGAATCGGGGATAGGTTGAACGTTCGGAAAGCGACATGGTCATTGTTCACCGTCTCGCCTTGCTCGCGCAACGCGTTAGCAATGGTTTCAGCCTGAGGTGTACTCTGGATATAGTCTTGCCAAAGGCTGTTAAAGAATTCGTTGATATTCACTGAGGTCTCCCCGGTTGTGATTATTTTGTCGATTGGGATATGCACGGGCTAGCATACGTTTGGACCTGGAATTCAGTTATCAGGGTTACGTCGTGATCTTTTCCTAAAGAGACATTGGTCTTCTCATTTTACACTGTACGGGTTGTTTCTTGGGTCGAAACGGGGGTGCGATGTTGCAAGCCATCCCAGACCAGCAGCGCAAGTGCCGTCCAGATAATCCCGAATGTAACCATCTTAGCTGGACTGAACGACTCGTCATAAACGAAGACAGCCAATAAGAACATTCCACTTGGTCCAATGTATTGAAAGAAACCCAACGCCGTCAGGCTGATACGATTCGCTGCCGCGGCAAAACACAATAAGGGAATCATTGTTACAGGACCCGCCAACATGAGTTTAAAGGTTGTCGACCAGTCGTGGGCAGTCAAACTGTTCGAAGACAACGGCATGTAGAGTACGATCAGGGCGAAAGGAAGGAGTAAACCGGTTTCCAGAACCATTCCAATGAAGCTGTCTACGGCCAGCTTTTTACGTACTAATCCATAGAGGGCAAAGGTTGTCGCCAGGACAATGGCGATCCACGGCAGACGCCCGAAATGCCAGATTTCAAAGAGTACGGCAATGACGCACAGTGTTGCGGCGAGCTTTTGAGCGCGTCGCAAGCGTTCTGCAAAAAATAACATCCCCAACAAAATATTGATAAGCGGGTTAATGTAGTAACCCAGGCTCGCACTGAGCATTTGATCACTGTTGATTGCCCAGATAAAAATCCCCCAATTTGCCGCGATCAATAAAGTAGACAGAAATAAAAAGGCAAGGTGGCGGACACTGCGAATCACACTGAACAGAGTCGTCAGGCGTTTTGAGAGCAAAATGATGATCAGTGTTAATATAAATGACCAGATGACCCTGTGGGCAAGAATGTCCAAAGGATTAACCTGGTCAACCCACTTAAAATAGATGGGTGCAACAGCCCATAGGCCATAAGCGGTTAAGGCAAATGTGACGCCTTGTCGGGTTTTGTGTTCCACAGATCAGATTCTTGTCATATTGGAGCTGCAAAATATCCGAACCAGGTGGATGAGATCAATTCTTTATTGATATTAATCCGTTCATTGATTGCTCGGTTGTAGTGCGACTGTCCAAAATGGGGCACAATACGGCGCAAAATTGGACGGATTTCCGGTGATGAGCCAGCTAAACCGGTGATTTCTCATGTTTAAGTTGGTTTAAGACTTGCAAGTCAACTTGTCTGACATAAAGGAAGGATTTTACAGATGATTCGAAAGTGTTTGTTTCCTGTGGGTGGCTATGGCACTCGCTTTTTGCCTGCGACCAAGGCGTTGCCAAAAGAAATGTTGCCTGTCGTCAACAAACCTCTGGTGCAATATGGCGTGGAAGAATCAATTGAAGCCGGTTTAAATTATATCGGTTTTGTCACTGGACGTGGTAAACGCGCCATCGCAGATCATTTTGACATATCTTATGAGCTGGAGCATCAGATTAACGGCTCAGCGAAAGAACAGTATTTGCAGTCAATCCGTCACGTGATGGACGAAGGTGTTTTTTCCTACACACGGCAAAAAGAAATGAAAGGTCTTGGACATGCTATTTTAGCTGGCGAGACTTTGGTGGGTAATGAGCCCTTTGGTGTCGTATTGGCCGATGATTTGTGCGTTAACGATGACGGAGAAGACAACGTTCTGGCACAAATGGTGAAGGTGCATAAACAGTTCCGTTGTTCCATAGTCGCGGTTATGGAAGTGCCAGATGATGAAATTCATAAATACGGTGTTATCGCTGGAGAAGCTATGAAGGACGGCCTGTATCGGGTCAGCGATATGGTGGAAAAGCCAGCGAAAGAAGATGCGCCGAGTAACCTTGCGGTGATTGGCCGCTATATTTTAACGCCGGATATCTTTGATATTCTCAAGGTCACCGAGCCGGGTATTAACAACGAAATTCAATTGACTGACGCCTTAAAACAACAGGCTCAAGATGGTGTGGTGTTGGCTTATCGATTTAAAGGTACGCGCTTCGATTGTGGGTCCGTGCAGGGGTTTGTTGAAGCGACTAATTACTGTTACCAGAATCTGTATCTGACGGGAAAAGGAAACTGAGACAGAGGATGGTTTGTCGCCGGTGCTTGTTTGGTGTCTGGCATAACAAATTGGGCGAAGGAAATGCCTTCGCCCAATTCATTTATACGTCCCTGTCTGTCAATCCCTGTTCATTTCCCTGATGCACAATCCGTTGTGCGTGCCGTCCCTCGGCTATCATCTCCCTTTACTCAAGCTCTTCATGCTTTGCCGCAGCGCCTTAAGTGGGTGTACTTTAACATTCACTGGATAGCGGTGAAGTTTTATTGTCAAAGTATCGTCAGGGTTAACTGTTCGTGGCTTATAGTGCGACTATTGTCTGTTAGGCCGGTCGCTACTGATTTATTAAGGATCAGTAAGTTGTTGAGCAGATGAGTCGCTAAGGCAATAAAAAGCCCGGCATTGCCGGGCTGTGTAACTTCAACGGAGTCTGCTTACAATACCAGACGCCGTACGTCGCTGAGGACCTGCGAGAGATAGGTAGTGAATTTAGCAGCGTCCGCACCGTTAATTGCCCGATGATCATAAGACAGCGACAGCGGTGTGAATGTGCGTGGCACAAATTCTTTACCGTTCCAATGAGGTTTCACCGAGTTTTTGGATACCCCGAGAATAGCCACTTCGGGTGCGTTGACGATCGGCGTGAAAGCCGTACCACCCAATCCACCCAAGCTCGATACCGTGAAACAGCCACCTTGCATTTCAGCGGGCTTCACTTTTCCATCGCGACCACGTTTGGCGAAATCAATGATTTCTTCCGCGATTTGCCAAATGGATTTTTTATCCGCATCTTTGATGACCGGTACAATTAACCCATTGGGCGTATCAACGGCGACACCAATGTTAATGTAATGCTTCTGTACATAACGTTTGCCATCAGCCAACAGCGATACATTGAATTTTGGATATTCCGCTAAACCAGAGGCGCAAGCCTTGACGATAAAGGCCAACGGACTGATTTTCACGCCACGCTTTTCCATTTCTGGTTTCAGCGACTGACGGAAACTCTCTGTATCGGTGACATCCGCTTCGTCGAATTGAGTAACGTGAGGAATCACCAGTGAATTTCGAACCATATTGACTGCGGTAATTTGCTGTATACGGTTCATTTCAACGATGTCGACTTCGCCGAATTTGGAGAAATCCTGATCCGGAACGGTGGGTAAACCAGCCCCAGCAGTCGGTTGTTGAGGCTCTTGCAAGCGTTTTTTAACCCAACCAGCGACATCGTCTTTGATAATCCGTCCGCGTGGACCACTGCCCGGTACGAAGGCGAGATCAACACCAAACTCGCGTGCCAAGCGTCGCACAGCAGGTCCGGCGTGTACGTTTTTACTCGGTTTGGTCGGTGCTTTTTCGTAGGCATGTGCCAGCATCGGTGCCGGTGGTGTTGCCGCCGCTTTGGGTTCAGACATCACCGCTTGAGTTGTTGACGGGGCTGGCGATTGTGCAGGCGCATTCGCAGCTGACCCTTGGGCCTTAACGGTTAGCAGCAACACGCCCTGTGATACATCGTCCCCTTCGTTCACAGCGACTTTGATCACTTCACCCGCGACCGGAGAGGGAACATCCATAGAGGCCTTGTCCGATTCCAACACGACGATGGTGTCTTCTTCTTTCAGATAATCGCCTGGTTTTACCGCGATTTCGATAACCTTCGCACTGTCCATACCGATATCCGGTACCTTAACTTCCTGTACTTCAGACGCAGTTGGCGGTGTGGTTGCGCTGGGGACCGGTGCTGTCGTTACCGAACTGGCTGTCGCCGCCGCCGGAGCAGCAGAGGCTGTTTTCAATTCAATTAAAACAGACCCTTCGGAGACGCTGTCGCCTTCGGTCACTTTAACCGCAACAACTTCGCCGGCTTTCGGCGCAGGTACGTCCATTGATGCTTTGTCCGATTCGAGCACCACAAGGGTATCTTCTTCAGCAATGATATCGCCAACTTTGACGGCTATTTCAATGACATTGGCACTGTCCATGCCGATGTCCGGTACGCTTATTGTCTCAACCGCTGAACCGGCGGCAGGTGTTGGCGCTGGCGCTTCAGAAACGTCCGTCGATTGAACGGAAGTCGTCGGTTCGGCGGCTTCTGCAGCCGCACCTTCCACTTCAAGGTAGATCAGTTCATCTCCTTCAGAGACGGAATCCCCTTCATTGATTTTAATCTGAACGATTTTACCCGCGACAGGAGAGGGAACGTCCATTGAGGCTTTGTCCGACTCCAGCACGATAATGGTGTCATCGACATTGACCATATCACCGGGTTTAACACTCACCTCGATGCAGGTGGCCGAATCCATACCGATGTCGGGTACTCGGATAATTTCAGTTGTCATGAAAAAACTCCTAAATCCGCAATTACACTGTCATTGGGTTTGGTTTGTTGACGTCCAGACCAAGCTTGTTAATTGCTTCAGTCACCACTTTTGCTTCGATCGTTCCTTCGTCTGCCAATGCTTTCAGCGCCGCAAGGGTGATCCAGTTTCGGTCAACTTCAAAGAAGTGACGTAACTGCGCACGGGAATCGGATCGCCCAAAACCATCTGTACCCAAGACATGGTAATCTTGAGGCACCCATTTGCGGATTTGGTTGCCGTAATTCTTCATATAGTCGCTGGCAGAAACCACAGGTCCACGTCGACCCTTGAGCAACTGAGTAACATACGCTTCACGCGGCTTCGCTTCAGGGTTAAGCAGATTTTCCCGGTCTGCATCCAGACCCTCACGGGTCAGTTCGTTGTAACTGGTCACGGCCCAGACATCGACCTGCACGCCCCAGTCTTCACGCAACATTTCGGCAGCCGCACGGACTTCCTGCATGATGGAACCCGATCCCATCAACTGCACCGCTTTCTTACCTTTCTTGACACCGTCTTCCAGCAGGTACATACCTTTTTTAATGCCTTCTACCATGGTGTCATCGACCAAACCAGGGTGCTGGTAGTTTTCATTCAGCGTAGTGATGTAGTAGAAAACATTTTCCTGATTCTGCACCATGCGCTTCAGACCATCCTGAATGATGGTGGCAATTTCATAACCATAAGTAGCGTCATAGGTCACACAGTTCGGAATAGTGCCCGCCAGAATATGGCTGTGCCCGTCCTGATGCTGTAAGCCTTCACCGTTCAGCGTGGTACGTCCGGAGGTGGCGCCTATGAGGAAGCCGCGTGCCTGCAAATCACCTGATGCCCAGGCCAGGTCACCAATGCGTTGGAAACCAAACATCGAATAGTAGACATAAAACGGAATTAACTGATGGTTGTATGTACTGTAAGACGTCGCTGCGGCAATCCAGGAACTCATCGCGCCGGATTCATTAATGCCTTCTTGCAGAATCTGACCTTTGATGTCTTCTTTGTACCACATGACCTGGTTTTTATCCTGCGGGATGTAAGTTTGACCCCACGGAGAATAAATACCGAATTGACGGAACATGCCTTCCATACCAAAGGTGCGGGCTTCGTCTGGTACGATTGGCACAATGCGATCGCCAATCTGTTTGTCTTTCATGAGCTGCGACAACATACGCACGAAACTCATGGTGGTCGAAATCTCGCGATCGCCAGATTCTTTGGTGATTGAATCGAATGCTTCCAGTGCGGGTACTTCTAATTGAGAATCTGCTTTCTGGCGACGAACCGGCAAATAACCACCCAGGCTGTTTCGGTGATTTCGGATGTATTGCATTTCCGGGCTGTTTTCATTCGGACGGTAGAACGGGATTTTGCCCGCTTCGAGATCAGCGTCGCTGATCGGAACGCCGCAACGATCACGGAACTGTTTCAAATCTTCAACAGACAATTTTTTCAGTGAATGCGTCATGTTCTTCGCTTCACCGGCTTCTATACCATAGCCTTTGACGGTATGTGCCAGGATCACGGTTGGTTGACCATTGTTGTCGTTGACCGCTTTCTGGAACGCTGCGTAGACTTTGTAAGGGTCATGACCACCACGGTTCAAACGGAAAATATCGTCATCCGATAAATCTTTAACCAATTCAGCCAGTTCTGGGTATTTGCCGAAGAAGTGTTCGCGGGTATAGGCGCCGCCGTGAGACTTATAAGCTTGCAACTCACCGTCAACGACTTCATCCATGCGCTTCTGCAACAGGCCTTTCTTGTCGGCAGCAAACAGCTTGTCCCAATGTCGACCCCAAACAACCTTAATGACGTTCCAGCCTGCACCGCGGAACATGCCCTCGAGTTCCTGGATGATTTTGCCATTACCGCGAACCGGACCATCCAGTCGCTGAAGGTTACAGTTAATGACAAAGTTCAGGTTGTCGAGATGTTCACGACCGGCAAGGGAAATAGCACCCAGAGATTCGGGTTCATCCATTTCGCCGTCACCCAGGAATGCCCAAACACGGCCTCCTTTTTCAATTTTTTCATGGTTTTCCAGGTAACGCATGACGTGTGCCTGGTAAATAGCCTGGATTGGCCCCAAACCCATGGATACCGTTGGGAATTGCCAGTAGTCCGGCATTAACCACGGGTGTGGGTAAGAAGATAAACCTTTGCCATCGACTTCACGACGAAAGTTGTCGAGCTGCTCATCGGTGAGGCGGCCTTCCACATAAGAACGAGCGTAAATACCCGGTGAGATGTGCCCCTGGAAATAAACCATGTCGCCAGGGTGAGTTGCTGTTGGCGCTCGCCAGAAATGGTTGAAACCGATGTCGTACAGGGTTGCAGACGACTGGAAGCTGCTAATGTGCCCACCCAGATCGTCACCCGATTTATTGGCACGTACAACCATGGCAACGGCATTCCAGCGAATCATCGCACGGATTTTTCGCTCCAGTTCGTTGTCACCGGGGTATTTAGGTTCTTGGTCCAAACGAATTGTGTTGCGGAATGGTGTATTGATCGCAAACGGGACATCTTCACCCGAATGAGACACTTCATCCGATAACCGCTTTAATAGAAACTGTGCGCGGTCATTACCTTCCTCGCGGACAACGGATGCCAACGCGTCAAGCCATTCCCGTGTTTCAATAGGATCTATATCGTGTTCCATAGAGTTAAACCCTCTTCCCCAATGGTAAACGGACTGCTGCCGTTATTAAGTGTGTAAAAAAATTCAATAAAGCTTAGCAGGCTAAATTAAAACTTTCTGTGTTGAATTTGCTTCACAAGAAAACAAATTCTTATTCCGTTTTTAGCAATAATTCGGATTTAGCGAGACTTGGCTTTTGGGCGAAATTTCGCTTTTTTCAATTCCGGAACGGAAAACGGCAGCCGAAGCTGCCGTTGTTCATTAAATTGTCATGTGGGCGCCTTTTTACAGGATATTGCCGACACTTACAATCTTAAATGTGTTTGAGCCGCCGTGAACGCCCTGATGATCACCATAGGCGAGAATGACCAGATCGCCATCTTTCACAATACCGCGTTTCTTGACTTCGTCTACGGCGAGTTTATTGACCTGAGCACTGGCAAAGGAGGTATCGTCAAACGGTATTGCCTCCACGCCACGATATAAGGCTACACGACGCTGAGTGCTTTCATGTCGGGTCAGTGCATAGATGGGCAGTCCGGAACTGATGCGAGACATCCACTTTGGCGAAGAGCCGGATTCCGTCATGCAGAGAATAGCCTTAACACCGCGCAGATGGTTAGCAGCATACATGACAGACATGGCGATAGCTTCGTCAATTCGTTTGAACTCGCTGCCAATTCGGTGCCGTGACACGGTCGTCAGTTTGTGTTTTTCTGCACCAAGACAGATATCACTCATGTGTTTAACGGTTTCTACCGGGTAGTTACCGGCAGCCGTTTCGGCAGAGCACATGATTGCATCGGTCCCATCCAAAACGGCATTGGCCACGTCAAAAACTTCCGCCCGGGTCGGGAACGGATTGTCGATCATCGATTCCATCATTTGTGTGGCGGTGATGACAATTTTATCCAGAGTGCGCGCACGTTTAATGATGTGTTTCTGGACGCCTATCAGTTCCGGATCACCGATTTCTACTCCCAAGTCGCCCCGGGCGACCATGACAACGTCCGAAGCCAGGATAATTTTATCCAGGTTTTCATGATCTAACGTTGCTTCCGCGCGTTCCAATTTAGCCACCAATTCCGCCGTTGAGCCTGCGGCATTGAGCAATTGTCGAGCTTCAACCATGTCTTCCGGACCACGGGGGAAAGAAACGGCTACATAATCCACGCCAATTTCGGTGGCGGTTAAAATATCCTGTTTGTCTTTGTCCGTCAGCGCTGCAGCCGATAAACCACCGCCCAGTTTGTTAATACCTTTGTTATTTGACAAAGGACCACCTTGAGTCACAATGGTGTGCACTGCTTGGCCAACGACTTTTTCAACCTTGACCTTAACCCGGCCGTCATCGAGAAGATAGACGTCACCCGGTGCACTGTCACTCGCCAGTGCCGGGTAGTCGATTCCGACCCGTTCACTGTTGCCATTGTTTTTGTCAAAGTCCACATCCAGGACGAATGCCTGACCTTCAACCAGTTTTACTTTCTGATTATCCTTGAAACGCGCAATACGGATTTTGGGACCTTGCAGGTCGGCCAGAATAGCGACCGGTGGCAGCCCCAGTTTTTTAGTAATGGCGCGAACTTCGTCCGCGCGACGCTGATGATCTGCCGCGTTGCCATGGGAAAAATTTAATCGAACGGTATTGGCGCCCGCCAGGATCAGTTGTTCTAACACACCTTCTTTATCGGTTGCGGGGCCTAAGGTAGTGACAATTTTTGTACGTCTCATGACCATTATGGTGTCTCTCTTAAAAATGAAGTGACAGTCCGAATTTTGCGGTATTCGGAGGGTTAACCGGAAATCTTTTCAAGCTGTGAGTTGTTGGCCTCTGGTAACGGTTTGCCGATTGTTGATGCAAGAACCAATTGTTCCTGATCTCAACGTAAAAAAGCCCGGATTGGGCTTTTTCAACGTCTTTCATATCAGTCAGTCGGATTGCTGCTAAACCGCATTTCGGCCAGTACGGTTTTTATTCGTTTTAAATGACTTTGAAATTCTGGTCCAAGCTTCAATGTTACGCCGGTGGCCAACACATCCAGAATTGTCAGGTACACAATACGCGATGTCATATTAATATAGATGTCTGTATTTTCCTGACTGTCGACGCCGAGCAGAATATGGCAGTTTTCAGCCAACGGTGAATGCGGTGTGGTGAGCGCAATCACTGTTGCTCCCGATTCGCGAGCAATACGCGCGGTTTCCACTAACGATATGGTTCGTCCGGTGATGGAAATGATGACCACCACATCGCCAGGTTTTGCGGCTGCCGCCGCCATGCGCTGTTGTAGGGCGTCTGTGTAAGCAGAGCAGGGCGTGTTTAACCGGAAAAACTTGTGATGGGCATCCATTGCCACGCTGCCAGAGGCACCTAAACCGTAAAAGCCAATACGTCGTGCCTGTGAAAGCGCATCTACCGTTCGGCTCAGTGCATTAATGTCGATGGATCGCTTGGCATCACTCACAGCACTCATCGTCGCTTCAAAAATCTTGCTGGTATAGTCCTCAACCCGGTCGTTTGGCTCAACGTTACGGTTGACGTAAGGCGTCCCTGTGGCCAGACATTGCGCAAGCTTCAGCTTGAAATCCGGAAAGCCGGTGCAGTCCAGGCTGCGACAAAAGCGGTTTACCGTTGGTTCTGAGACATCCGCTGACTTAGCCAGGCTGGCAATGGAGGAACGAATCGCTTTGTTTGGGTCATTTAGAATCACTTGAGCGACTTTCCGCTCACTTTTACTGAGGCAACTTGGGTTGGATTTTAAGCGATCTAGAATATTCGTTGTCATTGTAGTTTTTTTCCAAATGTACGATTGCTTCAGAATTGTAGGAAATTCACATCTTGCAGGTAAAGTGATCTAGCTTAAGTATTTTGCAGTTTTTTTGCTACAGTTGGCAGCCTAAGTAGACACTAATGACATTGCAGTCAGTTTACCAGCCATTTTCAGAGTGAATGTTATCGTCATATTGTAGTAAAATTACTAAAATAGGTGGTTTTGGTTAATGATTAAACAAGATTTGTAAGGATGTTACGCACTTGGGGTTGGTTTCTGCGTCCCAAGGTGAAAGTTGTACCATTTCCTGCTCTTTTGTGGCGAGGTTGAGTTAACACGGGCTCGAGATCGGTGTGCTGTTGGTTCTTACGAAATCGACTGGCTTATTGATCTGACGCAATAGGCCGGTGTGATGTAAGAGAATGTTACAAACGAAAACGATCGAACGTGGCAGAATTGTCACGTCTCGATATAGGGTCGTTCTGCCGACACCTCCAACGATGCGATAGAGTGTAAGTCAGGCAGGAGTGACGGTTTAAAATAATAAATTAGATATGAGGAATGAAACATGGAACAGCTGGGCCTGATTGCCGATATCGGTGGAACCAATGCTCGCTTTGCTCTCACACCGATTCGGAATATTGAAGCCGGTGGTGATCTGGTGTTGGCGGAATCGGATCTGATTGCGCCAACCGCACTGAATGGGGCTGAATATGCCACTATCCTGGAGGCAATTGAAGCGTATCTGGCCGGTCCAGCCAAAGATTACCCGCGTCCTGAGCATTCCGTGATGGCGATTGCCTGCCCGACGGATCAAGATCAGATCACCATGACCAATCACACTTGGGCTTTTAAAGTATCGGAACTCAAAGCGACACTTGGGTTTAAAACCCTGAAATTTATTAATGACTACAACGCACTGGCCAACGCGATTCCTCAGCTGGATGAAAACAGCCTGATTAAAGTTGGCCGGGGTGAAGCGGTTAAAGGTAAGCCTATCGCGGTGACCGGCCCCGGAACCGGACTGGGTTTGGCGGCCCTGGCGTTCAGTGATGTCGGACCGGTGACATTGGAAACCGAAGGTGGTCATGCTCATTTCGCGCCAACCAATCCTGTGGAAATTGATATCCTTTCGTTTCTGTTGACCAAATATGAGCGAGTTTCTAATGAACGCTTGATTTCAGGTATGGGTTTGGAAAACATTTATCAGGCTCTGGCTGCTAAAGCAGGTAATGAAAACCAGCTTACCGCGCCTGAAATATCCAAAGCCGCTCTGGACAAGTCGGATGCTTTATGTGAGCAGGCACTGGCCCATTTCTGTGCGATATGCGGCAGTTACGCCGGTGATGTAGCTCTTACTATTGGCGCTAAAGGTGGCGTGTATATTACCGGTGGTATCATTCCCCGGTTTATTGAATATTTTAAACAAAGTGATTTTCGTGCCCGTTTCGAAGCAAAAGCGCGTCTGTCCGGATTTGTCGAAGATATTCCGACATTTGTCGTGGTTGCTGAGCAACCTGGGTTATTGGGTTCCGCTGCGGTTTTGAACCACACATTGAACCACGCCTGATTAGACTGAACGCTCCGGCTGGGCTGTCCGTTTTTCGGTTGTTTAATTTAGTTAATCAGCGGAAAAACACGGCGACTCCGGGCACTCTATAGGCGACCCGCTCTTTATTTAGGCCACATGGAGTGATCTGTGTGGTTTTTTAACGTACGCAGTACTGACTCACCGACTTGATCGGCAGCAGAGGGAAGCACATGTCTACTATCGATATTAACCAGATCACAAACACCTTGGATAACTGGTTTGAATTGACCGAGAAAACCATACTCTGCCGACAGGATTCACAAACCGGGTTGTTCCCAGCCAGTACCGATGTGAATGGCCACGGTGATTATACAGACGCCTGGGTTCGCGATAATGTCTATTCCATTATGGCGGTGTGGGGGCTCTGGCTTGGGTATCGGAAATTCGATCATTTCCCCGCACGAAAAACCCGATTGGAAGACAGCACCATCAATTTGATGCGCGGTTTGTTGACGTCGATGATGCGTCAGACTCACAAAGTAGAGCGGTTTAAATATACCCAAAATCCACTGGATGCACTGCACGCAAAATACGACACTCAGTCTGGCCAAGTCGTTGTTGACGACGATAAATGGGGGCACCTGCAGTTAGATGCGACATCGATTTTCCTATTGATGTTGGCACAGATGACACGATCTGGTCTGGGTATTATCAAATCCGTCGAGGAAGTCAGTTTTATACAAAACCTGGTTTGGTATGTCGGGCGAGGGTATCGCACGCCTGATTACGGTATTTGGGAACGTGGAAACAAAATCAACAACGGTCGTGTAGAAATAAATGCGTCCTCTGTCGGTATGGTGAAGTCGGCGCTGCAGGCTATGCGAGGACTCAATTTACTGCCCGAACGGGGTGAAAAAATTGGCACCATCCATGTTATGGAAGATGAAATCGCCCGCTGCCGCACCACACTGGAAAATCTGTTACCCAGGGAATCGTTGTCTAAAGAAGTGGATGCAGCCTGTTTATCCATTATCGGTTTTCCTGCTTTCGCCATTGAAAACGAAAAACTGGTCGAGAAAACACGTCAGCACATTCTCGATAAACTGGCAGGACCTTATGGTTGTAAACGATTTTTATTGGACGGTCATCAGACGGTTCTGGAAGATCATGATCGTTTGCATTACGAAATGAATGAACTGCGCAACTTCGAGCACATCGAGTCGGAATGGCCGTTGTTTTACGCTTTTCTGTTTTTGGAGAGCCTGTTTAAAGACGACGTTACGGAGATGGATCGTTATCGGGCACTACTTGATAAACTGCGGGTTGAAAAGGACGGCATGTTATTACTGCCTGAGCTTTATTACGTGGCGGCCGAACAGGTCGCTGCGGAAAAGGCCAATCCCGGCTCTCAGGTCAGGCAACCGAATAACAATGTTCCTCTGGTTTGGACTCAATCACTCTATACGTTGGGTTGTCTTGTTCATGACGGCATTCTGACCACGGCGGATATTGATCCCCTCGCAGTGCACCAACGCGTCGGTCAGTCTTTTCAGCCACGCGTATCTGTTGTGATTCTGGCTGACTCAGAGACTACGAAGTCGCAATTAAACGAAGCTGGGGTTGTGTCATACACATCGTCAGATATTGAGCCGATTCGGGTACATAGTGCCAGCGAATTGAGTCGAGTGTTTCATGTGGTCGGGCAGAATCAATCGTTGGGTTTGACTGGCAGGCCGCAGAGGAATCCGCGAACGTTGGCAACCAGTAAGCTTTACGAATTATCCGGGGAAACCGTAGCGTTTTTGCCGCAATTCATGAATCGGGATCGGTTTTATCTGGCCAGCGACAACCAGTGGCTGGTGGAATTGCTTAAGGCGGAAATTGCATACGTGTCTCGTCACTGGCAAGAGTCACAGGATCCCATATTCGTTTTGGACGTTAACGAATCGATGCTCAACAATACAAACGCAAAAGAGCTTTTGTGTTTATTTAAAGACATCGAATCGGATGCTCTCGAATCGGTACGTACTCGGCTGGTGGATCCTTTGGCTTCTCTGGCAGAGCTGGCCATTGAGAAAATCGAAGATCTGAAGGACTACCAATTACCCATCAGTTCGATTCAATTAGGCGTACGCAGGAAAAAATGGTTGCCGTTCAATCTAGGGGACAGTAAGCCAGAAACAAAGTCGGTGTTGACCTTGTTGCGACCAGAGCAGGAAAGTGAAGAGTTACTGGCTGAGCTTCAGGCGACTGCCAATTTATTTTCCCAAAGCGAATTGTTAAAGCAACTGGTGGCGCGTCACGGCTTGGATTTTGAAAGTGGTATTGCGCCATTGGTCACACTAAGGCTGTTAGTTACCGAGCTTTATGAAACGGCTTCGGAGCATCAACTTTGGAGTGTCATGCGCACCAGCGCCGGATTGTTGGGTAAATACTGGAGTGGCTTAGAGGACGCCGTGGCTGAAATACTATCCCGGCAACGGATTATTGTCGTGGGGCGGGCCTTTTCGGATCAAGGTACCATAAGCACGCCGATTCAGAATAAAACCGTTATCGACATTATTAAACAGAACACGGCGCAGGATCCGCGTGAAGCTATTTTGAATCAAGAAATATTGATTATGCTGTCCGCCATTATGCGCGGGCAGCCTGATCTGCTATCCGGTATGAAAACCCTGCGCCCTGGTCATCTGGCCATGCTTATTTTGGGGCAGCTGGCGGCTGAGCGATCACTGGAGCCGGATTTCGCATTTGAAGCTCTCGCGGCGCTGTCACCGCACGAATTGCAATCAAGAATCATTAATATCCTGGGGCACTATCAGGACGAGTTGGATCGGTTATTTGCCACGGAATCTCTGCACAGTCAGGGCAAGATAAACCTGAATGAAGCGCTTACCGTTAGTTCACAGCTTTCAACTCTGGGGTCTGCGCGCAACTGGATGCAGTGGCGGGAACAGCAGGGTGTAATGCCTCGCCTGGCGGATGCTTTTTATGAGCGGTTCTGGAACGTGCTCAAACAGTGTCGCGGGGTCGTGGTCGGTGATCGGTTTGACTCGCGAAGTCGTCTGGATGCCGCCAATGTCCTGGATTCCATGACCGCTGGCGAACCTCAGTTTGCGTTATTGATAGAACGCTTATTGAACAAGATCCAGTCTCCCTCTTATCGTCAAATGACCATTGAGGCTTTGCAGGCCATCATGTCCTTGATGGAGTCCAACCCTGATCTGAAATTAGAAGACTACCTTATTGTTGAAGTGGTTATTGCGCACGCCGTTCGGTTGAATTGGATCAATCAATATCCAGCGCAAGTCTCGAACTACAACCAATATCGAGGTCAGGCATGGCAGGCTTTCTATCAGAATCCACCGGAGCGGATTGCCAAGCGCATAATCGATGCCATGACTTATCTGATTGAGCAAGGGCATCAAGAGCAGATGTCTGATGGAGGCATCGGCGAGTCGTTGAATTAGTTTTTGCGGAGGAAACCTCTAACTGAGGTCGAAAGAAGGAGGGGTGTTGCAGATGCCTTACAAAAAGTGGGTTATAGGTTGATGTCAAACTACTTTCCACCCCCCTAAAAATCCTTCCTGACTTTTTAATTTCCAATGCGTGTAAGCGGTTGCCCTCCACTAAACTGAGCCGCAATTAAAACTGTCATGTATGACGCTGGTCCGGAACCAGGTCAGAAATTGTTAAGGGGTTTGCAATGGCGAATTATGAGCTTACGTCGAAAGTCGCTCATCTACGCAAGATTTCCAGGAGCTTTGTCGATTACCGCGGTGTTGAGGCAGAGGTTCCGTTTGAGAATATTGAATTAATATTAAAAGCGATGGGTTATGACCTGGATAATGATCAGAAGTTAGGTCATGACGCATGGCAGCTGGATACGCATCAATGGCACACGCTGCTGGAACCCATCACGGTCCTTTCGCCATTACGCGACTATTGGGGTATTAACGTCTATGTCAAAGACTATGAGTTAAGTAGTACGGGCAGCTGGCGAATAGAAACGGAGCAGGGTGATCTCCTTGAGGGCCAGTTCAATCTGGAGTTCTTAACGCAGACTGGCGACTATTGGATGGAAGGGGTTCAGCATGTTCGCCGTATCGTACCTCTGCCGACAGATTTGCCATTGGGTTACCACACCATTCAAGTAACCGTAAATGACGCCCAGATGTCTACATCGCTGATCGTCACCCCTAAGACCAGTTATCATAACGAACCCATGCATCGCGGCGATAAAACCTGGGGTACGGCAATACAGTTGTATACTCTGCGATCTCAGAATAACTGGGGCATGGGTGATTTCAGTGACCTTGCGCAGTTGATGAAAGATATGGCGGCGCAAGGGGCTGACGTGATTGGTCTGAATCCGATCCATGCGCTCTATCCGATCAGTCCTGAGCATTGCAGCCCCTACAGTCCTTCAAACCGAAGTTTTCTCAATGTTTTGTACACCGACGTAACCGCCGTCCCTGAGTTTGACGAATCAGCCGCGTTGAAGCGCAAAGTCGCCAGCAAAACCTTCGGCGCACGTGTAGCTCAACTACGTGAAAGTGACGATGTTTTTTACCCCGGCGTCAGTGCACTCAAGTTTGAATGCTTTGAGTTGTTGTTCAAAGCATTTAAGAAAAATCATCTAGGGCAGGGGACCGAGCGCGAGGCGGCTTTTAATCGTTTTGTCGAAGAGCAGGGTGAACCTTTACAGAATCAGGCTTTGTTCGACGCACTTCTGGCGCATTTTAAGGCGCTGGACATCAATGCCTGGGGCTGGCCTGTTTGGCCAGAGGCCTATAAAGATCATAAGTCCGCTGAAGTGGCTGAATTCGCAGCACAGAATGAAGAAGCGATCACCTACTGGATGTATCTGCAATTTATTGCCGATGAGCAATTACAGCAGGTCGATCAGCTGGCGAAAGATCTAGGCATGAAAATTGGCTTGTACCGAGACCTCGCGGTTGGAGCCGATCGTGGAGGTGCTGAAGTCTGGGGAAATAAAGAAAACTTTTGTCTTGATGCAGCGGTGGGGGCTCCACCGGATGCATTGGGGCCCAATGGTCAAAACTGGGGCTTACCGCCGCTCGACCCGATTAAACTGAAAAATGAAGGATATCAGACCTTTATAACGCTTTTGCGCAATAATATGCGGGCTTGCGGAGCCTTGCGGATTGATCACGCCTTGGCTCTGTTGCGTCTGTGGTGGTGCCCGCCCGGGAAAACGGCTGCTTTTGGGGCTTATGTTTACTACGATTTGTTTGATCTTCTGGGCATTCTTAACCTCGAATCGCAACGCAATCAATGTATGGTTATCGCTGAAGACTTGGGGACGGTTCCGGACGAGATCACTGAATTTTTTCCGAAAGCAGAACTCTATTCAAACAAGGTCTTTTATTTTGAAATTGATGATGTGAGTTGTACCGAACCAGAGCAATACGCTCCTAAAGCCCTGGCAATCGTTTGCAACCATGATATGCCCACCGTTAAGGCTTATTGGAACAAAAGTGATCTTGATCTGCGCAAACAGCTCAATATGTTTGCCAGTGAGCAAGATTATCAGGACGAATGCGCTGCCCGTGAAAAAGCGAAGCGATTAATTCTTGAAGCGCTGGCAAAACATGGCCGCTTACCTACTGGTATTACCACCAATCCAGATGATCTTGACGAGATGACGCAAGATCTGTGTTTCGCCATTCACCAACATCTGGCCTCCAGCGCGTCGCAGATTATTGCTGTTCAGCTGGAAGATATGATGTTGATCAATAAGCCTGTCAATATCCCGGGTACCAGTGACGAATACCCAAACTGGCGACGAAAGCTGTCGCAAAGCAGTGAGGAATTGTTTGAGCGAAGCGATATTCAGGCATTTTGCCAAAAAATTAACCAATTGAGAGGTAGTTAGATCGCTGTTCAAGGTCAAATATAATCTTGGTTAGAATTTAACCTGAATTAGGTCGATGCTCTGAAACCCAGGTATATCCTGGGTTTTTTATGGTTTTGAGATGACATACATCATTAACTCGCACTTTAGACTGGACATTGGTTGTATAATTACGGCTATAATGGCCTTCATCGACTGATTTCCAGATTTACGCTGAAATAAAACTACAAAACAGCGAAACAGGTGTTGATAATCCCTTGGGGTTTGCATCTGCACGGTCCCAGAGCGCTGGCGCTATTGGGTAACGGTTAAGATTACGACAAAACGAGTGGAAGCTGATGGCAAGTATCAAATTTGAAAAAGTGATAAAAAGCTATGGTGATGTAAACATCATTAAAGGCTTAGATTTAGATATCCATGATAAAGAATTCATGGTTCTGGTTGGACCTTCTGGTTGTGGTAAATCTACGACGCTACGGATGATCGCCGGCCTTGAAGAAATCACCGATGGTAAGCTGTACATTGGCGATCGTGTGGTGAACACCGTACACCCTAAAGATCGTGATGTAGCCATGGTGTTTCAGAGTTACGCCCTGTACCCACACATGACTGTATACGAGAACATCGCGTTCGGTTTGCGTCTGCGCAAGATGGCCAAAGATGAAATCGATCGTTTGGTGACTGAAGCGGCAGAAACGCTAGGCCTGGCTCACTTGTTAGATCGTAAGCCAAAAGCGTTGTCTGGTGGTCAGCGTCAGCGTGTTGCATTGGGTCGCGCAATTGTACGTAAGCCTTCTGTGTTCCTGTTTGACGAGCCTTTGTCAAACCTGGATGCAGAACTTCGTGTTCAGATGCGTGCTGAAATTGCGAACTTGCAAAAGCGTCTGGGTATTACTTCCGTTTACGTAACGCACGATCAGGTTGAAGCAATGACCATGGGTGACCGTATTGCAGTATTGCATGATGGTAACTTGCGCCAAGTGGGTTCTCCGCTGGATCTGTACGATACCCCAGCAAACGTATTTGTCGCTCAGTTCATTGGTACCCCTAATATGAACATTCTGAAAATGAATGTCTCTGAAGACGGTAAGCAGCTGGTGCACGCGGATGTCACTATCAATACTCCGGACAATTGGAAGGAAGGCGTTGAAGCCCGTAAGGGTAAAGAAGTCTTTGTTGGTTTCCGTCCTGAGCATGTACGTGGTTCGGAAGAACATGAGTGGAAAAACACCGCCGTTATCAATGGTAAAGTAAGCATTGTTGAAACGTTGGGCCACGAAGTGGTCGTGCATATGTCTCTGGATCATGAAAAGAAAGAGTTTATCGCGAAGATGGACGTTCACAAGACGCCGCAACTGGGCAGCACTGTAGAATTGCACATCAATACTGATAAGTTGCACCTGTTCGATGGTGAAACTGAAGAGCGACTGTAATCTACCTCGGATTGCTTAGCTGAAAAAAGCCGACGTTTATGTCGGCTTTTTTGTCCTTGTTGCCTGTACTTGTTTATATTTGCACAGTACTGACAAGCTGACTGTGAAAACGGGCACGCTCAACTTTAAGAGAATTGGTTACACTAGGTTGTATTCGACTTAATCTGAGGTAGGAATGAAATTTCAAATCGCGTCACCCAGTCATTATTTTACCGATCTCCGCTTACCTTGGTCCCGGCATCTGAACGATTGGCCTGAAGAGCATTTTGTCGAAGTCGCCCGTGGTATTCATCGTAACGTAGTGAAGTTCATTTCCCACAAAGATCAGGTGTATGCGTTAAAAGAATTATCGACACCCATTGCCCGCAATGAATACCGGTTGTTACGTGAACTGGAGGAATTGGGACTTCCAGTGGTTGAGCCAGTGGGTTTGGTGACACACCGGGATGAAAACGTCAGTGCTGCACAATCGAACAGCGCCGCATCGACCACGAGTGTTGAAAATCGTGGTTTGCTTATTACCAACTATCTTGTCGGTGCTCTACCGTATCGGATCATTATTCAGCAGGGCATTTCTCCGGAGCAAATGCATCAAATGCTAGACGCCTTGGCGGAACTGTTGGTGCGTTTGCACCTGTCTGGTTTCTATTGGGGAGATTGTTCCTTTTCCAATGCGTTATTTCGCCGGGATGCTGGATTGATGGCGGCGTATCTTGTGGACGCGGAAACCGGAGAACTGTTGGATGAATTAACTGATCGTCGACGTGAATTTGATCTGGATTTGGCCCATACCAATATCGCCGGGGATTTAATGGACCTTGAAGCGTCGGTAGGCTTGCCGGGTCAGTTAGACCCAGTAGATCTGGCGGATTCTCTGGTAGAGCGTTACCGCAATCTGTGGGCTGAGCTGACACGTTCAGATGTGTTTGATCCAGAAGATCAATATCTGATTGAAAAACGCATCAGCCGGCTTAACGAATTAGGCTTTGACGTCGAAGAAATGGAAATCACCACAGTTGATAATGGGAAGCAAGTTAAGATGGTTCCCAGAGTGGTGGAGCACTGGCATCACAAACGCCGGCTAGCGTCGCTGACTGGTTTACAGGTGCAGGAAAATCAGGCACGTCGATTATTGAATAGCTTGAACCGATACCGGATTATCTTGTCTGAACAAGATGGTCGTGACGTGCCTTTGCCTGTTGCCGCTTATCGTTGGATTGCCGAAGTATTTAATCCATCCGTACAAACCATTCCTCATGAGTTGAAAGGAGGGCTCGATGATGCAGAGCTGTTCCATGAAATTCTCGAACATCGCTGGTATCTCAGTGAAGCCAGTGGGTCAGATGTGGGAATGCCATTTGCCTCAAAGAGCTATGTTGAAAATGTACTGAAGAAGCGCATTTAGTTTCCTCTGGCTCTGGCTCTGGCTACGAGAGGATGTGGGCTAATGAGTCCCTTACGGTCGGGAATCTGAACTGGTAGCCAGTTTCGAGTAATCTGGACGGCAAAACAAACTGGCCTTCCAAAAACAGGGTTTTCATTTCCCCAACCGGACTAAGCATTATTTCAGGTACTTTGAAGTAAAGGGGTCTTCCCAGCTGAGTTGAAAGGGTCTTCATGAGTTCGTCATGACGAACAGGGGCTGGTGACGTTAAATTAACAGCCCCCTCGATTTTTTGCTTTATGATGTGTTTTAAGCCTCCGAGCCAATCCGTATGATCAATCCATGAAATGCCTTGCCCACCGGAACCCATAATCGCACCAACACCCAGCCTTGTACTCAGGATGAGTGGTTTCAGAAAGCCACCAGCGGCCGAAAAAACCAAGCCAGTGCGCAGTACGGTTGTTCTCTGTGCGAAGTTGGATGCCCCGAGGGCTTCAGCCTCCCACTGCTGGCAAAGTTGCGCACTGAAATCATCTCCAGGCGGAGCCGTTTCGGTTACTGACACGGCACCGGGACCATAGAACCCAATTGCTGATCCGGAAATAAAGTGATCACAAGTCACCTCATTGCGTTTCAGCGATTCAACCAGTTGGTGAGTTATGTCGATTCGGGAGGCGCGTAGTAAACGCTTACGTCCATCGGTCCATGGAAAGCCGGCAATCGGGGCGCCTGCCAGGTTGATCACTAACGTAAAATGACGGGTCAGGGTACTTAAATCATCAAATGTGTTGACCTGATGATGGGCGAGGGTGTTAGTTTTATGTTTTAGCGCAATCGTTGTATAGCCTTCTTTATTGAGCAGTTCGCAGACCGAATGGCCCAATAGACCGGAAGCGCCTGTAATCAGTGCGTAGGGTTTCGACATTGAATTTTTCTCCTGTTGCACCCACTTATACGGGCTATTCCAAATGAACGTTCACTTTAATGAGGTAAGTTTATGGCAAATGCTCTCGAAATATCGAGTTTGGTGAAGGTGTATGACAATGGCT
Source organism: Reinekea sp. (assembly GCA_050293765.1). Classification (GTDB taxonomy): domain Bacteria; phylum Pseudomonadota; class Gammaproteobacteria; order Pseudomonadales; family Natronospirillaceae; genus Reinekea. Next base: position 96,297 of record JBNKNI010000002.1, read on the forward strand.
TTACCGCATTGAAGGGGATCGACCTCACTGTTCAGGAAGGCGATTTCTTTGCTCTGTTGGGGCCTAACGGGGCAGGCAAGTCCACTTCACTGGGTATCGTTTCATCATTAGTTAATAAAACCAGTGGTGATGTCAGAGTAAATGGCTATGACCTGGTTAACCAACGCGAACAGGTTAAGCGAAGCCTGGGTGTGGTCCCTCAGGAATTTAATTTCAACGCCTTTGAGAAAGTGTTCGACATTATCGTACAGCAAGCCGGTTATTATGGATTAAATCGTAAACAGGCTGCGGTAAAAGCCGAAGAATATTTGAAGAAACTGGATTTATGGTCAAAAAAGGACACTCAGGCACGCATGCTGTCCGGCGGTATGAAGCGTCGGCTGATGATCGCTCGCGCCTTGGTTCATGAGCCGAAAATTCTGATACTGGACGAGCCGACGGCGGGTGTGGATATTGAGATTCGTCGTTCTATGTGGACTTTCCTGACTGAATTAAATCGCCAGGGTACGACAATTATCCTGACGACTCATTACCTTGAAGAGGCCGAGTCCTTATGCCGAAATCTCGCTATTATCGGAAAGGGTGAAATTATTGCTCAGGGACCCACCAAGGAATTATTGAAAGATAAGGATCGGTCAACGTTTGTCGCCGATTTTGCGCAGAGTCCTGAATCGTTACCAGAAGCTTTCAATCAATTCAATGCACACCTCACGGGCGATGGAAGTGTGGAATTTCATATCAAGCGAGGTGAGAGTCTGAATCAGGTGTTCGCGCTCTTCGACCAGTATGATTTGCCGATATTGAGTATGCGCCCTAAGACCAATCGTCTTGAGGAATTGTTTGTGGATTTAACCGAAAATCAGCCAGAAACCGGGAGTAAAGTATGACACATCCGTATTGGGTAGCCTTTTCATCGATTGTTGTAAAAGAAGTAAGGCGTTTTTTGCGTATCTGGCCTCAGACGTTGTTACCGCCCGCCATCACTATGGTGTTGTATTTTGTTATCTTTGGAAATCTGATCGGTAGTCGTATCGGTGAAATGGGCGGGTTCGATTACATGCAATTTATTGTACCCGGTTTGATCATGATGACCGTCATTACCAACGCCTATGGCAATGTGAGTTCCAGCTTTTTTTCCAATAAATTTCAGCGATCGCTTGAAGAGCTCATGGTAGCACCAGTCCCTAACTGGGTGATTTTATCTGGATTTGTCATCGGCGGAGTTGCCCGTGGTCTGGCATGCGGGCTCATAGTTATGTTGCTGAGTCTATGGTTTTCTAAATTAGTCGTCTCCCACATATTCGTCACTATATCCGTCATTTTGTTAACGGCTATTGTGTTTTCGATTGCGGGTTTGATTAACGCGATATTCGCGACTAAGTTTGATGACGTCACCATTGTGCCGACCTTTATATTGACGCCATTGACCTATTTAGGTGGCGTTTTCTATTCTGTCAGTCTGTTGCCAGACTTCTGGCAATGGGTCAGCAAGTTGAACCCGATTCTGTACATGGTTAATACCTTTCGCTTTGGCATTATCGGTGTCTCTGATATTCCGGTGGCAACCGCCTACGCCATGCTTGGCTTGTTCGTACTTGTGCTGGGTAGCTGGGCAATGTATTTACTTAACACCGGGCGCGGATTGCGCACCTAAGGATCAGCCATGACGACACCTGAGAATTCACCACTGGGAAAAACCAGTACCTATATTGATCAGTACGATGCCAGTCTGTTGTTTCCGATTGCCCGACAGGAAAAGCGCGATGAGTTAGGCATTGAAAAGCAGTTGCCCTTTCATGGTGTTGATATCTGGAATGCCTACGAGCTGTCATGGTTGAATGACAAAGGGAAACCGGTTGTTGCCTTGGCGGAATTTTTTATTCCCGCCAGCAGCCCAAATCTCGTTGAGTCGAAGTCATTTAAGCTTTATTTAAACTCATTTAATCAAACGCGCTTTCAAAGCGTTCAGCAAGTCCAGAAGTTATTGGAAAACGATCTGTCTGTCGCAGCAGGCGCCTCGGTGAAGGTTACCGTTGTCATGTTGCAACAAGCGGGTAACAGTGCTGATATTCAATCGATTGACGCTATATGTATTGATGAGTTGGATATAGAAATTTCAGACTACCAAACGAAGCCGGAATTGTTGTCGACGGAAGCAGGGGACGTTCATGAGCGGTTGTGTTCGCATCTGTTGAAATCTAACTGTTTGGTGACTGGTCAACCGGACTGGGGCAGCGTGTTTATAGAATATCGTGGCCCTAAGATTAACCGCGAATCGCTACTGAAATACCTGATTTCATTTCGTCAGCATAATGAGTTTCATGAGCAATGCGTCGAGCGCATTTTTATGGATCTGAAAGCGCGGTGCCATTGTGATGAGTTGACTGTTTACGCTCGTTATGTACGACGAGGTGGGCTGGATATAAATCCTTATCGTACAGACGTTGCGGATGGGTTTGCCGATAATACCAGGCTGGTACGTCAATAAAGCTTGGTCCGGAAGGGGGGCGTATTCCGCCCCCGTTCTGATCAATCCCGTTATTGGATATCTTTGCTGGATAGCGATTTTTTGACTTTATCGAGAATGTCGAGAATTTTATCACGATCGTAATTTTTAATTTTTTCCATATCAAGGGACATGGAAAACCCTTCGAGGTCTAACTCGGTGAATGAGCGTCTGGCGCCCAGATCTTTCCGGAAATCAACCACTTGATACACAGGGATAGGTCGGCTGAAGCCTTTTGCCTTTATCTGGCCTTTTTCACGACACAAAATTCTGTCCTGTACTAAAGAGTAAGTTTCGTAGGATATTAAAATTTCGCTGGGTTCCGCTGAAGATTCCAATCGCGACGCTAAGTTAACTTCTTTTCCGAGCAAGGTGTAATCCATTCGGGTTTCAGCGCCGAAATTACCAACAGTGCAGTATCCGGTATTGATACCCATGCGTATTTCTAGGGGCTGTTGAATGCCCTGAGCTTTCCAGCGTTGGCGCAGCACTTTCATGTGTTTGCGCATTTCAATGGCCATGGCAACACAGGCTTCAGCGTCTTTTTTCACGCCTTTGGTTTCAGGGTCACCAAAAAACACCATGATGGCATCCCCGATAAACTTATCAATGGTGCCGCCATACTTCATGACGATTTTACTCATTTCATTGAGGTAGGTGTTGATGAGGGCTGTCAGTGCTTCGGACTCCATTTGTTCAGAAAGTTCACTGAAACCTTTGATGTCTGAAAAGAATATGACCAGGCGTTTACGTTGTGTTTCCAACTTGGCATCACGTTTGCCGCTGAAAATGTTTTCCCAAACCTGAGGTGAAAGATACTTTGACAGTTTGCGCGATAGCGAGCGGTATTTTTCATTTTGCTTGTACATTTCCAATCGCGCAGCTTTCAAACGGCGGGCCGATTGATTGGTGTAATAGGCCGTTATGGCCACGTACAAACCTGTACCGAAACCAGCAATCAGTGATGTCATGAGCGGTGGTTCGGTAATTTTAAAGTCGCTTAACAGATAGAACGTTGCAAAGGCGCCGGTGGCCATAAATGCAAGGCATAACAGGTAAGCAAGGGCCTGTCCCATGGCAATAAAACTGGCGTTCGCCATAATCAGGATGAAAATGGAGGGCATAATGGGCATGCCCATGACCACCAGTAAAACGCCGATCAGAAAAGCGTCAAACAGAATCAGGGTGTAACCCACCTGTTTAGGGTAGCGTCTGCGCAGAGGCAGGCTCAGATAACGCATCATGGTTGGATACGCTAAACAAAAGGCGACAACCAGGGAAAAAAACTGGGAAATGGTGCCGGAGGAGATCGTACTGACCAATGTTCCGGCCAACGTTAAATAAATAATCGACCGAGAATTAAATTCTGCCGATATCGATAACACGGTAAAGTCATCAAATAATTCGAGTTCTTGCGTAGCGCTTTGATGTAGGCTTTTTACCGTCTTTTTTTGCGCGGTTGGTCTCTTTTGGACCTGCGGCTGTTTCGACATACTATTGCTCAACCTTTTATTATTCGTGCGCTAACTGTGCTGGAAAAGTAACGAGTGTGTTAATGTACTGCAAAATGACAGCAAAATCATTGGCTTGGCGATGACTATTAAGAAAAAACTTACTTTGTTGGAAGGCCTTAAAAACCGGGTATCTCACCCCCGATTAACGGATCCAATGCCCTCAGTCGAGGAGTTGGCTCATTGTTATGAGGCTGCTTTTAGGGCGCCGGATCATGCCTGGTTGCGTCCTTGGCGCTTTATTGAGTGTCGAGGTACTGAACGGGATCAACTGGGTGTTCTCCTCGCAAAGGGGCTGGAGAGGGACGTTTCAGGGTTATCTGAGCAGCAGATCGAAAAGGTTAAAAATGGCCCGTTGCGAGCGCCATTGGTTATTGTCTGTTATGCGCACGTCAACGATCACCCTAAGGTTCCGGTTCTGGAACAGCAGATTGCTGCGGGTTGCGCTGCTCACAGTTTAATCATGGCTCTGTATGCGCTGGGCTACGGTGCGGTATGGCGAACGGGCGATGCGGCCTATTCTCAGTCGGTTAGAGAATCATTGAATTTAGACGTTAATGAGCAAATCATCGGCTTTCTGTATGTTGGGACGCCATTGGCTGAAGATAAGGAAGTTCCAAAATTGGAAAAAGACGATTTTGTCACCTCACTTGCAGTGCAGCTAGCGAAAAAGTAGACCGTAAGCTGTTGTTTTTACACGACAAAAGTCTTGAAATTCGCCATTTTTTTCGATAGAGTGCGCGCCTCGTTTGACAATACACTGTTTTTTTCGTTGTTTGTTACTTAAGCAACGTAAACAGAGTTGGCTAACGCAGCAAAACGGTGAGTTGTCCGAGTGGCTGAAGGAGCACGCCTGGAAAGCGTGTATACGAGAAATCGTATCGAGAGTTCGAATCTCTCACTCACCGCCAATTTGTCGGAGCATAGCGCAGTTTGGTAGCGCATCTGGTTTGGGACCAGAGGGTCGGGGGTTCGAATCCCTCTGCTCCGACCAACCTCCCTGAAAGAATTCAAAGAAAACGCGAGAGCCGGGCCGCCTGCGGACCAGGTCGAATCCCTCTGCTCCGACCAACTTCCCTGAAAGAGTTCAAAGAAAACGCAAGAGTCGGGCCACCTTCGGACCAGGTCGAATCCCTCTGCTCCGACCAACTTCCCTGAAAGAATTCAAAGAAAACGCAAGAGTCGGGCCGCCTGAGGATCAGGTCGAATCCCTCTGCTCGGACCATATTCCCAGTAAGAAGTTAAACTTGCCACAATAAAAGATAATTCGATATAGGGGCCGGCTCCCAACCGCTGAAGCTTGAGTTTTTAGGCGTGACTCGTAAAGGCATTGCAACCATCGGAGCCAAGTTCGGAATTGTGGAGACTAGCAGGCGCGATCAGCCTTTAATAAAGGCGTCGATGCGTTCCAATGGAATATGATCGCTGGTGTTGCGTCCATACCAGGTATCTTCGATTTGCCCTTTTTCGTTGATCAGAAAGTCTGCTGGCACCAATGTGACGTGAGGGTTTGGTTTTGGGCGTCCGCCTTTCATGATCCCTTTCAGAATGCGCGGCAACCGGAACAGCAGGGCTTTCCACAAGGCGCTGGCACTTTTTTCAACGCCATATTTGTTGTAAATGGTTAAATTCGGGTCTGAGATCAGTCGGAAAGGTCTCGGGTATCGGGCCACGTGCGCACGTACTTCATTCGCAGGCGAGCTGAAAACCGCAATGACTTCAATGCCTTGTTGCTGCCATGCTTTGTATTTGTGCGTGAACTCGTAAACTCGGAAGTTGCAGAAAGGGCAGGCAGCATCTCTGAAAAAGCTCAGAATGACTTTTTTACCCTTCAATTCTTGCAGTGAAAGGTCTTTTCCATAGATGTCTTTAGTGGTGAAGGTGATTGCGTTCAAGGGTGCGGTTAAGCGCATTAGATATATCCAAAATTATAACGAAAAACAGCTTCGTTATACGCGATGCTAATTATTTCGGATGAGTTTTAGGTCTCGGAAGGTTACAGAGGTTTGTCATTTCTGGCGTTGTTGATGGGAAAGTATGATGCCTAGAGGCATATGTAACTTTGCGTCGAGAAACTAAAGGCCTATGCAGATAAAGTGGAATGGGCGTGATGGGTTACGAGATCAAATTTCTGGCGTTTTTGGTGTGATGAGTGGTCCCGGATACTGCATGATTCCGGGTCCCAGAGTCCTTTCGAGAAGTCCTTTTCGAGTCAGCATCCTGCTGCCTCTCCTTAAATAATCCCTAATCCTTGTATTTCTTTTATCAGCCTTCGGTTTCGCCTAAGCGAATGGCTGCTCTATTGCTTTCAAGAGTTGACGGTCCAATGCCTGGTACATTCAGCAAATCTTCAACTGCGCTGAATGGGCCGAACTCTTCTCGATACTCGACAATCGCCTGTGCCTTTTTCAGACCAACACCTTTTAACAGGTCTGCAATTTTCTCGGCGCTGTCAGTGTTGATGTCGACATACAGCACAACCGCTTCTGATGAGCTTGCTGAGTCGTTGGCATCGGCAAAAACAGGTGCCGTAAACGCCAAGGTAAAGACAGCTAATAACAGGGTGATGACTTGTTTCATTTTTTCTTTGTCCTTAATTGAATATTGATTTGTACAACTAACGTTTGCTACATCCTTAAAGCGAGATAAAGAATATTATTTAAATTCTTAAAGTTAAATAAATTACTCAATAGTATAAAAATAGTGTTCTGAAGGGTTCGCATTTTGCTATTGGTCTGTTTTGTTGAGTCCAATAATGATGTCTCTAAATGCATGCAAATTTTTTTGTGAGTTCAATTGTTACGACTAATTGTTAACAATTTAAGCTTGTTATTCGTATTAATTCGTCGTATTTTGCTTTTGTCTTATCAGATTGTTAACAATATGGAAATCACTCGCAGCGATAAAATTTATAAACACCTGCTAGAAGCAATTGTAACCGGGACTATTGCCCCCGGTAGTCGCTTGCGGGAAACCGATCTGGCTCAGGAGCTGGATTGTGGGCGAGGACCATTACGGGAAGCCTTGCAGCGATTGGAAAGCCGAAAGCTGGTAAAAAAAGTGCCGCATGTTGGGGCCCAGGTAGTTTCTTTTGATATTGCTGAATTGATCGAAATTTACCAGTTAAGGGAAAGCCTTGAAGCCTTGGCCTGTGAGCTGGCTGCTCAACATATGACGCAGGATGATATGGAGCATTTGCAAAGTCTGCTCCAGAGGCATCGTCAGTTTTTGACAGCGCACGATGGTGAAGTTTATATCGATCAGGATGCGGATCTGGACTTCCACTTTCAGATTATTCAATGTTCTCGAAACAGCTGGCTAATTCAATTGCTGTGCGATGAATTGTATCACCGGGTCAGAATGTATCGGTTTCAGACCGCGCAATATCGCTCCCGGCCTTCAAAAGCTTTGCAAGAGCATCAACATATTCTGGATGCGCTGGTGAACCGAGATGGCGAACTGGCGTCCATGCTAATGAAACGTCACATTTCTGCTGCCCGACGGGCATTGGAATCTCGTCTAACAAGCGCTTTAACAGGAGAAAAAGTATGAGTGCCGGAAAACGTTTTCGTCAAGCCATACACGACCATTCCATACTGCCTATTGTCGGAACAATAAATGCCTACACGGCCATGTTAGCGGAGCGCGCGGGGCACAAAGCGATTTACTTGTCTGGTGGCGGTGTCGCCAATGCCTCTTTCGGTTTACCGGATTTGGGTGTGACTTCCATGAACGATGTTGTCACGGATGCCAGCCGTATTACTCAGGCGACAGATTTACCTTTATTAGTGGATATAGACACAGGGTGGGGTGGGGCTTTCAATATTGCCAGAACCATTCGGGAAATGGAGCGTGCGGGTGTAGCTGCCGTTCATATCGAAGACCAGGTGGCACAAAAGCGATGTGGCCATCGACCCAATAAAGAGATTGTGTCGCAAGCCGAAATGGTGGACAGGATCAAAGCCTGTGTGGATGCGCGGCAGGACAGCGACTTTTTCATTATGGCCCGTACCGATGCGTTTGCTCAGGAAGGACTGGACGCAGCGCTTGCGCGAGCAACAGCCTGTGTCGACGCAGGTGCTGATGGTATTTTTGCGGAAGCGGTCCATACCCTTGAAGATTATCAGGCATTCACCAATGCGCTATCGGTTCCTGTGTTGGCGAATATCACCGAATTCGGACAAACACCGCTTTTCAATCAACAGCAATTAGCCGACGTTGGCTGTGCGATGGTGCTATATCCTCTCAGTGCGTTCCGAGCCATGAGTAAAGCAGCACTGAACGTTTATCAAAGCATTCTTGAACATGGTGATCAGAAAGCCGTCGTCGATACCATGCAAACGAGAATGGAATTGTACGATGTACTGAATTATCACGAATACGAACAAAAACTCGATGCGTTGTTCGCCAAAAATGACTGAGTTTCCGTCATAGAAAAGTTCGTAAAAAAATAAAAAAGAACGGGAGAGAAACATGGTAGCTAAATCAACCAGTACCGCCGGACTCAGAGGACAGATTGCCGGTGAAACATCGCTCTGCACGGTCGGTGTGACCGGCAGTGGACTGACTTATTGTGGATACGATATTGCCGATCTGGCGGCGAATGCCAGTTTTGAAGAAGTTGCGTACCTGTTGCAATTCGGTGAGTTGCCGACGCAAATACAACTTACCGAATATCTGCAAGCGTTGACCGCTCACCGTCAATTGCCTGAAGCCTTGTGTGAAATTCTGGAGCGAATTCCAAAGTCTGCTCATCCGATGGATGTTATGCGAACCGGATGTTCCGCATTGGGTACATTGGAACCTGAAAATGACTTTGCAGAACAGGATCAGCACATCATCAATATGTTGGCCAAGTTTCCGGGTATTATGGCTTACTGGTACCACTTTCATTTTCACGGCACCAGAATTTCAACGCTGTCCGAAGGGCACTCTATCGCAGAGCATTGGCTAAGATTGTTGACACAGAAGGCACCCTCAGAACTTCACATTCGGGCGATGCAGGCGTCGTTAATTCTGTATGCCGAACATGAATTTAATGCATCAACGTTCGCGGCAAGGGTCGCGGCCAGTACCTTAACTGATATCTACAGCACGGTAACGGCGGCCATCGGAACGTTGCGTGGACCGCTACATGGCGGCGCCAATGAAGCCGCCATGGCGCTGATCAGCTCTTTTAAAGACGCCGACGATGCCGAACAGAAGTTGATGGCCATGCTGGCACGTAAAGACAAAATTATGGGCTTTGGTCATGCTGTTTACCGCACCAGTGATCCTCGCAATGTCGTCATCAAAGAATGGTCGCGCAAGATTTCTGAACAGATTGAAGACATGAGGTTATTTGATATCTCTGAGCGTTGTGAACAGGTCATGTGGCGCGAAAAGGAGCTGTTCCCCAATGCCGATTTTTATCATGCCTCGACCTATCACCATATGGGCATTCCAACCGATTTATTTACACCGATTTTCGTTATGTCACGGGTTGCCGGTTGGACCGCTCACGTGAAAGAACAACGTGCCAACAATCGAATTATTCGCCCGAGCGCGGGTTATGTTGGTGCCGATGCCCGAGATTATATTCCGATAAACCAACGTTAAAGACCGGTGGAAACTATGAATTCACACTATCGCAAATCGCTTGCCGATATCGGATTGGATTTTTTTGATGCCCGTGCTGCGGTCAACGATATTAAAGAAAATGCATATGACACACTGTCGTATACCGCAAAAATTCTGGCGGAACAGTTGGTTCGAAAATGTGATCAGTCGTTGTTGCCAGATGCCCTCACTCAATTGATCGAGCGTCGCCAGGATTTGGATTTTCCCTGGTATCCTGCACGCGTGGTTTGCCACGACATTTTGGGTCAAACTGCCTTGGTTGATCTGGCTGGATTAAGGGATGCAATAGCTGAGCAGGGTGGCGATCCTTCACGGGTGAACCCTATCGTTCCGACACAGTTGATCGTCGATCATTCCCTGGCCGTTGAACATGGTGGATTTGAAGCCGACGCCTTTGAAAAGAACCGGGCGATAGAAGACCGCCGCAATGAAGACCGTTTTCACTTCATCGAATGGACCAAAACTGCCTTTGAAAATGTCGATGTCATTCCAGCCGGGAATGGCATCATGCATCAAATTAATCTTGAAAAAATGTCTCCAGTTGTACAGAGTCGCGACGGTATTGCCTACCCAGATACCTGTGTCGGAACAGATTCTCACACACCGCATGTTGACGCCTTGGGTGTGATTGCTATCGGCGTCGGCGGCCTGGAGGCAGAAACAGTCATGCTTGGGCGACCTTCGATGATGCGGATGCCCGATGTGATTGGTGTGAAGCTAACGGGCAAACGACAGCCGGGCATAACCGCGACCGATATTGTATTGGCGCTGACAGAGTTTCTGAGGCAACAGAAAGTTGTCTCGGCGTATCTGGAGTTTTTTGGTGAAGGTGCTCGAGCGTTGACCATCGGTGATCGCGCAACCATTTCCAATATGACGCCTGAATTTGGCGCCTCAGCAGGACTGTTTTACATTGATGAGCAAACCATCGAATATCTGAAGCTGACTGGACGCAGTACGCAGCAAGTCAAGCTGGTTGAAACTTATGCAAAAATCACCGGTCTTTGGGCTGATGATATGACCGGTGCGGTCTATGAGCGCGTATTGGAATTTAACTTATCTTCCGTCGTTCGCAACATGGCCGGACCTTCCAATCCTCATCGGCGATTACCGACGAGTCAGTTGCACGAACAGGGTATCGCCGGACAATTGGGGCAAGCTCAACAGGATGAACGTGATGGTAAATTGCCGGATGGGGCAGTCATTATCGCGGCCATTACCTCGTGTACCAATACGTCTAATCCCCGTAACGTGGTCGCCGCCGGGTTGTTGGCTCGTAACGCTAATAAACTTGGACTGGTGCGTAAACCATGGGTTAAATCGTCCTTTGCACCGGGATCTAAAGTCGCACGGCTGTATTTGGAAGACGCGGGTCTGCTCTGCGAACTGGAGAACTTGGGTTTTGGCATTGTGGCCTACGCCTGTACCACCTGCAATGGGATGAGTGGCGCGCTGGCTACTGACATTCAGCAGGAAATTATCGAACGAGATCTTTACACCACGGCCGTTCTTTCCGGGAACAGGAACTTCGATGGTCGAATTCACCCTTATGCCAAACAGGCTTTTCTAGCCTCGCCTCCGTTGGTCGTGGCGTATGCCATTGCCGGCACTATCCGTTTTGATATTGAGAAAGATATCCTTGGCTACGACTCAAAGGGGAACGCGGTTTATCTGGCCGACCTTTGGCCGGACGATGAAGAAATCGATGCCATCGTGAATGCTCACGTTAAGCCTGAGCAATTCAATGAAGTTTATATTCCAATGTTTAATCTGGATGCGGCACAGCGTGCCAGCAGTCCGTTATACGAATGGCGGCCACAATCCACCTATATTCGCCGGCCACCTTATTGGGAAGGCGCCCTGGCAGGCGAACGGACATTGCGGGGTATGCGACCACTGGCTGTGCTGGGTGACAATATCACCACCGATCACCTGTCGCCGTCGAATGCTATCTTGGCGAATAGTGCGGCAGGGGAATATCTCACGCGTATGGGCGTTCCAGAAGCGGATTTTAATTCCTACGCAACCCATCGGGGCGATCACCTGACCGCGCAACGCGCAACCTTTGCCAACCCGAAACTGCTCAATGAGATGTGTCGTGATGAGCAAGGTGAAATTCTCCAGGGTTCCCTGGCGCGTTTGGAACCGGAAGGTCAACAGGTTCGGATGTGGGAAGCCATAGAAACCTACATGGAACGAAAACAGAACTTAATTATTATCGCCGGAGCGGATTACGGTCAGGGATCGTCTCGTGATTGGGCCGCGAAAGGCGTTCGTTTAGCAGGCGTTGAAGCCATTGTTGCGGAAGGTTTTGAACGGATTCATCGAACTAACCTGGTGGGCATGGGTGTGTTACCGCTGGAATTTCAGAATGGAGATACCCGCCATACGTATCAATTGGACGGTACCGAAACCTACGATGTAGTTGGCAACATTGCACCACGAGAATCAGTGCAATTGCGTGTGACCCGGAAAGACGGAGAAGCCTTTTTGGTGAATGTGACTTGCCGTCTGGACACCGCGGAAGAACTTTCTGTGTACCAAGCCGGCGGGGTTTTACAGCGCTTCGCTCAGGACTTTTTGCAATCTTCAGAGGTTCAATAGGATGGCTGATTCAGCACAGATTAAAATACCGGCGCTCTACATGCGTGGTGGTACCAGTAAAGGCCTGTTCTTCGCTCTTCAGGATCTTCCTTCGTGGGCACAGCAACCGGGGCCTCTGCGGGATGCGCTGCTACTGCGCGTGATTGGCAGCCCAGATCCTTATGGAAAGCATACCGATGGTATGGGAGGCGCTACGTCCAGCACCAGTAAGGTGGTAATCGTATCCAAGAGCAGTCGGGTTAACCACGATGTGGACTATCTGTTTGGCCAGGTCTCCATTGATAAACCGTTCATTGATTGGAGCGGGAATTGCGGAAACCTGACCGCAGCCGTTGGCAGTTTTGCCATTGAGAAACGGTTGGTGGATCTGTCTGATTCGCTTGAAAACGGCAATATGCCGGTCCGGATATGGCAGGCAAATATACAGAAAACCATTGTGGTTAAAGTGCCGGTATCCGATGGCTTTGTGCAGGAATTAGGTGACTTTGAGTTGGACGGTGTTGCTTTTCCGGCCGCTGAAATTGCTGTTGAATTCTTAGACCCGGCAGATGGCGAAGGTGCATTGTTTCCAACCGGTAATCTGCAGGATGACTTGGAAGTTCCCGAAGATATTGTACCGGGTGGGCGATTGAAGGCGACATTGATCAGTGCCGGTATTCCGACCGTGTTTGTTTCAGCTTCGGATCTTGGATTAACCGGAACGGAGTTGCAGGAGGATATTAATTCCAGCCCGGAATGGTTAGAAAAATTTGAAGTTTTGCGTGCCATTGGTGCGGTCAAAATGGGGTTAATTGCAACTCATGATGAAGCCGCACAACGTCAACATACACCTAAAATCGCTTTTATCGGATCAGCTCAGGACTACGTTGCGTCCAGCGGGAAACCTGTGTTGGCAAAGGATATTGATTTGGTGGTCAGGGCGTTGTCCATGGGGAAACTCCATCACGCCATGATGGGTACGGCAGCCGTTTCTATCGCGGCTGCTGCAGTCGTCCCCGGTACACTGGTCAATGATGTTATCGGTCAGAAAACAATCCGATCGGTCAGGTTTGGACACCCATCAGGCACCTTGAAAGTGGGGGCGAAAGCGAACTTGAACAATGGAAAATGGCAAGTTGAAAAAGTTGTTATGAGTCGAAGTGCACGAATATTGATGGAAGGTGTTGTCAGAGTGCCAACGCCCGCTATCGGTTGATCAAGACACTGATTGTAAGGACAACGATTCGTTTCTTGGTCATCATGATACATCCATTTATGAGCCCGTCTGCTGAAGCTTAGTTGTGGTGATTCACGTACCTCATCATTGCTGTAAGCAACAGTTTTCGGGATTTGTTGAGCGATTTTCACGAATGAGCTGACGTAAAGTGGCTTGTGTTTTTTCTTATTCCCGCTAAGGTCGGTTTTCCGAATGACATTGGCTATAAGAAGACACCCTATCCATGATTACCTCTGACGAAGCTTTGGAACGACTGCAATCTGGCAACCGGCGTTATGTCGATGGCCAGTCCCGCTACAGTGAAGTCGTTAATGTGCAGCGCCGAACCGATTTGGTGGGTGGTCAGAGCCCTTGGGCAATTATCCTTGGTTGTTCCGACTCTCGTGCACCGGCAGAGATTATTTTCGATCATGGTCTGGGTGATCTGTTCGTGATCCGGGTAGCCGGAAATATTGTTGCGCCATCTCAGGTGGGCAGTATTGAATTTGCAGTTGAGTCGTATGATACGCCGTTGGTCGTCGTCTTGGGGCATACCAGCTGTGGTGCAATTCAGGCCACACTGGAAGCACTGAAGAACCCGGATGCAAAACATTCGCATAATTTGAATTCCATTGTCTCAAGAATACGCCCATCGTTGGAAACACTCTACGAAACGGATCTGTCCAAAGATCCTGAAAATCTTGCCAAGTACGCCGTTCGGGCAAACATTCGGGCCTCAGTAAATCAAATTCGATACTCGTCTCCGAGCTTGGAACAGCGGGTACAAAGCGGTCAACTTAAGGTGATTGGTGCGCAGTACTCAATAGAAACTGGTGTGGTTGATTTTCTCGATTGAATCGCCTATCCAGCTAGTTTTCTAAGTGTGCAAAAATATTACCCAATTCGATGTTGGCGATTGTCATTTGCTCGTCCATTTTTCCTATTGTCCGGCCGTCGTGTGAGTGCTCTTTTTCCCTTACGGTCAGTCCCTTTTCTTCATTAAGTCAGTTTATTCTGATTTTCTACTCAAGCCTGCTTGGCAAGTGCCGATAATTCTCCAAGTTGGATTAGTTAATCAAAATGGAGTGCTTGATGAGTTTGTTAAAGCGTTTAAAGGTTGCTCAGGCGATTACATTGGCGACTCTCTTACCCATGCTTGTCGCGATAATCACGTTAACGGTCGTCGTTATCATGTTAAACAAACGCATTTCTGATGAGCAGATGACAGAAGATATCGTCAAGCTTTCAGCCTTGTTCGACGCTGTAGCGCATAATCATGCGGTAGAAAGAGGGCTTACTGCTGGCTTTTTGGGCAGCGGAGGTCTAGTGGGTAAAACTGGTGTTGATGAGCAACGGAAGAAGGCTGACGCTGCTTCAACTGCTTTGCTAGACTTCGACGTCACTAGTCTGAATATGTTTACTTCCGGTGAATTTTCTTTGCTTATTCAACCTATCAAGGAGCAACTATCGGAAAGAGCGTCAGTACGCCAACGCGTGGATAACGTGGCCGCTAATAACGGTGCATTCGATTATTATTCTGAACTTAACCGTCGTTCGTTGGTAGCAATTGAACGTTTACTGTTGAAAGTTAGCGACCCCGATTCAGCGAAATTGATGAATGCTCGATTGCAATTGCTGTGGATGAAAGAAAGAGCTGGACAGTATCGAGGAGCCTTGAATGGTGTTTTTAGCGCTGGGCAAACAACCGAAACCAGACGCCAGGCTATTCAGTTTTATGTACGAGATGAATCCATCCGAAATGAGCTTTTTTTGCTTGAAGCACCAGACGCCTGGCAAGAGAAGTTGCGGAATTTTGAGGCAAGTAGCGCTTGGAAAGATGTTGACAGTGCTGTCCAGCTTTTTAACTCAGAGAATGATTTGTCGTCGATAACGGGACCGAGCAATTGGTTCGAGATCGCGACCGCGCGAATTGGTGATATCAATAAACTTGGTTACGATATCGGGCAGTCGCTCATCCAGGTCGCTCGGCAGAAAACAACAGCAGTCGTTCGATTAAAATTCGTCCTGATCGCATTGTTTGTAATTGTTATGTTGCCGGTATGGATGTTAGGTATGTTGGTTCGTCGATCTATATCGAAAAGAGTGGCATTAATACAACATTTTCTCAACGATGTTTCTGTGCATAAGGATTTTAATCACCGACTGGATGATGAATCTGAAGACGAAATCAGCAGCATTATTATTGCATTAAATCAACATTTACAAGATGTTCGGGCTTCACTGGTAAGGCTGCGCGAGCATTCGGAACATTCCCAGGATGCTTTGCGACAAGTTCGAACGATATCCTCGACCATTCTTTCTGAAGCAGAAAAACAATTTGCCAATACAGACCAGATTGCAACAGCGATGGCCGAAATGTCGCAAACTAGTTTAGTCATAGCAAGCGATATGCAGGGAGCAACTGTAGAAACGAATGCGGTACAGCAAAGGGGACAAGATGGTTCACATCGGGTTAAAGAAATCAGTGAATCAATGTCCGAACTTGATCGCGAGATAAATCAAACCTACAGCATCGTACAGCAAGTTTCTGAGAATACAGATGGTATTAATCAGATATTGCAGACTATTGAATCGATCGCAGAGCAGACAAATCTTCTGGCCTTGAACGCAGCTATTGAGGCGGCGAGGGCAGGTGAGCAAGGGCGAGGATTTGCGGTTGTCGCGGATGAGGTTCGCAATTTAGCCAGTCGTACGCAGGACTCCACTGTCGAAATCCGCAATATGATTACCAGCCTGGTCGACAGTAGTGCTAATGCCATTAAATCAATGGAGCATTGTAAGCAGTTAACTGATACCACAGCAGAAAAGGTAGGACTCAATGCTGATATGATTCAATCGCTGTTTGAATCAGTAAATACATTAAATGAGTCGATCGAAAAGGTAGCGACGGCCGCAGAAGAACAGTCGCATGTTGCCGAAGACATAAACAAGAATGTACAGAGCGTGACAGATGGTTCTCAGGTGATATTAACTTCTACGACTGATAACGATGGCGTTGTGCAACGTATGGTCAAAAATTTTGAAGTTATCTACGATGAGTTATCGCAATATAAGCTATAAGGTGGAGGCGCTATGGGCGTCTGGGTATGTTTAAGCCCTGATCCGAAAATGAAATAGCCCCAAAATCAAAGGATATTAAAAACCACACTACAAATATGAGCAGAAGTGAAAGTGTAATTGCACCAACCAGCTTTATACCAAAAACCAAAGCGCGTTTAAGTCTGTCAACTGGATTCGCGGGTTGTTGAAACATCGCCTGAATAAAGGCGAATGATTCCGTAAACTGGTCTGGCTTATCAGGTTTCTTTTCGTTCATGGTTCCTTCGGCGTTGATGGTACTCGAATAATAATAGACACTGTTTTGAGAGGAAAATGATGGATCTATCGTATTAAGATATTCTGCCCATGTGCTGCTCAATTCGTACCAATTGTGTAATAAAAGAAACAAGCTGGATTACAGCCCGTTTTTGAGTTTGAGTTCACTTTCCCCGAACGCCGGTCTGTGCGTCACCGCCGGATTCGCATTTCCTGAGTTCCCGTCTAAACTGGTGATCGTTATTTGGTCAGAAAGTAACCGGAATGTAGTATACTTTCGGAAATTTACTTGATTTAGGGCAACAAAACCCCCTCTGGTGCTTGACCTTTGCCTCGAATTTTGTAATTTTACTACCAAATCAATTCACTCAAATCACACAGCAAACAGGGGATATAAAGCCCATGACTATCAAAGTAGGTATTAACGGCTTTGGCCGTATTGGTCGTTTCGTTTTCCGCGCTTCTTGTGAACGCGACGATATTGAAGTTGTTGGTATCAATGACTTGATTGATGTTGACTATATGGCATACATGTTGAAATACGACTCTACACACGGTCGTTTCAACGGTACTGTTGAAGTTGACAATGGTCATCTGATTGTAAACGGTAAAAAAGTTCGGGTAACTGCTGAGCGTGATCCAGCAAACCTGGCTTGGGGCGATCTGGGCGTGGACGTTGTAGCCGAAGCAACGGGTATCTTCCTGACTGATGAGACTGCTCGTAAGCACATTGAAGCAGGCGCAAAGAAAGTTGTACTGACGGGTCCTTCCAAAGACGCGACTCCTATGTTTGTTATGGGTGTTAACCACGAGTCTTACGCTGGACAGGACATCGTTTCTAACGCATCTTGTACAACTAACTGTTTGGCACCGATTGCCAAAGTTCTGAACGATAAGTGGGGCATTAAAGATGGTCTGATGACCACTGTTCACGCCACTACTGCGACTCAGAAAACTGTTGATGGACCTTCCGCGAAAGACTGGCGCGGTGGTCGTGGTGCTTCTCAGAACATCATTCCATCATCTACTGGTGCAGCGAAAGCCGTCGGCGTCGTTATTCCTGAATTGAACGGTAAACTGACTGGTATGTCTTTCCGTGTACCAACCGCTAACGTTTCTGTTGTTGACCTGACCGTTAACCTGGAAAAACCAGCAACTTATGAAGAAATCAAAGCTGAAATGAAGCGTGCTTCTGGCGCTGAATTAGCCGGTGTTTTGGGTTACACAGAAGATGCTGTTGTTTCTCAGGATTTCATTGGTGAAACACAAACGTCTGTATTCGACGCAGCCGCTGGTATCGCTTTGACAGATACGTTCGTGAAACTGGTTTCTTGGTACGATAACGAAATTGGTTACTCAAACAAGGTATTGGATTTGGCTGCTCACATCAGCAAGTAAGCACAATCCTGGTTCCGACGAAACCGCGCTTATAGCGCGGTTTTTTTTTCGCCTAAAGATCTCTTACTTTGGTATTTCATATTTTGGCGCTGCCAGCAACGTCTCGTACCCATGCCAACAACTTCAACCTTCATTAGATCCATCAGCGTTTATTAATGAGACTCAATGCGTGAATTAAAGTCGTTTAGGACTGATGAGCATTTGTGGCAAGCCCTTGCAGCCTGACCATCCAGACCTAGATCGCAAACTTTTATTGCTGTCGAGACTGGCTTTTAAACCCACTCTTTCTATAATCAAAATACCCCTGTCAAAATTGTGACTATTCGGTTGTTGATTGGGTGCCGTTCGCTGAGTTTTCAGCGAGTTTCTATAAACCCGAGTTTAAAATTGGTTTCTCGATGTCGTCCTATAGCTGCACGTCTCAGTGCCTTGGAAATGTCGTGAACTGGTGAGCGAGAAGGTAGTATTGCATGAATCTGCAATGTGTTCGTTCAACCTGGCTATGGCTCTTACTGTGCGTATTGCCGCTGGGTACTGCCTTTGGCGAAACGGAGGGTCATACGAGTAACAGCCCCGTTTTTACGGAGTTGCCTAATCAAGATCCGCTACCAGAAAATACCTTGGTTGAAGTTTTTAGTGCGCTTGCAGCCATGCCTCTCGATCAGTATAGCGATGAAATATCCCAGCTCAGTAAGATGATTCGGGAGCAGAAACGGCATAAACTCGCCCTTCAGTTGGCACAACGGCTGTCTTCGGCCGGCATTATTGGCTGGCCTCAGGAAAGACTGAATTATCTGTACATGGTTCTGTGCTATGATCTGATGTTTTTTGCCGAGTTTCAGGTGGCGTTTGATCTGTTACTTCCACACTTGGATAGTGTGCAGGCCTGGTCTGCCAATGATACGTTTGGTCTCACGTCGAAAGCCAATCTGCTGCATATATACGGTCAGCTGCTGGTAAGGAAGCAACGGGTCGCTGAGGCATTACCTTACTTCTATGACGCAGAAACCATTTTTAAGGAGCTCGATGAAAATCATCCGTCCATTTTTACGATTCAGGTTATTGTTGGCGAAGCCTTTCTCGAAGCAGAACAATACCAAAATGCGCTTGAATACCTTCAAAAAGCCGTTGCCATTTTTCCAGAACAGCGTCTTGATGCACGCAGTTACGTTGCCGGATTGCTGGCTAAAGCGTACTTAAAATTAGACCGTTTTGACGACGCTCATCAGACCATACATGAGTATCTGGACAATCCGGTCGATCCTCGCGAAGACTATTTTCTGTTTTTTTCGCTCATTCACTTACAGGTTCTGCAGGCGATGCAGGAATATGACGAATACTCTACATTGGCGAATGCCACCTACCAGCTGGCACAAAAAATCGGTAATAATGATTATCTGAATGAAGCCCGGTTGCATTTAGGGTTGGTTCAGCTGAGGGCGGGAAAACCGGACGCAGCGATTGGTCTGTTAAAACAAGCTATAAACGGAACCACCGATATTCGTTATCACGCGAGCCTCGATGGCTACTTATGGTTGGTCGATGCTTACCGACAAACAGGGCGATTTCAGGAAGCGTTACAGAGTTATGAGGAGTACCTGTCTCTGTATAAACAGCAGCAGCAGAGACTCAATCAACGCGAAATTGCCGAAATATCAGCCCAGTACGAAGTCGAGAAAGCGAAGGTTCAGGCTCAAACTGCCCAGTTACAATTGTCACTACAACAGGAACAGGATAAGCGTACGAGATTGGTGTTGTTCTTCTTGTTGTCATTGGTGTTACTGTTGATAACGACAACCTGGTTGATCAGTCTGGCCATGTTGAAGTTGCGTCGAAAAAATTCGGTCTTGGATGAAATTTCAACCAAGGACCCACTCACCAAAATCGGCAATCGTCTCGCGTTGTCACGAGATACCCAAGACAATATTCCCACCTGTGTGGTATTGGCCGATATTGACTATCTGAAGTTTTACAACGACAAACACGGTCATGACGCAGGGGACAAACTGATACAGTCGTTCGTACATCAGTTGCAGTCAAAACTGGAAGAGTATTCCGCCCAACTTTATCGAATTGGTGGCGATGAATTTGTCATTACATCCGATACCGATATCCGACAGAATTTAACGGCGATATTCGAAGATATTGAGCGAGAACTTAAGAAAACAGGGTTCAGCATGGCTGGCGTCAGCTACGGTGCAGCTTGTATCGATGAGGCTCATTATTTCAGTAAACAATTGTCCCTGGCTGACTTACGTATGTACGAAGCCAAAGCCAGGAAAAAACAGCGAGTGAATGAGGCAGAGCTTTCAGGCGACAATCCCCATTCTTGAAACTTGGGATGTCCATATATGCCCTAAAGCAGTTGATCGAAGAGCCAGATTGTAACGGTTTCACCTATCGAAACATCTTCTCTGTCCTGCTCCAGTGCGATGTAACAGTTGGCGTCCGCCAGGCTGGTTAAAATGTGTGATCCCTGAGCCGTTTTGGTTAACGCGACTTCCGCGACCTGACCATTCCATTGCCATTTCCCACGTTGAAAATCCATACGACCAGGTGACTTCTGAATGGCGGTTGTGCTGACAGCCTGCATAGTAGGCATAGGTTGACAACCGAGATGTTGATGCTGACGAATGGCTTGACTGGCCAGGATATGGAACGTAACCATTGCGCTGACTGGGTTGCCCGGAAGGCCAATAAAATAACTGTTCGGCAGTTTACCGAAAGCGAACGGTTTGCCCGGTTTAATGGCGAGTTTCCAAAAATTTATACGTCCTAGCTCTTCCAAAATGTCTTTGGTGTAATCCGCTTCGCCAACTGATACCCCGCCGGATGTAATGACGAAGTCGCATTCCCGATCGGCTTTGAGAAACGCCTGTCTGAACATTTCAGGGGCATCTTCGATGATGCCGTAATCTATTAATTCAACATTCAAGTTGTTGAGCATGACGGTCAACGCTGGACCGTTGGAATTATAGATGTCGCCGAAAGCCAGCGATTCGCCAGGTGTTTTCAATTCATCACCGGTCGATAATAGCGCAACACGGGTTTTCTTAAAGACCGTTACTGTGTTGCAACCAACACTGGCCAGCAATGCAAGATGAGCCGCTTTGAGTTCGCACCCCGCGTTAAGAATTAAACGACCGGGCGGAATATCTTCGCCCTGTTTACGAATATTGTTGCCTGCGTTGGCGAGTTTTTTAAAGGTAACTTCGGAATCTGTTGCCACTGTGTTTTCCTGCATGATGACACAGTCTGCTCCCGGAGGAATGGCGGCACCGGTCATGATGCGAATTGCGTGCCCCGGTTTTATTTGTTTGGTGTAGGGTTTGCCGGCAAATGATTTGCCCTGAATTGGGTAAGCGATGTCACATGCGATGCTGTTCAGTTGAATGGCATAACCATCCATAGCAGAATTATCAAATCCGGGAACTGGAGCTTGGGCAAAAACATCCTCTGCCAGAACCCGGTGAGCGCAATCCGATAAAGAAACCTGTTCGGTTTCCAACGTCGGTGTAACAGCTGCCAGTAACATTTGTAAGCCTGTTTCTAATGGCATTAGGCCGGGTTGATCACAACAACTCATAATAATTCCTATAGTTCTTTTGCGTGTTCATGAGCGAAAATGGCCGCTTCGACCCGAGAGCGAAGCCCGAGTTTTGCTAATACCCTTTTTACATGAACCTTAACGGTACCTTCGGCAATGGTCAGCTGGTTGCCGATAGCCTTGTTGCTGAGTCCTCCGGCAATCAGTCGCAATACTTCCTTTTCTCTGTCTGTTAAGTATTGTACTGCGGGATGCAGATTTTCCGGCAACCTTTTTGCCAAAGCGCTACGGACGACATCTTGAATTCCCGGGCTTATAACCTGTTCATTGTTCATGCAGCGTTTTAACGAGGCCAGAAATTCTTCGGGATCAATATCTTTCAACAGATATCCATCGGCGCCATTGTGAATCGCCCTGTGAATATCAGCTTGGTCATCAGATACAGTAAATACGATGATCCGCGAATCGACCCCTGCGTCCCTGAGTTGATTCAGTGTTTGGAGTCCGTCCTGCCCAGGCATGTTCAGATCCAGTAAAATCAGGTCAGGTTCATGTTGCAGAACAACTTCCAGTGCTTTTCTGGAATCACCTACTTCAGCCACCAGATGAAACTCATCTTCTAATTCCAGTAACTGCGAAAGCCCTTTGCGCAGCATTGGGTGATCGTCAATGATTATTATATCGGTCATGGATTGGCTTCTTCTTTTATGTAGTCTGGTTTAAAGGACAGGGTTACGCCAGCACCGCCGTAGCTCAGGCGCTGGTACTGAATTTTGCCAGCGATGCGTTCAGCGCGTTCACGCATGATTTTCAGACCATAGTGCATGGGTTTTTCCAGATCGGCATCGAAACCGATGCCATCATCGTTGATCTTGATTTCAAGGTCACCATCGTCCCTGATTTTCAACGAAACCACAGCATTTTCTGCTTGCGCGTGTTTTATGACGTTGGTTAAGGCTTCGCGTATTACGTGGAGGCAATGAATTTCTTGACTGGGAGAGAGGTCTTGTGGCCATTGCTCATCAATATACAGGTGCACTTTGGTTTGTTGTGAAATCCGGTTAATTTCATCCGCTGCCGCTTTTACGGAGGGAATCAGTCCGGGTTCATCTGAATGAGCTCGGAAGGTGACCAGCAGCTCGCGCAGCTTACGGTAACTTGAATTCAAGCCTTCTCGGAGTTCATTCACGATAGTATCCAAGGTCGCATCGTCAGCCTGGCGTTCGCGCAACTTGATCCAGCGAACAATCTGAATTTTAAGATAACTCAGTTGTTGCGCCAAAGAATCGTGAAGCTCACGAGCAATGGAAGATCGTTCATTTAACAAAGCTATGCGATTTTCTTTGGCCTGACTGCCCAATCGATTGTTGGCGTTATCGAACATATCGCCCACGGTATTTAAAATACGGATCTGCCAATCAGGGAGGTTGTCTGAATAGCGACATACCAAGTGGGTACGGTCCGATGTGCACTTCACAACATACTGATGTTCATCTGTGAACGTATCTTTGGCGGTCCAATAAATATCGCTAGGCTGACAGAGGGCGCTTAAGTCGTCGATCGTTCTATGCTTCAGCTGGGCAATATCGGGCCGTTCAATACTTAGCGCCTGACTTAAGTTAAACAAAAATTCCAGAATCTGATTGTTGCGTGACAATTCCTGTGTCTGCTCATGAATTGTGCTTTCCAATGAGTTGTGAACATCGGCGATTTCATCAGCCATCTGGTTGAATGTTGTAGTCAGTTCGCCAAATTCATCGGCTCGATCATAGTTAGCACGCGCGCTGCGATCGCCCTGACTGATATTGACCACGGTCCGCATCAAAGCCTGCAACGGTGAAACCACTCGGAAGAATATAATCAGCGTGAATAAGCTGGCTGCGAATAGCGTTAAGCCATTTATCACTACCTGTTGCTGGCGTAGTCGCTTAACTTTGCCTTCGGACCATTTTTCCAGACTGGCCACCAGTCTATCGATATCTGCGACAAAGTCAGCGACGTCATTCAGATACGTCGTCGGCTGATGCAGTGCGTTGTCTTTCATGGTCAGAAAATGTGACTCAATACGACTGAAGAGTTGGTTTAGCTCGGGCTCTGTGCTGGGAATGTGTCCTTTCAGTTGTGGTGATGTGAGTCTTTGCTCGAACTCTGCCAACAAAGCCTGCCGATCCGTGGTCGGGGCGTCTTGCGAGATGGCAAACGCAATTCGGTACGATTGCATCCGTAATGAGCCGGAAACGTTGACTGCGCTGGCATCTCCAGACAATACCGTGGTCATCCAAATCGAATAAAGACTGGCAAGAATAGACAGCAAGGCAACGAGAATGAGGCCCAGAGTCAACGAAATGGCAATCGGATAGCGGGTAATTTTTAACATGCCGTCAGTTTACCCAAAAAAACAGCTTCATGAAGTGGATTCTCCGAACGGTTGACGTCCGACAATGGAGGTACCCCCTACTAGGTACGCAGAAAAGCTGGCGTCACACTAAGATGAAGACCGTAAGAATTTTGTCAGTAAAACAATCAAACTGTGAGGTCTTCATGTCAACTGAAACCCGTGCCAAGAATAGCGAGCTTAAGGCTTTTCTGTTTATCGCCGTATTTCTGTTTCCCCTGTTATCTGTGGCATTGGTGGGTGGATACGGTTTTATCATCTGGATGTCGCAGCTGTTGTTTGGTGCTGGTACCTACTGAGTCATGTCTAAACAGTCGTTAACCTCCCGACGGGATCTGTTCAAAGGGTTTGCCCGCCAAGTGCAGGGCAAAAATACTGAATTACAGGTCCTAAGGCCACCCGGGGCATTGGATGAGTATTTGTTTACCGAGACGTGTGAACGGTGCGATAAATGCATTCGCGCCTGTGCGCCCCAGATTATTACGCCAGGTGACGGCGGATTTCCGCAGCTGAACTTTACCAGCGCCGGTTGTACCGGATGTTCGGACTGCATTACGGCATGTCCGTCCGGAGCGCTAACCCAGCCGATACAGTGGCCATTGGGGCAACTGTCGTTTGGTGACCGGTGCTTGGCTCAGCAAAGTATTACCTGTCAATCCTGTAAAGATGCCTGTGATCAACAGGCAATTTCATTTCCGATAACCACGAAAACGCCAACCCCCGTGTTGGCTTCGAATCAGTGTTCCGGATGTGGTGAATGTGTATCGGTATGTCCGGTGAACGCCATATCGATAACCCCAGTGACTCAACAAGAGCGAGTAAGTGCCTAATGAAAAACGCGGTTTCCATAACCCCCTGGAGCGAAGAAGAGCACATTGTCAGTGTGGTCGTACATGTCAGGCCCGAATACAGCGCTGCGGCCGAGCAGGTCATGGACCGGTTAGTGGGCGTTGAGCGCATCACGAATGACCCGGCGGGCAAGTACGTGGTCGTGATCAGTGCGCCGACCGCTCGTGAAGTGATGGAACAGATTGAAAAAATTCAGGACATCGACGGTGTACTCAGCGCCGCCATGATTGCCCATCACACCGAATCCAGTGAATCGCTGGATGAATCGATTGAACTATCCGATGTTCTGCTTGAGCAGAATATTGAAAATAAAAACACCAGGAGACTCCAATGAAACTGACCCGTCGAGATGTGGTTAAGGCGCAGGCAGCAGCAGCGGCAGCGTCGGTTGCTGGCATCGCAATGCCAGTCCAGGCTACGAACTTAATTGCCAGCAGTAAAGAAAACCGAATTCAGTGGGATAAAGCCCCTTGTCGATTCTGCGGGACCGGTTGTTCGGTGTCTGTCGGAACGAAAGAAGGTCGTGTCGTCGCCACGCATGGTGATCAGTTGGCCCCGGTAAACCGTGGCCTCAACTGCATAAAAGGCTACTTCCTAGCAAAAATTATGTATGGCAAGGATCGATTAACTCAACCGTTGCTGCGCAAAACGAATGGCAAATACGACAAGAATGGTGAGTTCACACCGGTAAGCTGGGATGAAGCCTTCGACATTATGGCTGAGAAGTGGAAGACTACCCTGAAAAGCAAAGGTCCGGACGCGATTGGCATGTTCGGTTCTGGTCAATGGACCGTCTGGGAAGGGTATGCGGCATCCAAATTAATGAAGGCGGGATTCCGGTCCAACAACATTGAGCCCAATGCACGTCATTGTATGGCTTCTGCGGTGGCCGGGTTTATGCGTACCTTTGGTATTGATGAACCCATGGGGTGTTATGACGATTTTGAACACGCGGATGCTTTTGTCCTTTGGGGCTCAAACATGGCAGAGATGCACCCGATTTTGTGGACGCGCCTGACAGACCGCCGATTGTCGTATCCCCACGTGAAAGTGGCTGTGATGTCGACATTCCAACATCGCAGTTTTGACCTTGCGGATATTCCGATGGTGTTCAAACCCCAGACGGATCTGATTATTGCCAATGCCATTGCCAACTACATTATTCAGAATGACAAAGTTAACAAAGACTTTGTCGGTAAGCATGTGAATTTCCGCGAAGGTATGACAGATATTGGTTATGGCTTACGACCTGAACATCCATTGGAGAAAAAAGCCAAGAATGCCGACAAGGCCGGTGCTTCTGAAGGTATCGACTTCGCCGCTTACGCAAAATACGTGTCTGAATACACCATGGAACGCGCCGCGCGTGAATCTGGCGTTCCTGAAAACCGGTTGATTGAGTTAGCCGAACTCTATGCTGACCCTAACCGAAAAGTTATGTCGTTGTGGACGATGGGGGTTAATCAGCACACCCGTGGAGTCTGGATGAATAATCTGATCTACAACCTGCATCTATTGACCGGCAAAATATCCGAACCGGGTAACAGCCCTTTTTCATTGACGGGGCAGCCTTCCGCCTGTGGTACCGCGCGGGAAGTGGGTACCTTTGCTCACCGGTTACCGGCAGACCTTGTCGTAGCGAATCCAAAGCACCGGGAAATGGCCGAGAAGATCTGGCGCTTACCGGAAGGGACTATTCCTGGCAAAGTGGGCGCACACGCCGTTCTGCACAACCGAAAGCTGAAAGATGGCGAGATCAATTGTTACTGGGTCCAGGTTAATAACAACATGCAGGCGGCCGCCAACATGATGGAAGAAACCTACCCAGGCTACCGCAATCCCGATAACTTCATTGTGGTATCGGACGCCTATCCGACCGTGACCTGTGAAGCGGCCGACCTGATCCTGCCCACCGCAATGTGGGTTGAGAAAGAAGGGGCCTTTGGTAATGCCGAGCGCCGCACGCAGTTCTGGCACCAGCTGACAAACGCACCTGGCGAATCAAAATCGGATTTGTGGCAATTAATGGAATTTTCAAAACGCTTTACCACCGAAGATGTTTGGCCTGCGGAATTGCTCGACGCGAATCCGGATTACAAAGGCAAGAGCCTGTTCGATGTCTTGTACCGCAATGGCAACGTTGACGCATTTGGTTTGGATGAAGTGAATAAAGAATACGCGAACCACGAATCGACCGACTTTGGTTTTTATGTACAGAAAGGGTTGTTCGAAGAGTATGCGGCTTTCGGTCGAGGTCACGGTCATGATTTGGCGCCGTTTGATCGTTATCACGAAGAGCGGGGTTTGCGATGGCCGGTGGTTGACGGAAAAGAAACGCAGTGGCGCTATCGTGAAGGCTATGACCCTTACGTTGAAGCGGGTAAAGGGGTTCAGTTTTATGGCAAGCCCGACGGCAAAGCCATCATTTTTGCCTTGCCGTATGAGCCACCTGCGGAAAGTCCTGATGAAGAGTTCGATCTGTGGTTGTCCACGGGTCGCGTGCTGGAACACTGGCATTCAGGTTCCATGACGCAACGTGTTCCTGAGTTGTACAAAGCGGTTCCGGATGCGATGTGCTATATGCATCCAGAAGATGCGCGGCAACGCAACCTGCGACGCGGCGATGAAATCCGGGTCACGTCTCGACGTGGAGAAATCCGTACGCGAGTGGAAACCCGCGGGCGCAACAAACCACCAAAGGGGCTGATATTTGTACCTTGGTTTGATGCCAGCCAATTGATTAACAAGTGCACACTGGATGCCATCGATCCTATTTCCAAACAGACAGATTATAAAAAATGTGCTGTTAAAGTGACGAAGGTTTAAGGAGACGATCATGAAAAAAATAATCGCTTTACTCAGCATGGTGGGTGTGATGGCTTATGTGATTGCCGAGCCACAGATAGCCTCTTTACGGGGAACCACCAATTTAGATCAGGAAGGTCCTGCGCCGAGAATGGCGGCAGAAGTCAACGATGACAAACGCACTGACCGCGACTACCCGATGGCGGCACCGAGCATTCCGCATAAAATTGATGGCTATCAGATCGACCTGAATGCCAACAAGTGTTTGTCGTGTCACAATCGTCAACGAGTAGAAGAATCACAGGCGACTATGGTGTCGGTAACGCACTTTATGAACCGAGATGGAAACTTCCTGGCGGATGTTTCACCTAACCGCTACTTCTGTACCCAATGTCACGCGTCCCAGATCGATGTGCCAGCGCTGATTGAAAATGAGTTTATCACCATGGATGAACTCCTCAACCGAGCTGGAAGCAGCCATTAAGGAGTACGCTATGTGGAGTCGAATAAAAGACATGTTGCTGCAGGGGTGGCAGTTGTTGGCTAAACCATCGGTGCATTTTTCGCTGGGATTTTTAACTCTGGGAGGGTTTATTGCCGGGGTTATTTTCTGGGGCGGTTTCAACACGGCTTTGGAAGCGGCGAATACCGAAGAGTTTTGCATCAGCTGTCACGAAATGCGCGAGAATGTCTATGTCGAACTGCAGGAGACCATTCACTGGTCGAATCGCTCTGGCGTCAGGGCGACCTGTTCGGACTGTCATGTTCCTCATGAGTGGACCTATAAAATTGCCCGGAAAATGCAGGCTTCGAAAGAAGTCTGGGGGAAAATTTTCGGGACCATTGATACACGTGAGAAATTTCTCGACAAGCGACGTGAGTTGGCGGAACACGAGTGGATTCGGTTGAAGAAAAATGACTCGCTGGAGTGTCGCAACTGCCATCAGTTCGAATCGATGGATTTCACTCGTCAAAGTGAGCGTGCTTCGGAACAGCATAGTACGGCTTTGGCGAACGGTGAGAAGACCTGCATTGATTGCCACAAAGGCATCGCTCATCACTTGCCGGACATGAGCGGCGTTCCCGGTTGGGAATAAACGTGCATCACGACAGGCTCGTTAATTCAGTCGAGCCTGTCGATTTTCCGTCATCGGCTTGCATACTGCCAACATCTGACCACAGAACAAAACGACGAAATAGCAGTAAGGTGGGTTGAATCAACGTTGCTTTGATCTTCAGTTTTCTTCCAAACAGATGGCCACAGCAGCGGTATAGGATTTCCAGTTAATCGGGATCACATACGCCCGAGAGTTCTTCGGTAAATGCAGGGTTGATGGCGTGCCTTCTATGACCACGGGCACGGAAATCATAAATTCCTTACCCAATGACGCCCGGGCATTGCCCGCTATGGTATTGGCGACTTCGCCCACCATATCAACGAGGTTCGCTTCTGAGGTATCAGGCTCACCGATACTCAGTAACAGATGTTTCAGCAGGACTCTGGGGGCTGAAAAATAAACGCATCCTTTGTCCGGACCGGATACGCCGATTAAACCCGTCATGTCCAAAGCCATGGGTTTACCTTTTTCAGCGAGATAGGGCGTGCCGACCTGCACCGATTTGTCTGGTGTGTGATTGAAGTAGCGGACCACACCGTCGATGAATATTTGAATTTTATCTTCAGACATAGAGAAAATCCGTTAGCTCAAGTAAGGCTGCGTTCATGTCCTGCTCTGTGAAAGGTTTCAGAAGAAATCCTCGAGCACCTTTTTCCAGTGCTTCAATACCGGTTGCTTTATCGGACAGAGCCGATACCACCAGAATGAGCACGTCCGGATTCAGCCGGATTAATTGTTCGATGCAGGCAATGCCGTCCATGTTTGGCATTGTCAGATCCATAGTCACGACATCGGGTTTTGTGGCTTTAAAATGGGTGATGGCTTCAGCGCCATTGCTGGCGGATGCGACCAGTTTAAAGCGCTCGCTTTGCACAGATCGGCGGATTTTGCTGCGGATGACATTGGAATCATCCACAATCATTAGTTTTTGCATGTCATGGTTCCTGGTGGATAGAATTTTATGCTGCCTGCGTGGCGAGGTTGGTGGTGGCTGGCAACGTGATGGTGAAGGTGCTGCCCATGTGCGCACGCGTCGCCACGTTGATTTTGCCGCCTTGCTCCTTCACTAAATCCCGGATGACCGTCATTCCCATACCTCGACCAGCGTCCATATCTGCTTCTGACTGTGTCGATAGGGTTGGCGAGAAAATGAGCGCAATCAGTTGTTTTTGGCTCATGAGTTCGGATTGCTGTTCCGTCACCAGACCCGATTGAATGGCCTTCAGTCGAATCTGTTCCGTGTTAATGCCTGCACCATCATCTTGCACCGTTAACCGCCAATGACCGGAGCGTAATCGGCAGAAGTGTATGTTGATTTCACTGCGGGGCGTTTTTTGCAAGTCCATTCGATCCTGCACCGTTTCAATACCGTGGCTGATTGCATTACGGATAAACTGAATACACAAGCGGTTGACGGTAGACGCTAATTCAGGGGGAAGCGGGTAGTCGTTTAATCCAGAACAGACGATATCGACCTCCTTACCTTGTCGTTGTGCCATATCATCGGCCAGGTTTTGAAAATGCGTCCAATCGGGTTTTTCGGCAATTTCAGGTTGCGCCGCCACCTGACTCAGTTTAGCCAGTCGTTCCAGCAGTTTTTCTGCGGCATCTAATTGCCTGAGTATCTGATTTAGCAGGACCGTTAGGCTGAGAAAATCATTCCCGGTCAGGTTTTCATTGGTTGCCAAGGCTTCCAACTGGTCTTCAAACTTGTGTGCCAGTTCGGCAAAAGGGGTTAGCCCAAGTGAGGTGGCTTCGCCTTTAAATCCGTGAATCAACGCATAAATCTGGTGTACCTTGCCCATATGCTGTACGTGCGAACGTGACGGCAGTTTCAGAATATTATTGATTTTCTCCAGAGATCCGACACTGTTGCGCACAAACATCGGCATCAGGTCGCCGTTGGCATGCATGATGGTAGACAGCATTTCCATTTGAGATTCACTTTGTCGACGGGCATTGTCCAGGTCACGGCTCAACATTACCTGCCGAGTAATGTCTGAAACCGTGGCCAGTACATGGGAAATCGTGCCGGTTACCACCACACGGGAAAATTGAAAATTCAGGAATTTAGATTGATATTGACCATTGTCGTCTGCAATGTGAATTTCAATTTCGTTCAATGGATTGAGTTCGCCGATCAGTTTTTGGTTAACGGTGGGTTTAAACAGTAGCTTAATAAAGCTTTCAGCGGTGCTCATATCTTTTTCGGAAATTAACGATTTCAACAAGCTTTGGAATGACGTACCGGCGATATCTTCGCGGTGAAATATTTGTGTCAACTTTTTCGAATATTGCTGTCCTATGGTCAGATGTTCATCAAGCAGAAAAAGTCCTTCATTGACGGTTTCAAGAATTTCTTCAGTTTCCTGTCTGGACTGTTCGATGATGGCGTCGCTTTGTTTCAGTTGTTTCAGGAAATGGAACAGAATCAGCAAAAAATTCAGAATGGCCAATGAGATACCTACGGTTTGAATCATCCTCAGTCTGGACGCCTTCGCCGTCGCTTTGTCTTCCAGAGCAACGGTTAACTCGTTCATCAGGCGCAACAGTTCGAGATTGTTAGCGGTCCCGTATTGAATGGCGTCTTGCAATCGAGCCGTAAAGTTGGGGTTATCAAGATTTGAACCTTGCAACAGTAATAATTTGATGCCTGCCAGAAAAGGACGCCAGATTTCATCCGCCGCGTTCAACGCATTTTGCGCTTTACCCAGATCTGCGGGGTTAAGCTGTACTGGAAACCCGTTTGCATCGGTGGTAACACCACCATTTTTAAAGGCTTTCAGTGTGTTGTCGAATAGGTTGACCGAGCGCTGCAGCTCATCGAGTGCATTTTTACGAGCGTCGGAATTGAACAGCGAGACATCTGTTTCCAGTAAGGATTTCATAATGCGTTGGCTGAGCATGCGTTGTCGGCCAGCCAGGTTAACGGCGGTGGCGTCCTCGCTGATTTGAAATGACATGTAAAAGTTGGTCAGCAGAACGCTGGCGTCCAGCAACAGAAATAACGCGACTGAAACAATGATGTTTCTGTACTTACCAATTCCGAATTTCTGCATCGTGGCATCCTTTTAACGGCATGGGCGGTTGTATCAAGACAGCAAAGGCTATGCCATACCGAGTCCTCATAAGTTTTCCATGCGTTAAGCCCATTTTACGATTTTGTCGCTACATCGCAGGCACCGATAGCTGGCACCCGGTAAACATTTGCCCAGTTACAGGGCGTGCGGGATTGTTGGCTTTTTTTTGCTATGATTGGCCCGTTTCCTCAGTGTGAATAACCATGGCCATTGTTTGCAGAACCGCGAAAGCCGAAGATTTAGATGACATCAATGTGTTGTTTCAGAGCGTCCAGCGTGGGGCCGTTGCATTCAGCCGACGTCAGGAGATCGTGTTTCAACGACTTCTGGACGAAGCTCTTGTCGACTTATTGGTTGTTGAGCAGGATGAGTTTGTGGTGGCTTGTTGTCACTGCGCCATCATTCCAACGCTGGGATTTGATGGGCGACCTTATGCGATGTTAAATCATTTGATTGTGGATCCCCTTAATCGACGACAGGGGCTGGCGACTCGCTTACTGACCTACGCGTTAGAATATGCCAAGAAGAGCGGCTGCTATCAGATTTACCTGGCAGCCGAGGCGACACAAGATTGGCAGAAAGCCCTGGTACGGAAATCCGGGTTTGTCGTCGATCAGGGTATTTTTGTTTATCGTTAAACAGGAAGAAAAATGGCTGAAAAATTATGTTTATTGGTGGGTGGTTCTAAAGGTCTCGGGCGAGCGTTGCTGCAGACTTATCGTGAGAAGGGTTATTCTGTTATTGAGTTCTCCCGCACCGGTAATAGTGAGAGCCACCGGACAGTGGATTTGTCTCGGCGGGAAACTGCCATCGATACCATCGATAACGCCTTTGCGGAAGCAACTAAGGACCGCTGGGATGAAATTCAACTCATCATCAATGCCGCCATATTGTCACCAATAGGACCGTTATCCATGAGCGAACCGAAAGAGTGGTGGCAACACATCGATATTAATTTCACGTTGCCAATCTCGATTTTGGGGCGCTTTCAGACCCACATGAAAGAGATGCCTTGCCGTAAGGTTGCCGCCTTTGTGTCTTCAGGTGCAGCAGAGCATGCGTTTGACGGATGGGGCTTATACGGTGCCAGCAAAGCAGGGGTCAATCAGTTTATACGCAGTATGGCGCTGGAGCAGGCGCGTTTGGCGTCTCCAATATGGTGTGCGATTCTGAACCCCGGGGTCATGGACACGGAAATGCAAGCGAGTATCCGCAATGCTCGTCCCGATCAGTTCAGCCAACTCAACAGTTTTGTGCAGCGATATGAAGCCGGTGAGTTGGCGCCCCCGGAAGTCGTTGCTCACAATATCTATACCGCGCTGTCCCAACCTTTTTCTAACGGTGCTGAAATCCGGGTGGCGGGCTAACCGCCTCAAGCTGGTTTTGTACCCAATGGATGGCCGCAACGACATGCTCAGGTTTGGAAAAGGGGATAAAGTGATTCCCTTTCGGATCGTAGTCGAGCATGACTGCTGAACGGGTTAACTTGCGCTGCAAATAAAAGGCATTTTCCGGTGCAACCAACCAATCTTTTTTGCCCTGTAAAATTGCGGTGGGTTGGGTGACGGAATCGAGTTGTTGCGCCAGTATCATCAGTTCCTTATCCAATATCAGCATCTCTGCGTTTGAGCGAGTCATGTCCTGACCAATGATCCATTGGACCGGCTTCAGACGAGCCACCTTGTGATACCAACGAGGTTCGCTGACGAATGGGTCCGCCGGTGACGCGATCAGCACCATACCATCCACCAGTTTTGGGTACTCAATGGCCAGTTTCAGAGCAACCGGTCCACCCCAGGAGTGCGCGACGAGAATAACCGGTTTTTGCAAGGCTTCGGATTGTATCGCTCTGGCCAGAATGGCCGCCTGATCGGCCAATTTCGGAAAAACACGATCGTCGGCGCTGAGGGATGTACCCCAACCGGGGCGGTCAAATGCGTGAAAGCTGAATGTGGCGGCGATCTGTTCCTCTGCCATCAGCGGTTTCCAGGCATCCCAACTGCCAGGTGTGCCATGAATGCCGATCAGTGTAGCCTTGGTGTGGCCTGAAGATGGCTGCGTCACCCAGCCAATGGAACCGGCAAAATCGCCAACGTTGACGGGTTCTACCGTCATGATTTGTTCGGCTAACGATAATACGGGCAATACGAGTAAGCCAGTAAACAGCCATGCGCTTACCGATTTGTGCAGGCTCATGGCGCGACCACCGGACATTGGGTTCTTAATAACAGGACCAGATATCCGGTTCCCCAGATTAAACCCGGCAGGATTGATTGGACGATATTGGGTGTCCCCGCCAGCACATGCAAACCAGCTGGTACGGTACACAATACGGTGAAACCCAGTAAGAAACTTCCGATACGGGCTGCGTGTGAGCTGCCCAGGCGACGAAAGGTGTGGATGACGGCAACACCCAGGGCAAGCGTCGAGACAAAGGCGTAGCCTCCCTGAATCAAGAAGGCGATAAGCACAGTGTTATACCCATAGCTGACATTACTGAACGCCGCCCAACTGCCGTATACGATTAACGCCAAGACAGCAGAGATCTGAGGTTGGAGCAATTTGTGAATCATATGGGCCGTCATTTGGTTGAAATGACGTCAGACCGTTGCTCGCGCTAAAAGTTCAGTGCTTCGACGTAGACCCATCGGTTTTTCAGTTTTCGGAACAACGATCGTTCGTGTACACAGGCTTCCCCTTCACCCCCAACGTAATAAGCTTTAAATTCAACTGTTGCTTTTTTTAAGCCCGGTTTGTGATGAAGAACCTCTAAGCGTAACCATTGCGTGGCGTTCAGCTCGGTCTGATTGAGTTCCGGACAATGATCCGGGTGCCAAGTTTTAATCAAATAAGACACGTTCGCCTGCGTGTAAGCGGTGTAGCGCGAACGCATCAGCTGTTCTGCCGTCAGTGCATGGGCGCCTTGCTCAAGGTATCGACCACAACATTGTAGGTAAGTCATGGGTTGACCACAGGGGCAATGTTCAGTGTCTGGCATGGTTTTGCCCCCGAGTTCGCTGGATCAGAAGGCTTAATGCATTGGCCAGGTTTTCGGTTAAGGCCGGGTTTGCCAACGTGGTCATGACAATGCCTGCCATGCCTGGTTGCATCGCTAAATTGGTCATGACACGTTGGAACCCATCAGCATCGGCTGCCCGGGCTAAACGGTCCAGTATTTGCGTGGCATAAGTTGCGTCTTGGCACAGGTGTGGAAAGCGGGTGAGCACTGTCAGCAATAATTCGAGATCGACCTTTTCGTTGTCGATCCTGGCTGCAATAACGGGCTCAATCAGTTTACGGGCGGGCGATTGGGCGCACGCTCGAAGGCAGGCGGACGTCAACTCTGCGTTATCCGGGTTCTTCTGCGCGATCGACACCAGTATTTCAACAGTGGATGTAGGTAATTCTCGATGTTCAAACTGTCGTAGCAGGGCTAACAGGGGAGCCTGATCCAGTGTCAGCAAGGACGGATTCAGCTGTTGGATGTCGTTATCCTTGAGTCGGCAAACGAAGTCGGCAATACCTTGGATGCCCAGCTCCTGCCAGTGCAGCCCTGCATTAGGGGAAAGATAAAACCGATGCACGTCATCAAAGTAAGGGCTGGGCGGTAATCCCAGAATTTTGGTTGCCCGAGCGTGCAATGCCGCCATTTTTTCTGGCTCTGGTTTGAACTGATAGGGGTGGTCGGTTAGTAATCTTTGTCGCTCTTTCGAATCCTGGACCTGTAATGCACGGTACAGACGGTTGACTAAATCGCTGTGCACAGCGGCGGGCAGGATACCCTGTTCATCCAGCGGCAATTTCAGGAACCAGAGGCTGTTTTGCTGACTTTCATGTTCATTCCACATAAAAATGACCAGCCAGGCATAGCCCAGATGCGGGCAGGGGTAGGGCTGACCCTCATCGAGACGTTCGAGTGTTGAGTCGGGCATTTTGCGCAGTTGAATGCCAAGGTCAAACAGTCGAAAACTGGCTTCTGTCATGGTAAGAAAGCCAGAAAGGCTGGGTACATTCATGTGTCGATCCGTTTACTGATTTACGGCGTTGTATTATACCTACTGCTATCTCGATAACCACGCTCGGTTCAGGATGAATCTTACGAACACCCTTTAGGCTTCCTGATACTTCGCTAACCTTATGGCCAGAGTGTGGCGACCATGAAAATCGACCGCTTCACTGACCTGTTTTGGTTTTAGCTTAACGCGCCAGGATTTCGTATTTCCCATTGGTGTTGATATCGCTCTATGCTCCAGAGTCGGATACACTTTGCCGTTATGTCTTTCAGTAACAGGCTTGAACCATGACGGAGTTGTATTTCACGATCGCGGTAAAATTCGTATTTCTGTTCGCCCCATTTTTCGTCGTCTCAATGTTCCTGGCGTTAACTCGCGGCGAAACGGTCGCGGTGAAGCGAAGTATTGTGATTCGTGCCATTCTGGCGTCTGCTTTTATCGGCGTTGTGTTGTTTTTTGCAGGTCCGGTTCTGTTTGAAATTATCGGTATTACGCTGGACTCATTCCGTATTGGTTCGGGTTCTCTGTTGTTTTTAACCGCAGTAAGCCTGGTGAACAGCGGCACCCGTAATCATGCCAAAGGATTGCCCGATGAGGAGCGTGATGATGTTTCAGTCGTGCCTCTGGCGATGCCGGTCATTGTTGGCCCAGCCACCATCGGTACCATACTGGTATTGGGTGCGGAATTGCCGACATTCCGGGAAACCTTTGTCGGTATGTTGGGTATGCTGTCTGCGTTATTAGTTTTGGCCGGAATGCTGTTGTTATCCGGCATGCTGGAGCGGGCATTGGGCAAAACTGGATTGAACATTTTGTCGAAAGTCAGTGGTTTGATTCTGGCTGCCATGGCCGCTGAAATTGTCTTTACCGGAGTCGCTGGTTTCTTGGCTTAATTTTTCATGGGTTTTCCCGTTCCTTAAGGTATTCCCATTTTTTTGACTTCGGTTTCAGGATTTTGCCATGACACAAGCTGTGCTTGATTTACTGACAAACATTGAAGGACTGCTGCAGAAACACAACCATTGGCAGACATTTCCACCTTCAGCTGAAAAAATGGCCAGCACAGAGCCGTTCAGTATTGACACGTTGACCTTCCTGGAGTGGTTGCAATGGGTCTATTTGGCGAGGTTAAGGGCGATAGTTCACGCCGGTGGAGCCCTTCCGCAAGGAGCCAAGGTGTTGCCTTATGCTCAGGAAGCTTTGCGAGCAGACGGTATTGAAATCCCCGGGCTTTTGTCGCTCATTGAACAGTTGGATGAAGTGCTGCAATAGAGCCAGACAGAGAGGAACGTGCGGAAAATAAGGTGGCAAATCGAGGTGCCCTGGCGCCATAGCCTTCGTTGGAAAAGCTTACCTTCGCACCACTGTTGTCGTCGTTTATTTGACTTGCTTTCGGGGCGACTGCTGTGCAATTTACTTTCATCACGTCACACACGAACCACTGATGGCGGCGCTCGCGTTGGAGTTACGCGAAACACTCCTGCCAAACCTTTGCTGCAGTCTGATGCACAATACTGTGAATACGCGCCAGGTGCTGGCGATCTTTCATGTAGCCTCCGCCGATTACACACGACACGGGAATACGGCGTTGAACACACTCAGTCAGGACAAAGTAATCGCGTTTTTCCAACCCCTCCGCACTGATATTGAGTAACCCCAAAGCGTCGTGTTCATAAGGGTCGCTGCCTGCGTCGTATAACACTAAATCCGGCTGATGAAGTTCCAGTAAATAAGGAATGTGGCTTTTCAATAGTTGCAGGTAGTGTTCATCACCGGTGTGCCGATCGATTTCGATGTCATAGTCACTGCTTGCCTTGCGGGCAGGGAAGTTCTGTTTGCAGTGAAAGGACACGGTTATGGCATTCGGCTCGTTTGCTAAGATATTGGCGGTACCATCGCCCTGATGTACATCCAGATCGATGATCATGACCCGTTCGACGTCATCACGACGTAAAGCGTGCAGCGCGCAAACGGCAAGGTCATTGAAAATGCAGAAACCACTGCCAAAATCTCGATGAGCATGGTGGGTGCCGCCGGCAAGATGGGCGGACAAACCACGCTCCAGGGCAAGTTCCATACTCAGAACGGAACCACCGACGGCAAGTCGTGTTCGCCTGACAAGGGCTTCGCTCCAGGGTAAGCCAATCCGGCGTATCTCTTTATCGGTCAATAGATTGGTTTTGAATCGCTCGATATAGTCTTTGTCATGAGCCAGTTCGAGCAGCGAGTCGTTGATCAGCGTTGGCGTAAACAGTTCGCATTGCTTAGTAAGGCCAATGTCATAAAGGTGCTGGTGAAGTAGATGAAATTTTTCCATCGGAAAACGGTGTGCAGGGTCGAAAGCAGGGCTGTAATCGCGATGATAAATCAGGGGTAATTTCATCAAATCTATCGTTCTCTGGGATGAATCTCATTTCATTGGAATGTGGCACAGGAATGATGTTGGATTCAAGAAAATGAGACCATAAAAAAAAGCGGCCAACGCCGCTTTTTTTGTCACACCTGAGTGAATTACTTGGCGAAGTTTTCTGCCGCGAATTCCCAGTTGGCCAAAGCCCAGAATGCTTCCAGGTACTTCGGACGCAGATTGCGGAAATCGATGTAATAAGCGTGTTCCCACAGGTCAACCGTAATGATAGGTGTTTGATCACCCGTGATCGGCGTAGCTGCGTTGCTGGTATTAACGATATCCAATGAACCATCGCTGTTTTTTACCAGCCAAGTCCAGCTGGAACCGAAGTTGTTTACTGCTTTTTCATTGAATTCAGTCTGGAAAGCTTCAAATGAACCCCACTTAGCCGTGATTGCATCGGCCAAGGCACCTGTTGGTTCACCGCCGCCGTTCGGGCTCAGGCTATTCCAATAGAAGGTGTGGTTCCAGATTTGTGCAGCGTTGTTAAAAACGCCACCAGTCGAAGACTTGATGATTTCTTCCAGGCTCTTACCTTCAAACTCAGTACCAGGAATTAAACCATTCAGTTTGGTGACATAAGTCGCGTGGTGTTTGCCGTGGTGATATTCAAGCGTTTCAGCAGAAATATGCGGCGCTAAGGCATCTTTTGCGTAAGGTAATTCAGGTAATTCAAAAGCCATGGATACTCTCCCTTGGATGTTATCGTTCTGAAATGTGGCCAGAGCCTATGATCGGGTCTTAAGTCCTGAGATTCAAGGTCTCATTGATGAATTTTAGCTATCGGCTTGTTTGGCTGCTCAAAACAGCGAAAGCGTCAAATTGGCCGGTTTTCTCGGTTGGCTGCAAGAGGCAGTGAATAATCGTGGTATGGACGCAAGAGGCTGAAATTCGAATAACCGCCATCAGTTACAGGCGTTTAAAAGGGAAAAGAGTGACATCCGTCTCGCTCCAGAGTTGCATCAGTGTTAGTTTAAGCCAGATAATAGTCCGCATTGTACTGGTAATTAAGGTAAAGGTTGACAGATGGCAGAGAAAACACCGGTAGGCGATATGCCTCGCATGGTTCCTGATCGTGATGATATTCGCCGGCGTGTCGCGCCCGCTCAAGCGGAGCGCAAACCGAATGTGATTAAAAAAGAACCCGACGCCAAAGGTTCATCGTGGCTGATGGCCGTGCTGTTAATCGTCGCGGGTATCGCCATCGGGTACCTGGCCCTGCAGCAATATTCCCTGACTCAGTTATTGAACTCCTATGAAGAACGGTTGGAGCTGGCCGATGAGCGCATTGTCAGCTTAGAGCAATCCCTGACGCAAACAGATGAATCTGTGGCTCTGAACGGTACGGCCATCAATGCTCAATTCAAAGCCATTAAATCCGAAACCGATCTCCACATGTCTGAGATCCGCAAGTTGTGGGATGTGACCAACAAGCGTAATAAAACATGGATAGAAGAAAATCAGGCTAATCTGGCGGCTCAGACCAAAACTGTTGCGGCACTGGAGGCGTCCATTAAAACGCTGGAAACAGGTCAGACATCAGGCCAGGCCGAGGTTGTTGCGTTAAAACAGCAATTGGATGAGCAGATCGCTGTATTTGCTAAACTTGAGCAGCAGATCAGCCAGACGTCGGAAGAAATGGCGACTGTAAACCGGGCTATCGAAAGCTTGATTAATGGGAACTATGAAGAACGGTTGTTGACCTTAACCCTGAATCAGGAAAATCTATTGGCTGAATTGGGCAAAGCGGATCAACAGTCAACCGCAAACGCTGATCAAATCAGTGAAATGATGGTGACCTTGAATGCAATTGATACCGGCCGACTGGAAACCAATCAGCGATTGTCGGCATTATCAACCCGTCTGGATACGTTGAATGCCAAGGTAACGGCGTTGACTGGGACCAGTCAGTAACCCTACAAATCATATGAGGTGCAGCAGGTTTACGACATTTGTTTTTAAATCTGCTGAACCCATCTATGTGACAACTCTTGGATCTGGAGTCCCCCCTTGACTGAGTCAGACTTAAACGATCGACAGCGAAATATACTTCGTTGGGTGGAGTCTGATGGCCATGTTCGCGTCGAGGATATGGTTCGTCGATACGATGTTACAGAACAAACCATTCGCCGAGATCTGACTTTTTTGGAGTCGCAGCAATTGTTGCGGCGCGTTCATGGCGGTGCCAAACCGACAAACTCGACCGAGAACATCGCATACTCCGATCGTCAGATCATGAATTTCCCGGAAAAACAGAAAATTGCCCGCGTTATTGCCGAGCACATCCCAGACAATGCCAGTTTGTTTATCAATATTGGAACCACAACAGAAACCATTGCTCATGCGTTAATGCAGCATAAGGGCTTGCAGATTGTGACCAATAATCTGCACGTTGCCACCCTCATGAGTCAGAAGCCTGACTTTCGCGTTATTGTGACCAGTGGCGAGGTAAGATCGAGTGACGGCGGCATTGTGGGTGAGGCCACGCTCGACTTTATACAGCAGTTTAAACTGGATTACGGATTGATCGGCATCAGCGCTATTGATAATGAAGGAACCTTGCTGGATTTCGACTATCGGGAGGTGAAGGTCGCACAAGCCATTATTCAACACAGTCGACAGGTGTTTCTCGCGGCCGATCACAGCAAGTTTGGTCGTAAGGCTATGGTTCGTTTGGGCAACATCAGTCAGGCGGATATGTTTTTTACCGACAGGGCACCAGGGCCGGAAATATTGGCGAAGATGAATGACGCCGACGTGTCATTGCAGATTTGCCGTTAACGGTGGCATTATGGTGCGTCAATTGCGTACGTTTGTTACTCAATCGCACAAATCTTTTCTTCACTCATGTCTTTACTTCATCGTTGTAGACCTCAAAATACCGAGTTTAGTTACTCGATCGATGATATTGGGCAAATTTACGAGGGTTTACGGTGTTTTTAGATGAATTTCATGACGTGATTGATGACCGTGTGGTGGTTTCCGCTGAACAGGCCAGTCGTTTCGCAAAAGAAGTCGCTGGTGATTTCAATCCGATTCATGACCCGGAAGCAAAACGTTTCTGTGTGCCAGGTGATTTGCTGTTTGCATTGGCCTTATCGAAATACGGCCTTAGTGAAAAGATGTCTGTCAGTTTTTCCGGCATGGTCGGAAAAGACAAACCGCTGATTTTGCCCGCGAAAGATGACGGCGTGATCGAAATTAAAGACGACAGCGGGAAGGTTTATACCCATGTCGATCACAGTGGGGCAGTCAGCCATGATGCCACCCTGATTGAGCATCTGATCCGTCGTTATGTTGCCTTTTCAGGACGCAACTTTCCCTACATTCTGGTGCCTTTGTTGGAAAAACATCAGGTTATGTTCAATCCAACCCGTCCGTTGGTTATCTACGAAAGCATGTCATTTCAATTGGACACGCTGGATATTGCTGAGCCCAATCTGGAACTGGTTAATTCAACGCTGGATGTGAATGGCAAGCGTGGTGACGCCCATTTTCTGTTTGAGATTCGTGACGGCGATAAAGTGGTTGGAAAGGGTGATAAAAAACTGATTGTCAGCGGTTTGCAGCCATACGACGCTGACGTTATGCAGGGCGTTGTCGACAATTTCAATGACCTGAAATCGACCTATCTTGCCAACCTGTGATCCATTGCTAATGCCATCGCGCCCATGACAAGGGGCGCGAGCCATGGCTCTTTTCTGTGGACGCGAACGTCCTTTCTCCCCACATATATGCCTTTACAAAAAATTACATCGCTAACTGATTGATTTACAACGACTGCAAAAACAGGCCTAAAAAAACCTCGGTTTTGCCAGTGCATTTTTAAACGGTTTGCTTATAATCCGCCGCCCTTTGTTACTAGCTCACTTTAAGGTTGATTGTTTGTATGATGAATGAATATCAGGTTGAACAGCCACAAGGTCATCTGTGTCTGGCCTCTAGTTTGATATTGAATGAGCGTCCGATGCCAATTCGTTTTTTCTACAAGGAAGATCCGCAGCATGCCAATGACACCGGTTTCCGTTTTTACAGCGGTCAGGAAACCGACGAGTTTTTGATGGAAGAAAATGCCGCTTGTGTTGCACCGTTAGACTGCATGGAGCGACTGGATCCGAGCATTCGTGAGCTAGTGAAAAAGTCCGAAGTAGGAAGCGTTTGGGAGCGTTTACCAGACAGTAACGATTGGGTGCCTGTACACGATTATCAAATTCCAGAGTGACGTCGCGGCGGTGAATTGTCGCAATAGGGCGATGCAGCCGGCAGGCACCACCGGCCTGCATCGTTTTTCAACCGAGCCTTCTTTCCCAATTTTCTCAAGCCGTTTGCCATTCAAAGTCCTTTATAGCCAAAACTGCTCACCTGTGTTCTAAAACGACTGCAATGTTTGGCTATCAGCAACGGGCTCAATGCCTCAACGCTGGTCCGGATAGACCAACCAAGGTTTGGAGAACCAGTAATAAAAATCACTGCTTCGGCTGTGTGAAGTACAGTTATAACGATGCCGACCTTCACTTAACTCAGACGCACTGACCAGGGTAAAGCGAT
This sequence comes from Reinekea sp., assembly GCA_050293765.1. Lineage (GTDB taxonomy): Bacteria > Pseudomonadota > Gammaproteobacteria > Pseudomonadales > Natronospirillaceae > Reinekea. The sequence continues at coordinate 139,231 of JBNKNI010000002.1, forward strand.
TATCATCTTGCCATTCGGCGTCCTGCCATTGTCCGTCGACAAAGCAGTTTAGTGCCCGCGACAGATCTGATGTGTCATTGATAGTTGCGCTTAACGGCGGTTTCGTTTCGGAGGTTAGCATGTCTGGCAACAGTGTTTCGTCGACCGGCATTGGTTTGGATTTCAATTTCACTAACAGGGTGTCGGTATTGGCGTAAATGCCAGCGGCAGCAAAACGAGGGATCGACTGCATGTCGGTACCGTGCCACAGCCCACCGGAATGCTGCGCAAAACCGATGTAATTCATGTCCTTTAGTAGTGCGCGCAATGGGTTGTTGAACTCACCATAGGGGTATGCAAACCAGCGGGGAATGTTCTTGCCCAGTTCGTCGGTGAGGCGCGTTTGTGCATGTTCTATATTCTGTCTTGTATTCGCCAGCCAAGTGTTATCCCGTATCGGATGGCGAACCAGGTAGGCATGATCTGAGCTGTGGTTGGCAATAGTGACGCCATTGGCATGCATTTCCCGGATCTGATCCCAGCTCAGCATGTCGCCATATTTCTGGTCGATTGCGTCTGTCGCAATGAAAACGGTAAAAGGGTAATTGAATTCTTTTAATAAAGGCCAGGCATTGTCGTAAATGTTGCCGTATCCATCATCGAAAGTTATCGCGACGGCGTGGTCTGGCAAGGGTTCTTCACTCTGAATTGCGGTTAAGGCGGCTCGCAAATCGACCACGGTAAATCCCTGATCCTTGAGCCATTGCAGATGTCCCCGGAATTGGGCAGGACTCACCGACGTACTGGCGGGTGTGCTTTCAGACACGTGATGATAAACCAGTATGTTGACATGGTTCGCTGCCAACAGCGGTTGCACACAACACAATAAAATCAGGCAGAGGCGCTTCACAACAGTTCTCCTTCCTGCCCAGTGGCGATGGGGCGTTGATCGTCCGTAACCCATTCACTCCAGCTGCCGGGGTAGAGTTTTGGCATCGCGAAACCCGCTTCGACCATGGCAAGAATGTTGTGGCACGCTGTTACGCCAGAGCCGCAATAGCAAACCGTTGACTTTTCAGCGCTGGGTTGGAATCGGGTTTTGAGTTCAGTCTTGCTTTTAAATAGTCCATCGGGCATGAGGTTTTTGCCAAAGTCTGCGTTCCACGCACCGGGTATGTGTCCCGCTTTGGGGTCAAGCGGCTCTGTTTCTCCGCTGTATCGATTCACGGCGCGGGCATCCAACAGTAGCGTATCGTTTGGAAGGTCGATCAGGTCGTCTGCGGTCACCGTCCAATCTTTTTGAACGTTAATGGTGATCTGGCTCGCAGGAGGCAATCGGACTTCCGTTTCCGGGAGCCCTCCGGTAGTCAGCCAATGCTGAAAACCACCATTCAATACTTTGACATTGGTTACGCCAGCCCATTTTAAAAGCCACCAGGCACGTACGGCAAACATGCTATTCCTATCGTCGTAAACGACGACAGGCGAATTTGATTCGATGCCCCAGTGGCGGAGGGTCGTTTCAAAATCTGCTTCTGCGGGCAACGGATGCCGACCGGTTTTGCCAGGGATGATCGGTCCGCTGAGTTCTGTTTCAAGGTCTGCAAAAATGGCACCTGGAATGTGTCCTTCGGCATACAGCAAGCGAGATTTGGTTCGATCCTGTAAGTCGCTTCGGCAATCCAGTATTCGTAAATTTGGATCGTCCAACTTGGCATTAAGTTCGGTGGAACTGATTAGCTGAGACATGAGTAACCTCGTTGCAAATTTTTAACTATGGTAACGCAGTTAAAGAATGACTGTTAGCGTCTTACCAGACACTGTGAAGCAGGTTGCAAAACGGCTTACTTCAGAAGGTATTCTGTTGTAGTTAAAAAGCCTTCGAATCTTTTTGTTTCTAATCACGTGCTGGCTGAACGGATGTTCGCATGCGGTTTGACTCTGACTATGAATTATTCATACAGGTGCGGTTAGCAACCGGGCAGAACATTCTCGTTATGTTGCTGCGGCAAGCCCTGCCTGCATCAGCGCTTCCAATTCCGACTTACGGATAGGTTTTGACCAGTAATACCCTTGGGCCTGCTCGCAACCCCATTGTTTAAGTAGTTCAATGGTGCCACGATCTTCCACGCCTTCTGCAACCGCGCTCATATCCAGTCCTTTACAGATCTGTAAAATGGCTTTGACGATAGTTTTGTTGGAATCGTTGTCGGGAAGTTCATAGATAAAGGAGCGATCTATCTTCAACGTTTCAACATTAAATTTTTTCAGGTAGCCAAGGTTGCTGTATCCCGTACCAAAGTCATCGATGGAGATGCTGATATCTCTGGCTTTCAAAGCGGCAAGATTGTCTCTGATGGTTGCTTCCTGATCAGCGATCAGTGATTCGGTTATTTCTATATCCAGTGTTTTTGCGGGGAGTTGATACCTTTTTAATTGCTCATCGATGTCTTGAATTAATGAGGCGTGTTTAAATTGGGCAACAGAAACGTTAATGCTCATCGTAAAGCCAGGTGACTGGTTCAGGAAGTCAGCGGCATCCTGGCAGGCGCGTCGAATAACCCACTGGCCCAGTTCTACGATGAAGCCATTTTGTTCTGCCAGCGGAATGAACTCCGTTGGTGAAATCGTACCTAAGTCCTGGCTGTGCCAACGTAACAACGCTTCGGCACCGACAATGGCGTCGCTGGCAAGATCGATCTTGGGTTGGTACAGCAACTCCAGTTCCTGCGTTTCAATCGCACGTTTTAATGCATTGGTCAAAATAATGCGGTATTGCAGTTTTTCCTGCTGCTGAACATTGAAGTAATGAAACTGATTTCGACCATTTTCCTTGGCGTTGTACATCGCGATGTCCGACTTCTTTAATAAGGATTCAAAGGTCGAGCCGTCTGTTGGTGCGATGGCGATGCCGATAGATGTCGTACAGGTTACGGTACCGCCCTGAAGTTGAAAGGGGGCGTCAAAGGATTTCAAAATTTTCTGCGCGAGTTTGGAGGCTTGCCATTCTTCCTGTAAATCCTCAGCAATAATCAAAAATTCGTCGCCACCAATTCGACAGATGGTATCGAGTTCCCGGCAACGTGCCTCCAGCCGCTGCGCAGCCTGGATGAGCAAATCATCGCCGGCATCATGACCAAGGGAGTCATTGGTGGATTTGAAATCGTCCAGATCCAAAAACAAAACGGCAACCTTGTGTCCGTTGCGCTGGCTGTTGATGATGGCGTGTTCAAGGCGGTCTTTTGCCAGAATTCGGTTGGGTAGGTTTGTCAATGAGTCATGATGGGCAAGATGCTCAATAATGGCTTTGGATTCCAACACACGTTGGTTTTCCTGGGTAATGGTTTTTGCGGCGCTGACCAAATCCCGGTGCAGTGAAATGATCGCATAACCGATCACATTGAAAATCACTGCTAGAGAAAAAGCCGTTTCCAATCCGGTTATTTGCTCGGGAACAATGATGATATGTAGATGGTACAGCAAACCATAGACAGCGCAGAGTACGGTAATAAAACCAAGCAGGATCATGGTTAACCTGGGTCGGCCAATCATGGTCGAAAAAATCACAACACCCACAAAGCCGAACATGGCAATGTCCCTAAGGCCTGCACCCTGGATCAACAGAATGGTCAGTGTCGCAACCAGTAGGAAAATCAACAGGTTGGCACCTTCATTTATGTAATCATTGCGGGCCAGGTAAATGACACTGCCAGACAGGCCGGCGGAAGAGAGCAGTACAATGCCTTCGAAAAAGAAGTGATACCGGAATTGCGCCAAACCGATGAGCGTGAGGCTGAAAGCAACAGCAAATGTCAGTTGCAGAAGTCGTTTCTTTCGTATGCGTTCAAAATCCAATGCGTCGCCCAGACCATAAGTTAACGGTTCTGGGTAAGCATAGATCAAAATGATGGGGTAGCATGCCTAGCAAAGATGGCTGGTCCGGCAGGATTCGAACCTGCGAATGACGGGATCAAAACCCGTTGCCTTACCACTTGGCGACGGACCAGTATAATTGGTGGCTATAGCTGGACTTGAACCAGCGACCCCAGCATTATGAATGCTGTGCTCTAACCGACTGAGCTATATAGCCTCAACAACGGTCGCGTATTATCCTCATATTTATCCAGCTGTCAACAACAAAGAAATAATTTTTTTAAAGAATATCAAGGGCTTAGCAAGCTTCTTATTGCTGGCTTGCGCGGCGCTGTAATCTGTTGTCCGCGTCGCCATGAATGCGCTCTGCCCATCGTTGGAAGTCGATTAGGGTTTTAAAATCCAATCCCTTCAAAAAAATGTCATATGCCTGTGCTGAGATAGTCGAAACATCAGTGGAGATTCAGCATGCAAACCGTTATTTCGTGGCATGAACACCGGGTAGAGCGGCAGGCGCGCGCTGCGCAAAAAAACCAACGGCCCTGCGTGCTTTGGTTTACCGGACTCAGTGGCGCCGGTAAGTCGACCCTGGCCAATGAAGTGGAACAGTGTTTATTCCGTTTCGGTTACCACAGTTTCCTTCTCGACGGCGATAACATCCGCCACGGTTTGAACCGAGATCTCGGGTTTTCGGATGACGACAGGGTTGAAAATATCCGGCGCGTCGGCGAAGTCGCGAAGCTGATGACGGATGCTGGGTTGATCGTGCTGTCTGCTTTTATTTCACCCTTTCAAAAAGAGCGTGAGTCGGTCAGACAGATGTTTGCGGAGGGGGAGTTCATTGAAGTCTATGTTGATGCACCCTTGGAAACCTGCGAACGACGGGATCCTAAAGGGCTTTATCGTCGAGCACGTGCTGGAGAGATTCGCGACTTCACTGGAATCGACTCTGTCTACGAGCCGCCGTTGCATCCCGAAATTCATCTGCGAACCCATCTGCATTCGGCCAGCCAGTGCGCGGAGCGCATTGTGCAGCAACTGAAGTTGCACGGGTACCTGAAAAGTTACCCGCGACGCTAAGCGGAAGTTGTGGGTCGGTGTCATTAGTCTGTCATTTTCAGTGCATAGGCTACGGAACTTGGTGATTGGTAAGGAGGAGTTGGCATGGGTAATGGGTTTTGGTTAGCCGTCGGCCAAATGTGTCAACTGTGTTTCTGGACTGTGCGTTATTTGCCGAGGGGTGATTGGCGGCAGTTACCGCGCAGAACCTTGATGTTCGGGTTGATTATCCCTGTGTTGGTGCTTTTTCAGGTCATTCATTGGCTGGGCTTTGCACTGGATGAGCTGTTGTTTCGCCGTTTTCGTCAAATAACCGTGCACCAACCCATTTTCGTCACCGGTATACCCCGCAGTGGCACAACCCACTTGCATCGGGTGTTGGCCCAACATGAAGACCTGACCAGCATGCAACTTTGGGAATGTCTGTTCGCGCCCAGCATAACGGAACGTTATTTATACCGCTGCGTCGGTTGGCTATCTAAGCCACTCGTGTGCGCCGTGAAAAATCGGAAGTCACTGGCCTTTTTTAGAAAAATGCGAGCAGTTCATACGCTGGGTTTGCACGAAGCCGAAGAAGACTTTATCGCTTTGCTGCCGGTTAACGGCTGCTTTTTACTGGTGTTAATGTTTCCGCAGGTAAAGCGCTATTGGCAATTGGTGGATTTTGACGATCGTATTACATACCGTCAGAAGCGTCTTATTCTGAGTTTTTATCACCGCCTTCTGCAGAAACATCTGTATTTTCATGGCGCAGGCAAGCGCTACCTGTGTAAAAACCCGTCCTTTACTTCTTGGATTGGAAGCTTGATGGCTCAATACCCGGATGCCTGTGTTGTGGTTTGCGAACGCGAGCCGCAAAAGTCCGTTCCATCGCAAATCAGTTCATTGCAGCCCGCCTGGTACCTGTTGCATGGTGGCGAGATGCCAGCGGACGTAACTGAACAGTTTATCGCGATGTTGGCACGCTATTATCAGCTGGTAGACAGGCTGCCTGTTGGTGACACAGTGATGCGTTTGCCTATGAAAGTATTGGTAGCGGATCTGCAGGGTGCTGTTGGGCAAGTGCTGGAGCATTGTCATTTGCCGGGCTCGGCTGCGTTTATAGCCCGGCTTACGGAAGCGTCAGAGCAGGCCAAACAATTCAGAAGCGCTCATCATTATGAACAAAGTGCAGGTTTATGGCGTCAATACGCCAGCTGGTTTAACACTGTCGCCAATGAATCTTCTGGGGGCCGCTTGTGACGTTGTCTTCGTTTTCCCTTGCTGAGCAACCTCAAATAAGCGGGCGGGTCCTCATCATCTCGGATGCTGCGCCGCATCGAAATGGTGTGGGTGCCTATTACGCTGACCTGATGAATGATTTAAGCGACCATGTTGATGCAATTCAGATGATCAGCCCAGAGTTGATTGATGAAAAATGGCAAGGCGGTTGGATGCTGCCGTTGCCTGGCGATAACACACAGAAATTGTGCTTGCCTAATGCGTTCGAATTACAGCAAAAAATACGCCGTTTTCGACCCACGGTGATCGTGATACCAACACCGGGTTTGTTTGGGTTGGTTGGTGCCTTATTAGCCAAACGGGCAGGTCTGCCCATCATTGTTGGCTTTCATACCTGGTTTGAAAAGCTCGCGGGTCTTTACTGGAATCGGGTGCAGAGCGGACTTACGCGTACATTTTTCGAAATCTCCAATAAGGCCCTGTTTCGGCTTGCACAGAAAACATTGGCAAATTCCCATGAGATGGTTGCCATCGCCGATCAATTGGGCGCGCCTGATGCAGCGTTGATGGGCACGCCACTGGATCAACGTCTCCTTATAACGCCGGTTACGCCAGTTCCAAAATCGGTCCGGCGTGTGTTGTTCATGGGGCGTTTGGCCGCTGAAAAAAACGTTATGGCGGTTGTTGAGGCAGCAAATGCCTGTCCGGATCTGACCTTTACCATAGCGGGTGATGGCCCATTGCGGGAGGACATCGAGACCCAAGCCTCCGTGGTTGATAACCTTCGGGTGCTGGGTTGGGTTGACCGATCACGAATTGTCGAGTTGATTGATGAACACGACGTTCTGGTTTTGCCCAGTCAAGTGGAGAGTTTTGGAACGGTTGCGTTAGAAGCGATGGTTCGTCAGCGCTTGGTACTGGTTTCGGACGCCTGCGGTATCGTTGAATGGCCGGAGCTAACCAGAGGATTAAGGGTGATTTCGGGCTCTGAAATTCTGGCAACCGAATTGGCGCGCTGTGCAGATTGGAGTGAGTTTGAATTGTACAGCCATTGCACGCGTGCCAGAGCATGTGCATTGCGTCATGTGCAATGGAATCGAACGCAATGGTTGGACCATATCCGCGAATATACTCTGGTTGACCCGGATGCTCGCCCGGTGTTGACGGTTCAGGCAAGGTAAATATGACACGCCAACTTCCCGCCTTAATCAGTATTCATGACGTGATGCCGCATACGTTGATGCGGGTGCAGAGAATGCTTGAGGGGCTGCTGGTGGATGTGCCTGCTGATCATGTCATGTTGTTGGTTGTGCCAGGTCTGCCGTGGTCCGAGCCGCAAATTGGTTTGCTTAAGTCTTGGCAGCAGCAGGGCTATGTCATTGCCGGGCACGGTTGGCAGCATCGGGTCAGAAAAATCACAACCTCCTTTCATCATTTACACAGTGCTTTAGTCTCAAGGCAGGCTGCAGAGCATCTCTCACTTTCCGAAGACGAACTGGTTCGGCTTATGACGGCCAATTATCAATGGTTTATTCGACATGATTTTAAAGCACCACACTTTTATGTGCCGCCCGCATGGGCAATGGGCTCCATCAGCCGGCAGGCGCTCCGGCGCCTTCCATTTTCTGGGTACGAAACCACAACCGGCTGGATCTCCAATACTACCGGAAAAAGACGATGGTTACCGCTACTTGGGTTTGAAGCAGATACTGCAGTGCGTGCCTTCTGTTTGTGGTTCTGGAACCGAGTCAACCGACGACTCGCCCGAACCAACCGACCCGCCAGAGTAGCTATACATCCTTTCGATGATGAATTCCGTCTGGCGAGGCAACTGGATGCGACGCTGACGCAAGTCGAAAGCCTTGCCTGGGTGGAATATTGGCAGGGCAATGAGAGCGTGAGCGCCATTAAAGACGGAAGTCACAAATACGGTTGAAAGGCAGGACGCATCAGAATTCTGTTGATACACTTCAGGCGGATCTAATAACAAGCATGAGGTAGATATGGAATTCATTGGACCTGTGATTACCTGGGGTGTCCCAATTTTAATCATCGTCTTTTTGGTGGCGATTTATAACAAGTTGGTGGCATTTCGAAACCGTTTTAAAAACGCATTTGCGCAAATCGATGTGCAGTTGCAACGGCGGCATGACTTAATCCCGAATCTGGTTGAAACAGCAAAAGCCTATCTGAAACACGAAAAAGAAACGTTGGAAAACGTGATTTCTGCTCGGAACCAAGCGGTTTCCGCTCAAAAAGCAGCCGCTGCGGACCCAGCGGATGGTGGCTTAGTCGGTAAACTGTCCCAGGCTGAAGGGTTATTGACCGGTGCGCTCGGTCGTTTGTTTGCCGTGTCAGAAGCCTATCCGGACCTCAAAGGTGACGCCACCATGCGAGACTTAATGGAATCTCTTGAGAGCACAGAAAATAAAGTAGCATTTGCTCGTCAGGCTTACAATGACGCTGTGATGAATTATCAGACTTATAAAGAGTCCTTTCCGAATAATATCGTGGCGAATTTTGGGTCTTTCAAAGACGCTGCCATGTTTGAAATAGAGAACCCCGAAGCCAAGGTTGCCCCAAAAGTTTCATTTTAATCTGAAGTTGACGCCCAACCGACCGGTTGGGCGCCCTATGCCCGAGTATTATTATGGATTTCTTCGATCACCAGGATAGAGCCCGGCGCAAGACGGGTCAGTTGATCTTGTTGTTTGCGTTTGGTGTGGCCGCAACCTTGGTGGCTGTCAACCTGATCTGTTTTATTGGCTTTTGGTTCTTTTATCAACCTGAATCGGTCAGCCATTCCATCGACACTCGTCAGTTACCCTCTCTGTTTCAGACCTTGTTGAATGGTCAGGATTTCCGGGTAACTTCAAAGAACAATGACTTTTTAACCCTGTGGCGGGCCTGGTGGGGTTCTAACCTCAATTGGCAGGTCAGTATCGGGGTTGTTGCTGCTGTCGGGATCGGGACGCTTTTCCGTTTTCTGGAGTTGGCCGGTGGAGGGCGTAAAGTTGCCGAATGGGCTGGTGCACATCCCGCGGATATGACCAGTAAAGATCCGAAAGTCAGGCAGTTCATAAACGTTTGTGAAGAAATGGCGATTGCTGCAGGTATGCCCGTTCCAGAGCTTTTTGTAATGGAACGGGAGCAGGGGATTAACGCTTTTGTCGCAGGATACAGTCCCGCAGAAGCAGTTCTTGTGGTTACTCGCGGCGCGCTGAACCGGCTGAATCGTGACCAGCTGCAGGGAGTTATTGGGCACGAATATTCGCACATTCTGAATGGGGATATGCGATTGAATGTAAGGCTGATGTCTTTCCTGGCTGGTTTAGTCATGATCGGCCAAATGGGTATGTGGCTCATGGAAAGTAGTTTTGGTTCGCGTCGACACTATTACGGGCGCGACTCGAGCCGCGGAATGGGTTTTGCCTCTTTTGGTGTCGGGCTGGTGCTCGCCGCTGTAGGTTATATTGGCGTGTTGGTTGGGCGAATGATTAAAGCAGCCGTGTCCCGGCAGCGGGAATTTCTGGCCGACGCAAGTTCCGTACAATTTACCCGTAATCCAGACGGCTTAGCCGGTGCACTGTATGAAATCAAAATCAGTTCGGAAGGTTCTCAACTCGGACACCGGCATGCTGAGGATATGTCACACTTCTGTTTTGGTGAAACCGTTGCCCTGAGCGATAAACTCGCCACACACCCGCCGGTTGCGGAGCGTATTCGCCGAATTAGCCCTAATTATATTGCCAAAGAACGGACACGCCGCCGGCAAACGGAAACCGCGGAACAAAGCGTGTCGCGGAACCGGCCGGATATGTTTGAATCGGTATTGGCCTCAACGGGTATAGCGGCCATGGTTGGTCAGGTGACGCCCGATCATTTGCAATACGCTCAAGGCTTGTACAAACACATTCCAGAACAGCTTAAAAATTGGGTACACCAATCGGATGGCGCAAAAGCCTTTATTTACAGCCAAATTCTTTTGGGTAGCGAAGGTGTCCGTCAGGCGCTGGTTAATTTGATCAAGCAAGAAGATCCGCAAGTCGTCGCAACGCTGCAGAAACTGTGGCCCTACAGTCAACAGGTTGATGAACAGCTGCGTTTGCCTCTGTTGGAAATGGCGATACCGACCTTAAAACGGCTTCCAGAAGCCGATCGGGTCATTTTACTGGACCGGCTCGACCGTATGGTGATTCTTGACGGCCGCGTAGATTTTGTCGAGTGGGTGACCATGACTTTGCTGCGTTTGCGGTTGGCTCAGAACCCCGTTGACCGTTCTGGCAAGCTCAACAGCAATATCGCGAATTTTGCACAGTCATTGCGCATACTGTTTGCATCCATTGCGCGCTTTACCCCCGATCAGATCCTGGCCGAGCAAGGTTATGCGCAAGTCTGTCAGCAACTGGGGATTGAGGGAGAAGGCTCTGGCTGGCCGGTGCGAGTAGCATACGAGCAGCTGAGTGAGGCGCTGGCAGAGCTCAGTGGCATCAGTTTTATGTGGCGAAAAGTCATTTTGCAAGCCTGTGCTGACTTGATTCAGCAGGACGGGCATATTGCTTTTCGCGAATATGAGCTCCTGAGGATCGTCGCCGAATGCCTGGAGAGCCCATTGCCCGTGCTGATGGTCAGTCTGGAAGCTCACGACCCCAGAGATGAGTTGATTCCGTTTGAATAATGACCAGTTTTAGTGGATAAGCCCTTTGTGGTGGGCTTTCCGAGCTATTTGCCGGGAATTAGGTTGATTCTTGACCGTCAATTCTATAGACTGCGCGCCCTCTGCTCTCACTGAGTAGAGAACGTTGTGCTTTACATACCCGTAAAGCTCGTTACTCCTTACCTTACTGTGTGTTCGACACAGGAGGTTTTTAAACCGAAAGGAGCATTTATGCGCCATTACGAAATCGTTCTGCTGGTTCATCCTGACCAGTCCGAACAGGTACCTGCCATGGTTGAGCGTTACACGTCTGTTGTAACGGAAGCCGGTGGTTCTGTTCACCGTAACGAAGATTGGGGTCGTCGTCAGTTAGGCTTCCCAATTCAGGATTTACACAAAGCTCACTACGTTTTGTTGAACGTTGAAGTTTCTGATGAAACCATCGACGATCTGAAAACGACCTTCCGTTTCAACGATGCTATCTTGCGTAGCATGGTTCTGCGTCGTAAAGAAGCAGTCACTGAAGCATCTCCAATGATGAAGTCAGTTGAAGCGAAGAAAGCAAAAGATGAAGCTCAGGCCGCTGCTCGCGCACCGCGCTCTGAAGATGAAGCCACTACTGAAGAAGCTGAAGAATCAGCCTCTGAAGAATAAGAGGAGCAAACACTATGGCACGTTTTTTCCGCCGTCGTAAGTTCTGCCGCTTCACTGCAGAAGGCATAACTGAGATCGATTATAAAGATGTTGACCTGCTGAAAGGTTACATTACTGAAACTGGCAAGATCGTACCAAGCCGTATTACTGGTACCAGCGCTAAATATCAGCGTCAGTTGGCGACTGCTATCAAGCGCGCTCGCTACCTTGCCTTATTGTCTTACACCGATTCACACAAGTAAGTTGGTGTAGGAGGAGGGTGACCCAGTGCTAGGTCTTGCGCGTTTTGCGATGAAAAGCCCGCTGCACACAGGCATCCTCGCAGCATTATTTGCTGTGGTGCCATTGCTGTATGTTGTTAGTGCAGCACTGGTGGCGTTAACCACGCTGAGACAAGGGTTAACTGCCGGCACGCGAATCCTGGTATTTGCGATGGTCGGTGGCCTGGTTTCCTGGCAATTGTCCGGAATCCCTTTGTCTTTGCTGGTTTTGGTGATTGTGACATTGTTGGCCGGTGTGCTGAGGGTGTCGCAAAGCTGGAACCGTACCCTGTTGGTTGGAGCGTTTTTGGGACTGTTATTGGCGTTTTTAGCGCAGATGCTGTTTCAGGAGCAGTTCAACAATCTGGTTGAAATGGCCCAAAAGTTAGTTTCAACCGGTGCTGGTGATGATCAGACCGGGCAATTTTTCGAACTTTTAAAACCAATGGTTGGGTTCGTTATTTTGTCTTCGCAATTGTTGGAAGCATTGCTTTCACTGTTGCTGGCAAGGTACTGGCAAGCCGGATTGTACAATCCGGGTGGGTTGACGACAGAAATGCACGCAATGCGTTTCACCCGGCACGAAGTGGTAATACTGTCTGGCGCAGCTTTGATTGCCTTACTGTATTTACCCGGTGCGTTAATGCTGTTTGGTATTCCGTTTATTTTTGCCGGTATGGCGCTGATGCACGGAATAGTGGCGAAATTAAAATTGGGTGGGCAGTGGCTGGTAGCCTTGTATATAGGTCTGGTTCTGTTCAATCAAATAATTGTACCGTTGTTGATGGTTGCCGTTGTTGCGGATTCTTTTTTCGATGTTCGAAGCAGAATCCCGGAACGCAGCAGCCAAGACGACAAATGAGGTAAGCGAGATGGAAGTTATCCTGCTTGAGAAAGTTGGTAAGATGGGTGTTTTGGGCGATACCGTAAACGTAAAAAACGGTTATGCTCGTAACTTCTTGATTCCAACAGGTAAAGCTGTTTCTGCAACTGCAGACAACGTTAAGTATTTCGAAGAGCGTCGTGCTGAGCTTGAAAAAGCAGAAGCTGAGAAGCTGGCTCTTGCCAATTCACGTGCTGAGCAATTGGCTGAGTTGGAATTGACAGTAACTGCGAACGCTGGTGACGAAGGTAAGTTGTTCGGTTCTATTGGTCCACGTGACGTTGCTGACCTGGTGTCTGCAGCTGGCGTTGAGATTGAGAAATCTGAAGTTAAAATGCCTGAAGGTCCGATTCGTGCAGTTGGCGAGTACAACATTACTGTGCAACTGCACAGCGATGTTACTTCTTCAGTTCACGTAATCGTGGTTGCTGAAGCTTAATCGAGCGATGACATCTCAGCCTGTTGGTCTGGGATGCCTGCTGAATTAAGAAATTAAAAAGCGTGTCTTCTGACGCGCTTTTTGCGTTTTATGGGCAGTGAAAAACTGCGCGTAACTGGGTACACTTAGACCCTTCTTGCTTTTTTGGGTGTTCATCCGAATGACTGAAAATTTCGATGATGATTTGCTGCCGTCACTGGATGATGAAATCAATCAGATTAAAACGCCACCGCATTCGGTAGAGGCGGAACAGTCGGTTCTGGGCGCACTGATGGTAGACAACGAGCAATGGGATAACGTCTCCGAGATTCTCATGCCGGATGACTTTTTCCGCAATGAGCATCGCTTGCTGTTCCGCATGATGATGAAGCTGGCCGAAGCCAATTCACCGCTTGATGTAATCACCATGGGGGAAACCCTGGAAAAGGAAAAGCTGCTCGAATCAACCGGTGGAATGAGCTACCTGACCGAGTTGGCTGAAAATACACCCTCTATCAGTAACCTGGTTGCTTACGCAAAAATTGTTCATGAGCGAAGTTTATTGCGCCAATTAATATCGGTCGCCACCGATATCGCTGGCAAAGCGTATGACCCACGCGGTTTGAATGCGGAAACGATTTTGGACGAAGCAGAGCGGGCCGTGTTTAAGATTGCCGAAGCTCGACCGAATCAGGGTGGGCTTATTCACGTAAATCCACTTGCGGACCAAGCGCTGGCGCGTATTGAAGAACTGTCCAAGATGGATTCCGACATCATCGGGGTTTCTTCAGGCTTTACCGATCTGGATAAAAAGACCAAAGGTTTTAAGGGTGGTGAATTGATTATTGTGGCCGCGCGTCCGGCCATGGGTAAAACCACGTTTTCGATGAACCTGGTGGAAGAAGCGATTTTGAATCAGGAAAAATCGGTGGTGGTGTTCAGTTTGGAAATGCCCGCCGAGCAGCTGCTCAACCGTTCCTTTGCGTCACTCGGACGTATCGATTTGGGGCGGGTAATTACCGGTAAATTGGCCGATGATGATTACCCTAAGCTGGTAAAAGCCATCAATCTACTGAAAGATAAAAAACTGTTTATCGACGATACCGCAGGTTTGTCACCATCGGACATGCGTTCTCGTTTACGTCGTTTGGTGCGTGAACACGGCGATGTCGGTTTAATTATGATCGACTACCTTCAGCTCATGCAGATCAAAGGTTTTTCAGAAGGGCGTACCAACGAAATTTCTGAAATTTCACGAACCTTAAAAGCCATTGCCAAAGAATTTGATGCGCCGGTAATCGCTCTGTCACAGTTAAACCGTTCACTTGAACAACGTCCGAATAAACGGCCAATTGCATCCGACTTACGTGAATCCGGTGCTATCGAACAGGACGCAGACTTAATTATGTTTATCTATCGGGATGAGGTGTACAACGAAGACTCGCCGGATAAAGGCACCGCTGAAATTATTATTGGTAAGCAACGTAACGGTGAGATTGGTACCGTGCGCTTATCGTTCCAGGGGCAATATTCCAAGTTCAGCGATTTGGCGCCGGAATACATGGGTGAGTACGACAATCAATGAGCCGAGGAACCCGCGCCCTGATCAGCCGATCTGCACTGCAGCACAATTTTGCGCAAGTTAAGTTGCGGGCCCCATCATCAAAAATATGGGCGGTTGTAAAAGCAAATGCTTACGGGCATGGCGCCAGCGCTGTCGCCAAAGTTCTGTCCGATGCAGACGGATTCGCAGTGTCGACATTCGATGAAGGCATAGCGTTGCGCAATGATGGCATTTCAAAACCCATTATTCTGTTGGAAGGCGTTACCGACGGCAGTCAGTTGGCCGAAGTCGCCCGGCAGCGTTTTCATTGCGTGGTGCATTGTCGCGAACAGGTGGAACAGATTGCGTCAGAGTCCACCACGGATCCGTTAATCGTTTGGCTGAAAGCAGATACGGGGATGCATCGACTGGGATTTTCACCGAACGAAGTTGCGGCGATACGAGCACAATTACAGTCGTTCTCCCATGTAAAACTGAGCGGGATAATGACGCATCTGGCCTGTGCTGATGATCAGGCACAAAATGAAACAACGAATGCTCAGGTCAGTCAATTTCAAGAAATTACACAATTGACGGATATCACCAGTATCGGTAATTCTGCGGGCATCATCATGAATGAACGTTGGCATGGTGATTGGGTGCGGCCCGGGATCATGCTGTATGGTGCTACACCGGTTGCGACGAAATCAGCGGCGTCCTTGGATTTGCAGGCTGTGATGACATTTCAATCGCCGGTTATCGCTGTCCGGCGAGTTCAACGTGGTGAAGGGGTTGGTTATGGTCACCGCTGGCACGCTCCCAGGGATTCGGTGATCGCCACCTTAGCCGCGGGCTACGGTGATGGTTATCCTCGGCATGCACCCGATGGTACACCGGTTTGGTTAAATGGCCAGATCGCGCCCTTGGTCGGACGCGTGTCTATGGACATGTTGATGATTGATGTAACTGATCTTGCACAGGTGCAGGTCGGTGATTTGGCCGAATTGTGGGGTGAACACTTGCCTGTCGATCAAGTTGCGTCTGCGATTGATACCATCGGATACGAATTACTGACCCGGTTATCGGGTCGTGTTCCGCTCGAGTTCGTAGACTGACTCGATGTGACCTGCAGAATGTGCCTTGATGGTTGCGAATGTCTTTACCCGCTGAGGTAAAAAGCAAATCTTTAGCAGTGACCAAGTCTCAGCGTTCTCATACAAGCGCGTCAGAATCTGGAAGTGGTTCTGCTTTTCGGTTCAAAATGACTTTCTTGATTGGTCTGGCTGTTTTCAAATTTGAGACAGTCAGACAACTTCTCCTTGTTTGTCTCGACGGTTATTTTTTATTCTGGTGTGGATTCGTACTGATAACGAACACGGAAAAATAATAATGATCCGAAATATCCGCGGCTACTTTGTGGCAGCGTCTTTCAAACCTTTCTATCTCAGCGAGTGGTTCGACGAATAGCCAACGCGTCCTTGGGATACGACTGCAACGTAAAGTCCAATTTGGATGGAGCAGCGGCATTCGTCCCGACATCTAACGGTACCATCGAGTTAACAGATCCCGTACCGCAATCAAAACTCACGAAAAAAAATGATAAGCATCGATACGCAAATCGATCATGCTTTGTGAGAGGTCAAAATGAAAAGAATACTTGTTGTAGGCGCAATAGCGTCGGTTAGTTTGTGGCTGTCTGCCTGTAATCCAGAGAAAAAAGATAACGACGATGATCAGGGCAATGAGACGGAAGTCGTCCAGGTTGGCCAGTTAGCGTTAGTCGGTGGTGCATTGCACGGCTGCTCTTCGATGGTGACCAGTGATTGTGTTGATTGGGACGCCTATCGTACGACTGAACTGGCCAGTTTAACAGATGAAGAAATCCGCTCTCCTGTCGAGCTCGGGGTTTCACTGACGGATGCGAATATTGACGCTGTACTCAACGATGCAGCTTGGGATGCTAATCTGTATTTCGCCGAGGCTGCTGAAGAAATTTTACTCGCGTTGCAAAATGGCTTAACGTCCCCTGATTATCTCTACGCCAGTTGGGAAGATTTCCGATCTGCCTTTATTAATTATGGCGACACCAGTATTGTCGACGGCGAAGGTAACACCATTACCGGTAATGTCCTGTGGTTCAATTCATCCGATGCGCAATACAGCACACTGGAACGACTCGAACGGGTAGACGAAACTTTTCAATATACCGTCACGGCGGAAAAAGTAGATGCGGTGTTAGGTCAATCGGATATTGCTGCACTGGATTCCGTTTTATTGAACGCGTTGTCCGTGACCCTGGACGACTCTGTCTATGCATCGCCCGTGTCTCAGGCGGATCTCATTGATTATTTTGCCGAAATTAATGTGGTCGATGCCTCCGTCAACGGCTGGAAACTGTTTAAGAAATTCCTGAGTGATGATGAATTTGATTTTATGCTGGCTACGCTGGATCCGGAAAACGACGATACCTTTTTAGTTGATGCGACTCATATAACGACCATTGAAAACGACACGACTGTCAGTAACGGTGGTGCAGGTTGGGACGAATACAATCGATCAGATTTGGTCACGGTATTGAATTATCTGCGGAATCAAGCCGGAGGTGACATTACCTATACCAGTTACGCGGAATTGAAAGCAGCGGTCACCAGCACCTATCTGGATGAAAGCAATCAATCGGTCGCTTATCACTATGAGCTGGGTTCCGATGTTTGGGCTGAACTTAGCACGTTGGAGCAAACCCTTGTTTTACAGGGTCTGGTAGATCCATTGGTTAACTATTCACGCCCCGTCGAATATGTTCACTTAGAAGGCTCTGACAGCACCGAATCGATTAACGTGGTCAAGGCCATTGTTGAGAAGGCAAAGGGTGATTCTACGGAAACCCCTAATTTCTTGATCATGACATCCTCGTCCAATAACAGTTATGACGCCGTGGATTTCTATGTGTCCCTGTTCAACCAAGCCGGAGCAAGTGCACAGTGGTTGCCCATCGACCGGGCTTATCAGGATGCACGCATGTTGCAGCGTTGCGATTTACTGAATGCGATCCACGCGGATTATGCCAGCGATGCGCACGTCAATTTGTTGTATCCCGATTACGCAGCCGCGCATAACGCCGCGTGCGAAGACCCTCAGACGGTTCTTGAGATGATCGCCAATGCTGATGCGATATTCATCAACGGTGGCGGTCAGCGTCGTTCCCTCGACGCGTTGATGCCCATCGTAAATGGAGATCGTATCGACAGCGCTGAAATGGCATTGATTCGGCAGCGTTTTAATGCCAATGAATTGTTGATCAGTGGAACGTCCGCCGGCACAGCGGTGCAAGGGGGTGGTTACCTGAATAACAATAGTCATGTGAATCCGATGATTGATGGTGGCACCGCCCACGATGTTTTGGTCTCAGGCTACGATGAAGGGATCGCGGTGTTCGAAGGTGGCTTGGGTCTGTTTAATTACGGCATTACCGACACGCACTTTTCCGAACGCGCTCGCGAAACCCGACTCATTAAATTGGCGCAACAGGCGAACGTACAATTCGGTTTTGGTGTTGATGAAACGACGGCGTTGTTTGTCGATAAGTTGGAAGAGGACGGTCATGCCAAGGCTGAGTTCCGGGTAGTGGGTAAGAGTGGTGTTTTTATCGCAGATCTTGCCGACGCTCATGTGCGCTCTGGCGATGGCGATGTTCTGGACATTGAGCAGGTGAGTATTCACTATCTGCGCCAGGGTGACCGTGCAGTGTTGTCAGCCGACGACGGCAATTTAGAAGTGATGCTAGCCGGTGACATTGTGTCCGTGGATAGTTCCGCCGCAACAGTGCTGGATAATGATGTGTTGTACGAAGATCATTTCCGCAACATGGCGTCAGACTTTGTGCAGACCGGTGCAGCGCACGCGACCGGGACATCCTATGAAGACAATCCAACTATTCAGGTCGAGTTGTCACGCAGTGCAGCAACAGTCACCGCAAAACAGGGTGATAGTGCCAGTTATACTAATGTACTAATGCGCATCTCGGCGCCCTAATGAACTAAACCTTGTCTCCGAAAGCCCCATAACTTGGGGCTTTTTTTATGCATCGTCAGTGAGCCAATGCTTTTCGCATCATTATCATCCCCATGGATGATGGATATTAGTCCTGATATTCAAGACATTTATGATTGAATCCGTATAATCTGCGCAAATATGAGAGTAGGACGCATTTCTATTGGAAATGGACCCGTCCGAATCAATTCCTGGAACGTACCTCATCTTGTAACCCGAAATGAGGTTCGGGCCGTCAGTGAATTATCGCCCAATTTGATCAAAAACTAAGGGTTTCAACATGTCAGTAAAGTCTGTCGATGTTTTATTGGTCGGCGGTGGCGTCATGAGCGCAACGCTAGGTGTCCTGTTAAAACAATTGGATCCATCTATTAGTATGTTAATGGTGGAAAAGAATGAAAAAGTCGCCCTGGAAAGTTCTGACGGCTGGAACAATGCCGGCACCGGGCATGCAGCCTACTGCGAATTGAACTACACCCCCATGCTGTCGGACGGCAGTATCGATACCCAAAAAGCCGTCAATATTAACGCCGCATTCGAAGTGTCTCTGCAGTTCTGGTCTTATCTGGTTAACAAAGGTTTTTTCCCTGACCCGACCCATTTTATTAATCGGACTCCTCATCAAAGCTTTGTCTGGGGTGAGAAAAATGTCGAATTTCTGCGCAAACGTTTCGCTGAGCTGAGTAAGCTGCCGATGTTTTCGGCCATGGAATATTCAGAAGATCCAGACGTCTTACGTGAATGGATGCCTCTGGTAATGCAGGGGCGGGATCCGCAGGAAAAGGTTGCCGGCACTCGGGTACAGCATGGTGCGGATGTGGATTACGGATCCATCACCCGGGATTTGATTTATAACCTCAGCAAAGAAACCGGTTTCGAATTGCTGGTCAGTCATGAAGTTAAGGCGTTCCGTAAACGTCCCGATCAACGTTGGTCGGTTGCAGTAAAAGACAAAATTATGGGCAAGACCCAATACATTAACGCGAAGTTTGTGTTTTTGGGTGCCGGGGGCGGCGCTCTGCCGTTGTTACAAGCCAGTGGTGTTCCAGAAGGTCTCGGTTATGGTGGTTTTCCGGTTAGCGGCCAATGGCTCGTTTGTAAGAAAGCGGAAATCGTCGAACAACACAGCGCTAAAGTGTATGGCAAAGCGCCAATTGGTGCGCCGCCGATGTCGGTTCCCCATTTGGATACCCGAGTCATTGATGGTGAAAAAGCCTTGCTGTTCGGACCTTTTGCAGGTTTTACAACGAAGTTTTTAAAGCAGGGTTCGTATCTGGATCTGATCAAGTCCGTTCGCCCAAACAACCTGTTTCCGATGATGCGAGTTGGTTTGCGACACACGGATCTTACCCGCTACCTGATCAGTGAAGTGATGCTGTCTCATGAAGATCGCGTTGAGTCACTGCGCAATTTTTTCCCAGACGCGCAACTGGACGATTGGCATCTGGCGATTGCTGGCCAACGGGTACAGATTATTAAGAAAGATCCGAAACTGGGTGGCAAACTGGAATTTGGTACAGAGGTCATTACCACGCAAGATGGTTCTCTGGCGGCGTTGCTGGGTGCTTCGCCTGGCGCTTCGACCGCGGTTGATACGATGGTCGGAATTCTGGAAACCTGCTTTGCGGACCGAGTGAGCAGTGAGGCTTGGCAAGCCAAATTGAAGGAGATGATCCCTTCTTATGGACAGTCTCTCAAAGAGAATCCGGAATTACTTCACGAAGTTCGACAATACACCTTATCGTCGTTGAAGTTGAATCCTTAAATCTTCTGGACGGTATTGGAGCAGGGTGTTAAAGCCCTGCGCCAGCTCATTTAATGCTCGTCACTTGAGCGTTCGCAAAGAATGTTGACATTTTTCTGACGTCCGCGCGGTCTTGCCGATAAACCTATGGTAAACTTCAGAAAAACCGGCCAATTGGTCGGTTTTTTGCGTTTTAGCGCAGCTAAAGTTGACCGAAAGGTTAATAAAAGGTTTGGAAGTATCAGGATATGCTTCTTAATTAGCTGATCCGCCGGTTATCAGGGAGACAGAAAAGCGGACAGTTCTGGGAATCTCACCATGCTGGAAAAGTTATTTAAACTGAAAGAACACGGTACGAATGTCCGCACAGAAATCCTGGCTGGCCTTACCACCTTTTTAACGATGGCGTACATCATCGCCGTCAATCCGGGCATTTTGTCTGAAACCGGAATGCCATTTGATGCGGTATTTGTCGCGACTTGTATTGCTGCCGCCTTCGGCTCGGCGGTAATGGGTCTGTGGGCAAACTACCCAGTCGCCTTAGCCCCGGGAATGGGTTTGAATGCGTTTTTTACGTTTGGCGTTGTCTTCGGTATGGGGCAAAGCTGGGAAGTCGCGCTTGGCTGCGTGTTTTGGTCAGGTATCATCTTTACCTTACTGAGCGCTTTCAAAATTCGCGAATGGATTATCAACGCGATCCCTTCCTCGTTGAAAACCGGCATTTCCGTGGGTATTGGTCTGTTTTTGGCCATTATTGGGCTGCAAAATGCTGGCGTCATCGTCGATAATCCTGCCACCTTGGTCGGTTTGGGCGATGTGTCTTCGGTTTCTGTCATTCTGACCTTTGCGGGCTTTGTTTTAATTACCGCGTTGTACCACCGTGGCGTTATCGGATCTGTCATCATCGGCATGGCAGCCGTGACGATCGTTGGGGCGTTTTTCGGACTGGTTGAATACAACGGTGTAATGAAAATGCCAAGCGGATTGGGTGCAACCTTCTTTAAACTGGACATCATGGGCGCACTGGAAGCCGGTTTATACGCCGTTATTTTTGCATTCCTGTTCGTCGACCTGTTTGATACGTCCGGTACTTTAGTCGCCGTTGCGCAAAAAGGCGACCTCATGGATAAAGACGGCAAACTCCCTCGTTTGGGCAAAGCGTTGATGGCAGACAGTACTGCGTCCGTCGCTGGTTCCTTGTTGGGTACGTCCACGACAACGTCTTACATTGAAAGTGGCGCGGGTATTGCGGTCGGTGGACGCACGGGTCTTACGGCGGTAACAACGGCAGTCTTGTTCTTGCTGGCGCTGTTTTTCTCTCCTCTGGCACAGATGATTCCTTCATTTGCAACGTCAGCGGCGCTGATTTTTGTGGCGGTATTGATGATCTCTACTATCACCAATGTTGCGTGGGACGATTTAACTGAGTCAGCTCCGGTGGTGATTACGGCGGTGATGATGCCGTTGACCTACTCCATCGCGGAAGGTATTGCCATTGGCTTCCTGACCTATGTGGCGATTAAGCTGCTTTCTGGAAAGGCAAAGGAAGTCAACATCAGTGTTTTCGTGATTGCGGCATTGGCGTTATTGAAATATATCGTTCTGTAATTAAGCCGGGCATCGCTAAAAAAATGGGGGCGTATGCCCCCTGATCATTTGAGGTAATTATGTTTGATCCAAAACCCTTTATTCGTACTGTACCTGACTGGCCAAAACCTGGCGTTCAGTTTCGGGACATCACGACGTTGCTCGCGGACAAAAAGGTCTTTCGCCAGTTAATCGATGCCTTTGTTCATCATTATATTGAGGTTGAATTTGACGCAGTTGTGGGCATAGACGCCCGGGGTTTCATTCTGGGTGCACCCATTGCATACGAGCTGAACAAGGCATTTATTCCGGTTCGCAAAAAAGGCAAATTACCCTTTGCGACCTTAGAAGAGTCTTACGAGCTGGAATATGGTCAAGCTGAGGTACAGATACATGCAGATGCTTTAACAGAGGGGCAAAAAGTGTTGGTGATCGACGATTTAATTGCCACTGGCGGTACCCTGCAGGCAGCCTGTCGTTTGGTTGAGCGCTTAGGTGCCGAAGTGCTGGAATGTGCAGCCGTTGTCGATTTACCGGATCTGGGCGGCAGTCAGGCACTGACCGAGGCTGGCTATCGAATATTTTCGCTGTCTAGTTTTGAGGGCGAGTAAGCTGAACAACCTGACCAGAAGGCATAGTGGAAGGCTACCCTCGGGTTTATATTGTGCTGCTTATTAAAGCACTTTGATGAATCTTGGTGATCTGCTTTAAGCTAATGTTTCGTTATTTTTCGGACCGTATTCATGTTTCTCAGTAGCCAAACGCCTTTGCTTCAACGTTCCGCATTGCCTTATCGGTGGAGTGCCTTGATCGGTTTGATTCTGGTCGCGCCGATACCCACCTTAGGTGTTGGGTTAGCGGTGTTCGGTAATGGAGGAGTCCTGTCCAGCATCGTTTGGATGTTCGCAAAGATTTGGCTGTTGGTCGGTCCTGGTCTCTGGTGGATACTGGTACAAAAACACCCGATCGAGCGCCCCACCATACATTCCAAGGGATTGATTCCAGGCGTGCTCAGCGGATTAATACTCGGCCTGATCATTTTCTCGGCTTACTGGTTTATTGCGCGCCCTTACATGGATTTTAGCGCCTTGCGGGCATTTACCACCCAAGTTGGAGTAACCTCAGTCTCTATTTACTTGGGACTGGTACTTTATTTATCTGTTGTGAACAGCCTGATTGAAGAGTACGTGTTTCGGTGGTTCATGATAGAACAGTTAACCGTTTGGCTCTCACCTATCGCAGCAATAATGGCATCCGCTATTATCTTTACCGTTCATCATACCGTCGTCCTTTCGGCGTATGTACCTTGGTATTTTAATTTACTGGCCAGTGTCGGCGTGCTTACCGGCGGAGTGCTTTGGTCATTTCTGTACCAGCGCTATGGCCAGATTTGGCCCTCTTATCTGAGCCATATTGGTGCGGATGTTGGGGTTTTTCTGATTGGCTACCACGCTCTGTTCGGGTGAACGGTCATGCTCATAAAGGCACTGTCAGGCGCAGAGAGTTTCTTTTGCGCCTGATGGTGAGGCTAAGAGTTGGAATTATCTTTTAGCCCGGAAAGATTGATGGCAACCACCACAGTTCTTGGCCATGGCTCGGAACTTTGAGTTGAATTCGCTCTCATCGCTGATCTGGCTGAGTTCGAGGGCCGATGATTCAAGATTCAAGGCTAAAGTGGAAAATTTATCCCAGTCTTCCCAAATAGCGGCCCGTGCGTCACTGTCTGCATCCAGGCTACCTTCTGGAAACAAGGTCAACAACGATTCACCTGAATGTTCAGCAATGATTTCCGCAGAAGCGACGACGATGTCGAGATCAAAGGCTTCCCGACCCCGGGAAATGGCGGTCAATTTCAGATTAGCGTCGCCGATGGCCTCCATAGCATCCATGCGTTCTTTGATGATTCCGGTGGCGTCATTGTGAGCGAAAGCCAAGACGCTGATAGCAGCGAGTGACGTTACCGCAATACGCTTTGTATTCATGATGATTACTCTCTCATTTGTTTTTTTTGCAGTCTAATCAGCAAATCCACTCTCCGTGGCATTTTTTCAATTCCTTTGCGTACAAAGATAAGCAGCGTGCGATAGCGGTTATTAGGATAAACACAGGTTTAACAGGCAAACATTCGGTGCAATTTAAAGTAATATGACGGCCAGACTTCAGAACCTGTAAACGTATTGGAAGCGTCATGGCATCAGTGTTAAAGCATTTAGCGGACCCCACCTGGCATCACATCCTACAAAAAGCCTTGTCTGAAGACGTCAAGCACGATTTGTCGGCGTTTATACAAGGTGAGCTGGACGCTGGAAAAACTGTCTATCCAGACCAGAAATATTGGTTTCGCGCACTCAATGAAGTATCCATTGATGACGTCAATGTAATCATTTTGGGGCAAGATCCTTATCACAGTGAAGGGTTGGCACAGGGCCTGAGCTTCAGTGTGCCGGACAATGCCAAGCTGCCCCCCAGTTTGCGCAACATATTCAAGGAAATTCTGTCTGATACCGGCATTAACAATGAAAATGGTGATTTAAGTATTTGGTCGGCTCAGGGTGTCCTGTTGCTGAATGCGGTGTTAACGGTCGAAGCAGGCAAAGCAGGCAGCCATGCCAAAAAAGGTTGGGAAACGTTAACCGATGCTATTATTGCCGCCATCAGTGAGCGGCGCAGTGGTTGTGTGTTCATGTTGTGGGGCAGTTATGCAGAGTCAAAACGCGTGCTCATCGACGAACAACGTCATCGGGTTCTGACCGCCGCGCATCCTTCGCCATTATCGGCCTATCGTGGTTGGTTTGGTTGCCGTCATTTTTCTTCAGCAAACCATTATCTGAACGATCAGGGAAAGCAACCCATTGACTGGGCAACGCGTGCGGCCGCGCAAATATCATTGTTGTAAAAAGCTTGATAACTGTTGGCATTGGCTGTGCCTCTGATTAACCGGTTCGAGTGCATGCTTCTCTTCATGAGCCCAAGATTGCGGAAAACTTCTGTCTATTAAATTTCGCAATGGCGGATGGCGTTGGTCATGTTTTTCTATGTCGAGTTTCAACATCAAGAAACTCATTTATCTTTTTGATATGAGGCGGCTTGCAAAAAGGGTCGCGTGGTTTAACTGGCAGTTAACCACACCGTAAATATTTGCCTGCGTCGTAAAATCCTATCATTGATCGAAAAACGCGCTTAAATCGGGCATTAACGTGTCATCGAGTGCGGAAATCTGAACCGAAACTGACTATCAGTGTGTAAAAAAATCAGCAAGGAGTGAACAGCTGAACTAAGCTCTACGTAAGTAGAACGGAGATCAATGACGATCCCTTTGTCCAACTGTTCATTGTCAATGTCATCAAGGTGGCACAAACGATGCACTGGATTCTTTACCGTCAGTGTCGTGTCACTTGCTCATTTGTTTAGGAGAATCGTATGGATCTGTTTAAGCATTACCAGGAGCGTTACGAAACAAAACAACACGAAGAGTTTTCGCTTCAGGAATATCTCGAAATCTGTAAAGATGACCCGATGGCGTATGCTACCGCGCCAGAGCGCATGCTTGCCGCTATCGGACAACCCGAAGTTATTGATACCTCGCGCGATTCAAGGTTGAGCCGAATTTTTTCCAATAAGGTCATTCGCCGTTACCCAACCTTTGCCGAATTTTATGGCATGGAAGAACCCATTGAGCAGATTGTTTCGTACTTTCGGCATGCTGCGCAGTCTTTAGAAGAGAAGAAACAAATACTCTATTTATTAGGTCCGGTTGGTGGTGGTAAGTCGTCCCTTGCTGAACGCCTAAAACAGTTGATCGAAAAAATTCCTTTTTATGCGATTAAGGGTTCTCCTGTGTTTGAATCCCCGTTGGGTTTATTTGATCCGACGGAAGATGCCGAAATCCTGGCTGAGAAATTCAATATTCCAGCACGATATTTAGGATCCGTTATGTCACCCTGGGCCGTGAAGCGCTTGCATGAATATGGCGGTGACATCAGTCAGTTCCGTGTTGTTAAGTTGTATCCGTCCATCATCGATCAGGTTGCGGTGGCCAAAACGGAACCTGGCGACGAAAACAATCAAGACATCTCTGCATTGGTCGGTAAGGTAGACATTCGCCAACTGGAAGATTTTTCACAGAATGATCCGGATGCCTACTCTTTTTCCGGAGCCTTATGTAAAGCGAATCAGGGGTTAATGGAATTCGTGGAAATGTTTAAGGCCCCTATTAAGGTATTGCATCCGTTGCTGACCGCGACACAGGAAGGTAACTACAATGCAACAGAAGGCATGAGTGCCATCCCATTCAGTGGCACAATCTTAGCTCACTCGAATGAATCGGAATGGCAACAATTCCGTAATAATCGCAATAACGAAGCGTTTCTCGATCGGGTTTATATTGTCAAAGTGCCTTATTGTCTGCGAGTTTCTGAAGAGGTGAATATCTACGAGAAATTATTAGAGCACAGTTCGCTGCGTGAATCACCATGCGCACCAGATACATTGAAAATGCTTGCTCAATTCAGTGTGCTCTCACGCATGGCCGTGCCGGAGAATTCAAATTTATATTCCAAAATGCGGGTGTACGACGGTGAAAACCTGAAGGACACTGACCCGAAAGCGAAAACGATTCAGGAATATAAGGACGCTGCGGGTGTTAATGAAGGGATGGATGGATTGTCGACTCGCTTTGCGTTCAAGATCCTCTCAAAAGTCTTTAACTTCGATGCGACCGAAATTGCCGCTAACCCAGTGCATCTGCTTTACGTCCTGGAAGAACAAATTGAACAACAGCAATTTCCGCAAGAGCTTCACGATCGATATCTGTCCCACCTGAAAGAATTTCTGGCGCCCCGGTATGTTGAATTTATCGGCAAAGAAATACAGACCGCGTATCTGGAGTCCTACTCTGAATATGGTCAGAATATTTTTGACCGCTATGTAACTTACGCGGATTTCTGGATTCAGGATCAAGAATACCGTGATCCGGAAACCGGAGAGATTCTGAATCGATCCGCCTTGAATGATGAGTTGGAAAAAATCGAAAAGCCCGCTGGCATTTCGAATCCAAAAGATTTCCGCAATGAAATTGTCAATTTTGTTTTGCGTGCTCGAGCCAATAATGAAGGCCGTAACCCGAATTGGCAGAGTTATGAAAAACTGCGCGCCGTGATCGAGAAAAAAATGTTTTCCAATACCGAAGATTTGCTGCCGGTTATTTCCTATGCGGCGAAATCGTCAAAAGGGGACGAGAAAAAACATCAGGACTTTGTCCGTCGCATGGTGGAACGTGGTTATACCGAAAAACAGGTACGCTTATTGAGCGAATGGTATCTGCGCGTTCGTAAATCTTCGTAGCGGGTGATTCTATGATGAATGCCTATGTGATTGACCGCCGCTTGAACGGCAAGAACAAAAGTGCGGTCAATCGAAAACGGTTTCTGGAACGGTATAAGAAGCACATAAAGCGCGCTGTGAACGAAGCGGTAAATTCCCGCTCGATAACCGATATGGAACACGGCGAATCGATTTCAATTCCTGCGGATGATATTCGTGAACCTATTTTTGGTCATGGCCAGGGAGGACGGCGCAATATTGTCAATCCAGGCAATAAAGAATTTGTTTCCGGGGATCGTATTGCCAAGCCGCCAGGCGGGCAGGGGTCTGGAGGTGGTAGTGGCCAGGCATCAAATTCCGGTGAAGGGTTGGACGATTTTACCTTTAATATCACGCAGGATGAATTTCTTGAGTTTTTGTTTGAAGATCTTGAGTTGCCCAATCTGGTGCGCAAAGAGCTCAAGTCGATGGACGATTTTGTCTATCGCCACGCTGGTTTTACCAATACGGGCGTTCCCGCGAAAATTAATGTCGTCCGTTCGCTGAAAAATGCCCACGCTCGACGTATTGCATTGAGCGGAAAATCCCGTCGTCGGTTGAAAGAAGTCAGCAAGTTGATCGAAGCGGAGGAAGCGAAAGATAAAACGCTGCGCAATAAAAACCTATTGCTTGATTTGATCGCGGAAAAAGAAAAACTGGAAGCGAAAATCGGTCGTCTACCCTTTATTGATGATTTTGATCTGCGCTACAACCTCAGTGCCAAAGACCCGGTGCCCAGTAACGCAGCAGTCATGTTTTGTCTGATGGACGTTTCCGGTTCCATGACCCAGGCGACCAAGGATATTGCTAAACGGTTTTTTCTGCTGTTGTACATGTTTCTAAGACGTAACTACGAAAAAATTGAAGTGGTGTTTATCCGCCATCACACCAGTGCCAAAGAAGTCGACGAAGAAGAGTTTTTCTACAGTCGAGAAACCGGCGGCACCATCGTTTCTTCGGCCCTGCGCATGATGCAGGATATCGTTAAGGAGCGGTATCCGGCCAATGCCTGGAATATTTACGCGGCTCAGGCATCGGATGGCGACAATTGGAATGACGATTCACCCATTTGCCAGCGGATTCTGGAAAAAGAAATTTTGCCCAAGGTGCAGTATTTTTCTTATATCGAAATTACACCAAGAGATCATCAGGCGCTTTGGCACGCCTATGAGAATGTCCGCTCTTCATTTCCCAATCATTTTGCCATGGAGCAGATTGTCGATCAGAGCGATATTTTTCCGGTCTTCCGGCAATTGTTTCAAAGGAAGGTGACATGAGTAAAACCATACGGCCACCTAAAGACCCTCGTCATGAACCGATCACCACGTCCAGTGAGTGGACCTTTGCTCATATTCAGGAATTTGACCGGGTCATTGGTAACATTGCGCGGGAATACCGATTAGATACTTATCCAAACCAGATCGAGATTATCAGTTCAGAGCAAATGATGGATGCTTATTCATCTGTTGGCATGCCGGTGGGTTATCATCATTGGTCTTTCGGTAAACAGTTTTTACAGACGCAAGGAAATTACGAGCGCGGTTTCATGGGCTTAGCCTACGAAATTGTCATTAACTCGAATCCCTGTATTGCATACTTGATGGAAGAAAATACCATGGCGATGCAGGCATTAGTTATTGCGCATGCCTGTTATGGACATAACTCATTCTTTAAAAATAATTATCTGTTCAAAACCTGGACCGACGCGACGGCCATAATCGATTATCTGGTGTTTGCCAAAGACTATGTCGCCAAATGTGAAAATAGGTACGGTGTCGAAACGGTCGAAAAAATTCTCGATTCGTGTCACGCATTGCAAAACTACGGGGTTGATCGGTACAAGCGACCTTCACCCATTTCCGCTGCGGAGGAGCGAGCCAGACAAGAGGAACGTGAGTCCTACATGCAACAGCAAGTAAATCTACTGTGGCGCACCATTCCCATTACCAAGGAGGAAAGTGAGCAACAGAAAACCCGTCGTTTCCCGCAGGAGCCACAAGAAAATATTCTGTATTTCATAGAAAAAAACGCCCCTTTGTTGGAACCGTGGCAACGAGAGTTGATTCGGATTGTTCGCAAGATAGCGCAATATTTTTATCCGCAACGGCAGACGCAGGTGATGAACGAAGGCTGGGCCAGTTTCTGGCATTATACGCTGATGAACACGCTCTATGATCGGGGTTATGTGAACGAAGGCTTTATGTTTGAGTTTCTGTCCAGTCACGCTGCTGTTGTGTATCAACCACCTTACGATTCTAAATATTACTCCGGGATAAATCCCTATACGCTTGGTTTTAATATCTTTTCCGACCTGCGTCGAATGTGCGAGAAACCGACTGAAGAAGATTATGAGTGGTTTCCGGACATCGCGGGTAAGGATTGGCTCGATACATTGCACTTTGCCATGGAGAATTTCAAAGACGAATCGTTCATTCAGCAGTACCTGTCGCCTAAAGTGATGCGGGATATGAAACTTTTCTGCGTTTACGATGACGAAGAGTCACCGGAATATGAGATTAAAGCGATTCACGATGACCCAGGTTATCGTCAGGTTCGTTCGGCGCTGGCTGATCAGTACAATCTCAGCACAAGGGAGCCGAATATTCAGGTAGTTAACGTCGATTTACGGGGCGATCGTTCCTTGACACTGAAACACACGCGTCACAATAACATTCCATTGAACAAGGAATGTAATGAGGTACTGAAGCATGTACATCGACTCTGGGGCTTTGATGTCCATCTGCATTCCTACGATGGCGAGGAGTTGATGAGCAGTTATCAGATCCCTGAACATTTGAATGCGGAAGACGACAGCAGCCTGGAGAATTTACGTTATGTGTAGCCTGGCGAGTCATTTTGAGCGATTTGGAGAATAGGGGAGGTGCGTACCAGTGTCCTGAGTCAGAATTTCGCAAGAATTCAGCGTGCCATTCAAGCTTTATAGCTAGGCGTGTCTCGCAGTCAATGGTTATTCCATTGGCAAGAGACAGAACAACGCTAGAGAGCTTGAATGACGCGCCCAAAGGGAGCTCATGGAAAACACTATTACGACGTTGTTCTTCTTGAAAAGATCTCGATAATCTCTGCAAAGAGCGCCTTGTACTAGCGCTTCCCATGAGCTCTGAAACGATACGAACTTCAGACTCAGGACACTAGGTGTTGTTCAACGCGTTGACTGAGGTATGATGTAACGCAGTGAAATTACCTCATTAGGGGTACGTGCCGATAGCGCGGATCCATTAACATACATACATTACACCGAGTGACCGTCTTCTAAGTGGTTTACCATAAGAAGCTGTCACCTCGCATTTTGCGACAGGGTCCTGACTGGAAACGGCATGGCCTCCCGGATTTGGAAAGGTGATCGATGTTACAAGACACATTTGGGCGCCGGTTCTATTACCTGCGTCTCTCGGTAACGGATGTTTGTAATTTCCGTTGTACCTACTGCCTGCCTGATGGTTATCAGGGTCGGCCAGAAGATGCCTTTCTCACGCCCGCTGAACTTGAAAAGACAGCGCGGGCATTCGCCAGAATGGGCACTCAAAAAATTCGCCTAACCGGTGGCGAGCCCAGCTTGCGTCGCGATTTGCCCGAGATTATTGAACGGGTTCACCGGATTGATGGCATTCAGACTCTGGCACTGACCACCAATGGTTATAAACTCCCTCAACGCATTCAGGAATGGACCCGTGCGGGTCTGTCACAGTTAAATGTGTCTATTGACTCCCTGGATGCGCAGCAATTTCAGCAGATAACCGGCCATGATCGGCTGGATGAGGTACTGGAAGGTATTGAGCTGGCGCAGTCGCTTGGCCTGAAGGTCAAGGTCAATTCGGTGTTGATGAAGGGGGTTAATGACGATCTTTCCAGTATTCTCGCCTGGCTGAAACAGACACCGGTGACCTTACGTTACATCGAAGTGATGGAAACCGCAGATCAGCAAGTGTTTTTCCGCGAGCACCATGTCAGTGGCGGTGAGGTCAAAGAACGGTTATTGGCTGATGGTTGGCAGGCCGTGTTGCGCGACGTCGCAGCCGGACCCGCGCAGGAATTCTGGCATCCCGACTATGAAGGCAGAATTGGCCTGATCATGCCGTACAGCAAAGATTTCTGTGCCAGTTGCAATCGGTTACGGGTGTCCAGCTTAGGGAAACTGCATCTGTGTTTGTTTGCTGAGCACGGCATCGACATCCGCCCCTATTTGCAACCATCCGTACCCATTGATGACTTGATCAGCGCCGTGACCAATCATGTACAGGGTAAGTCCGCCGCCCATTCGCTGCAAAACCATATCAGCGGCGCTATGGCCAACCTAAGTCAGATCGGTGGCTAAATGTCGGCCAGTATTCTGTTACTCAGCGGTGGCGCGTCGACCCGAATGGGCCAAGACAAGGGCTCATTACCGTATGCAGAAGCCGATCTGCTCAGCTGGCAAGAACAACGGTTTGCACAGGCCGGTTTCCACGTGGTCAGTCGATTGCCTGACGTTCATACCGGTTATCTTGGGCCTTTAGCAGGTATTCATTCAGCGCTGTGGCATTGCCCGACGGTGGCGAACTGGATTGTTATTCCCGTGGATATGCCTTTGTTGTCGATCGCCGCAGTGCGCTATTTACAGGCTCAGGGTATCCATTATCAGCGCCCAGTCAGTTTTGAAAACTGCCCGCTGCCCCTGTTTCTACCCAAGACCAATCAGTTAACCCTCACTCTGGACCAGTGGTTAGAAAACGAGCAGGGCAAGCGCTCGGTGTATGCCCTGGTCAATGCGCTAAACGGCCTGTGGGTCGAGCATCCGGACGTGCAGGAAGAACTGACAAACATTAATACGCCATCCCAATGGCAACATTTTATTGAAGGAGTCAGCAAGGTATGAGTCACGCTGCAAAAGAGTTTGAACCTTTGAATATCGCCGTATTAACCGTTTCTGATACGCGCGATGAAAGCAACGATACGTCTGGTGCTCTTCTGGTAGAACGTGCCACAGAAGCCGGGCACCGCATCAGCGAAAAGCGCATCGAAAAAGATGATGTGTTCCAGATCCGCTATCAGGTCTCAAAGTGGATAGCGTCAGCCGA
Source organism: Reinekea sp. (assembly GCA_050293765.1). GTDB lineage: Bacteria > Pseudomonadota > Gammaproteobacteria > Pseudomonadales > Natronospirillaceae > Reinekea. The sequence goes on from JBNKNI010000002.1 coordinate 171,598, forward strand.
GACTCAGGTTGTGTTGATTACCGGTGGAACCGGTTTTACCGGCCGGGATTCCACACCCGAGGCAGTGTCTGTGTTACTGGAAAAGCAGGTCGATGGCTTTGGTGAGTTGTTTCGTCAATTGTCGTTTCAGGACATCGGGACATCCACGGTACAGAGCCGGGCTCTGGCCGGGCTGGCCAACGGCACGTTAGTCGTATGTATGCCAGGCTCGACCGGCGCCTGTCGCACCGGCTGGGATGGTATTTTGCAGCAACAGTTAGATGCCCGACACAAACCCTGTAATTTTGTTATGCACCTGAAGCAGACCACTGCTGAGTTATGTGAGACCCGCGGATGAGCTCGTTCAGTCATGTAAATGCGTCAGGCGAGGCCAACATGGTCGACGTGTCTGGCAAAGCCGTAACGACTCGTGAGGCGAGGGCTGAAGCCTATGTCTATATGAGCGAGTCCGCTATTGAGCTGATTCAGCGGGGTGATCATCACAAGGGTGATATTTTTGGTGTATCGCGTGTGGCGGGTATTCAGGGTGCCAAACGCACCAGTGATCTGATTCCATTGTGTCACCCGCTGATGTTGTCAAAGGTCGCGGTAGATTTGGAACTGCAAGCCGCGCAAAAACGCGTTCGAATAGAAACTTTTTGCAAGCTCGATGGCAAAACTGGTGTCGAAATGGAAGCCCTGACGGCTGCGTCCGTGACCGCGTTGACGCTATTTGATATGTGCAAAGCTGTCGACCCTGCCATGCGCATTGAAGGTCTTCGGGTGCTGGAAAAACTGGGCGGTAAAACCGGCCATTGGCACGCTGGCGGGGAGCAACAACCGTGAACACGTTTACCTTGAAATTTTTTGCCCGTTTGCGCGAAGAAACGAAAACAGACGCGCTGGAAATTCCGTTAAGTGAGGTTGCCAGTCTCGGTGAACTCAAAGAATACCTGCAGAAGCAGTACCCACATTGGTCGGGATTTTTAAGTGGGAAATTATTGTCTGCTGTGAATCAACAGATGGTGAATGACGATGTTCCGTTGCACGCCGGAGACGAAGTGGCTCTGTTCCCGCCGGTGACGGGTGGTTAGCATGATTCATATCTCGGTGCAGACAGAGGACTTTAACGTTCAGGACGAATATGACGCTGTTTGTCAGCAAAACAGCGATGATGGCGCTGTGGTTTTTTTTGTCGGGCGGGTTAGAGATCTCAATCAGGGTGATGCGGTTTTTTCCATGACATTGGAACATTACCCAGGTATGACCGAATCGGCTCTGGCCGATATCATCAGCGAAGCACAGCAACGCTGGCCGCTGAATCGGGTCAGGGTGGTGCATCGGGTGGGTCCGCTGCAACCGTCGGATCAGATCGTGTTTGTCGCAACGTCCAGTCCGCATCGGGAAGCCGCCTTCGCCGGGGCCGAGTTTATAATGGATTACCTGAAAACGCGTGCGCCGTTCTGGAAAAAGGAATCAACGGACAAAGGCGAACGCTGGGTCGATGCAAAGGACAGTGATGCCGAAAAGGCTGACACATGGTAGCCGTGTATCGGTTGCTGTTGCTGTTGGTGCCCTGTTTGGGGTTGGCGCAGGAACAACTCAATGTAGCCGTAACCGCCAGTTTTAAGCCCGTTTTGGAAACGTTAGCAGACCCTTTCACAGAAAGTACAAATATTCAGTTATCGCTGTCATCTGCGTCCACTGGCGTTCTGTACCAGCAAATTGTATCAGGCGCTCCTTTTGATGTTTTTTTTGCGGCCGATGCCGAACGCCCCCGCCTGTTGGTTGACCGACTGCACTTACCAGTGAATGCTCGCCGCGATTATGCAATGGGACAGTTGGTGCTGGTAATCAATAACACGGCGTTGAGCGGCATCGCTGATTTAAAGGATTACTCGGGACGTGTCATTCTCGCGAACCCCGCGCATGCGCCTTATGGCTTGGCCGCGCAACAGGTACTCGATCGGATCGGTTTCCAGGGCGAACGGGTTCTGGCCAATAATGTCACGCAGGCAAGGCAGTACTTGTCTCTTGGACTGGCGGATGTCGGCCTCATTGCCGCGTCGGTTGCACAGGGTTTTGACGACGTTGTTGAACTGGACAGAACAGAGTACGATGCCATTCGTCAGCAGTTGGTGATCGTCAAACCTTCCGATGGGGTAGATGCCTTAATACGGTTTCTGGACACACCATTCGCCAAAGACATTATTCAACAACAGGGTTATCGATTGCCGGAATCCCCATGATTACCAGTGCACTGTTTCTGACATTAAAACTTGCCTTAACGACCACACTTTTCTTATTGATCATTTGCTTACCCCTCGCCTCATGGTTGGCCAATACCCGGTCCTGGTTGAAACCCTGGGTGGAATCGGTGGTGGCATTACCCTTAGTGTTGCCACCTACGGTACTTGGTTTCTATTTGCTGTTATTGATGTCGCCTCAGCATGTTGTCGGCGCATGGTGGCAGAGCATGTTCGGGCAGACATTGGCATTCAGTTTTTGGGGGCTGGTCATGGGTTCCATGGCGTACTCATTGCCGTTCGTATTGCAACCGTTGCAGAGGACCTTTGAAGGTCAGGGTCGGCAAATATCTGACGCCGCCTACACACTTGGGGCCAGCCCCTGGCGGGCTTTCTGGGATATTCGATTGCCTTTGGCTCTGCCGGGCCTGGTTGCAGCCACGGTGCTCGGCTTCGCGCATACCGTTGGCGAATTTGGCGTGGTGTTGATGATCGGCGGGAATATTCCCGGCCAGACTCAGGTGTTGTCCATACTGTTGTTTGATCAGGTTGAAAGCCTCAATTATGCGTTGGCGCATCAGATTGCCGGTGGACTGGTCGTCACCTCATTGTTAACCCTGTTTGCGCTGTACCGTTGGAACAGTCATGCCGCCGTGAGGGTGGGCTGATGCAGTTTGATATTCGCCATACCATCACAGCAAATAATACCTTGATCTGCCGGGGTGAATTCAGTCCGGGTGAAAAGGTTGCCTTACTGGGTAACAGTGGGGCGGGGAAAACAACGTTGATGCGCTTGCTCTCGGGACTATTGCCTTCGACTCAAGGGACGGTGACTGATGCCGGCGTCCCGATGGGGCATGGCTGGCAGAATCAGGTAACGCTGGTACATCAGCAACCGGTCATGTTTGCTCATCACACCGTTGCGCAAACCATCGCTTATGGCGCTAAGTATAACCGGGCGCATGCGTTGCCGATGTCGCAATGGCTGCAACGATTGGACCTCGACGCGTTGACCGATACATCCTGCGCCAAATTATCTGGTGGGCAAGCTCAGCGAGTTGCGTTGTTGAGAGCGCTGGCCACCGGGCGCCGGTGGGTACTGTTGGATGAAGCTTTTTCTGCGCTGGATTCTGCACGGTTATTAGCTGCCTGCGACGTTGTCGCGGATTATTGTCGGTTAACCGGGGCCGGATTGGTGGTGGCCAGTCATCAGGAAGCACCACAGCGGTTTCTTTGCCAAAGCGCATATCTTATCGACACAAATGTCGGTCGGTATGAGCCTAACGTTTTCAACGCTTTGAACAGTCGTATCGAAGGGCAACTCTGGTCGACCTTGTATGTAACCGCTGAACAGATTGAACACGGATTTCTGCGCGTTTGCCTGGGTGACGACCCCCTGTACGTGTCGCGGCCAGAACACTGGCAGGAAGGGCACGCACGAGTTTCTATTGCCGCGGGCGATGTGAGCTTGGCTATTGGGGCTGAGCATCAGACATCGATGGTCAATCGCCTCGCAGCCGTCATTACTGATATTTGTCCCCGTGAGGACGATCGAATGCTCGTTTCCCTCGATGTTGGCGGTCAACTGTTGCGGGTGCTCATCTCACCCTGGTCGTGTGCACGGTTGGGATTACAGCAAGGGCAAGCGGTATTTGCGGAATTTAAAGTGGGTGCGGTACAGTGGCACGGTCAATTATAGGGCCTGACCGGTCGTACTGAACGCTCCGGGCTATTTACTGGAAGGGAAAAATCAATCATGGAAGCACTTGCTGCATTGTTTGGGTTGCTGTTACTGCTGGCGCTCGGTTTGGCGCTGATCGGTGTCCCCCTGTTGTTACGGCGTGTTGGACAGTTATCGCATCGTCTTCAAACGTTGGAAACCAATCTGACTCGGTTGGCGCATGCAACGACGGTCGACAAGCCGGCCGAAAGTACACCCCCTGTGAGTCAACCGACGCATCAGGAGCCCGTTGAAGAGCCTCGTTCAACGCCGCCATCTTATGAATCAGCCGTTATCGAAGCGCTGTCGGGTGGCGAAACATCGGAAACGGAGGGTTGGGCCAGTTCCCGAACAGTCGAAAAACCAGTATCAGCGGCGGATTCGGTTGATATCTATGTTGCCGTCAAAGATGAAAAAGCCGCCTGGTGGCAACCGTTACTGGATCGTTTGTTGGCAATGAATGTCACGGCGCAAGTTGGTGCCGTGGTATTGATTTTTGGCGCTATTTTTTTGGGCAAGTACGCATCGGATATCGGAGTACTGACGCTGCAGGCAAAACTGATACTGATGGCCACAGCATCGGTTGTTTTCGCAGGAGGCGGGAGTTATCTCTATCAACGACAGCCCCTGTATGCGCAGATCATGCAAGGTGTCGGCTTCGCTGGCTGGTTAGTGACCCTGTTCGTCGCCCATGTGTTGTATCAGCAGATCCCGTGGTTAGTCACCTTGATTGCCGGCGTTTTTGCGGTCGTTTTAATCGGCTACCGAGCTATCCGGCAAGACAGTCAGTGGTTGGCCATGCTCGCCTTTCTGGGCGGGTTCATGACGCCGTTTATTGCCAGTTCTGAGGTGTCTTCATTGTGGCGTCTGTTTGCCTTCCTCGGTGTATTGAACGTGGCCGTTGTCGGTACCGCCTTGAGCAAACCTTGGCGCTGGCTGGTCCGAGAAGCCTACGTGGGCAGTTTCGGCCTGTTGGCTGCGTTAATGCTGGCGGAACACCTGCAAAACGATTTGAATCAGGCGTCTACGCAGTGGCCCATGTTGAGCTTTATCGCGGTAACATTAATGGCGTTTTCGATTTTAGCCTGGCGCTGGTTAGCCACCCAGCAATTGGTGTTTATCCGACATGCCTCGGGTTTGCTTTTTGGTGTGCCCGCAGCCGCAACCCTGGCACTGCAAGCGTTGTTTCACGAATCCGCCGGAACTGTGGCGTGGTGCCTGGGGTTGGCCGGTCTTTGGTATGCCGGTCTTTTTCTGGTCAGCCGTCAGAAAACCTTGCTGGCCATTGCCGTTGTGTTGGCTACAGGCGCCGTCCCCTATGCCTTAAGCGATAATCTGACCAGTTTAACCTACGCGATAGAAGGCGCAGCATTTGTTTATTGGGCCGTTCGTTTTAATCGTCGTGTCGGTTTTGTCTGGGGATGTTTGCTGCAATTGGTGGCCGCTGCGTTCGCGTTTCATCTGTTTCTGGAAACGGAGATTCGCGCGGATCATTTGTCGGTATCCTGGCTGCTCTACGGGGCGATTACGCTTGCCGGTTTGAGTTCGGCCGTGTGGCTGCGACGGTACCAACAACCCTTTGCGGAACTGCAACGGTATTTGCAAGGGGCGTTACTGGTTTGGTCAGTCTCTATCTGGCTCTATCAATGGGCATTCTGGCTCAGTGAGCTCTATTCCATGCAGTACACACTGTGGTACCTGACCTGGGTTGTTGCTGGGACCTTGGGCGCGGTGTTTGCTGCCGCCATTGTTTGGCGATGGAGGCTGCTGCGTCAGGGTTTGCCCTTGTTACAACTGCTATTTGCCGTGCTCGGCATGTATTTTTTAGCCGAGTACGCGGAAGTGGCATCTGGGTTGAAACTTTGGGTTTTGGCCGCGTTGTCAGTTGGTCTGTTTGTGATACGGGGCTATCAGGCAAAATCGGACCACGGATTAGCCGATTGGGATGCGTTGATCGTTTGGTTTGTGTTGCCTGCCTTGACCGCATTGTCGTTGTTTCATGCACCCGTGATTCAAACCGATTGGAATCTGATATGGCTGATGGCTTTCCCATTGGTTATCGCTTTTTATCTGCAACGGGGGCTGGCACTTTTCTTTCAAGCAGGCAAAGTACGCCGTTTCAGCCGCGTGCTGTCGCTGATGATTGTCGGTGCACTCAGTCTGGCCACGCTGAGCCGGCTGGGTAATTACTCGCCATTGCCCTTCTGGCCTTTGTTGCACCCACTGCTGCTGGCCGCGATTTTCTGTGCAGAAATTCTGTACCGCTTTATTCGCCGGCACCGCGTATTGCGACTGGTTTGGGTGATGTGGCTGGGGGCTGTGTTGACCATAGAACTTAACCGTTGGCTGTTTCATTACGCGGGCGTCGCTTTTAACCTGGATGCGTGGTTATCGTCAGCACTGACCCAAACAGTGTGGTCGTTGGTCTGGACCTTAATTGGCGGTCTGTTAATGATCACCGGTGCACGATTAAAACCCAGCCGAAGCCGATGGATGCTCGGCGCATCGGTGTTGGGCATCATCGTTCTGAAGATGTTTGTTTTAGACTTGGCGCAGGCGGGTACGCTTTACCGCATACTGTCGTTCATTGGGGTTGGTGGTCTGTTGTTGGCCATTGGCTTTATTGCGCCAATACCGGACACCGCGCAAGGCACCCGACAAGATGTCGGTGACGCTCAGAACACGGCACCATAGAGTGCAATGAGTGCCGAAATTGAGCAGAGCACAAGTAACAGTGGCCGGAACCGCATATCGACCCAGCCGCGGATGTTGATCCCCACGATATAACCCAAAAAGGCGACCGGGATAAAACTGAACCCGGTCAGCCACAAAGTGGTATTCATGACGCCCAGTAACTGATAACTGATCAACGACGTTATGCAGCTGTACACGAAATAGATGGACAGGTTGGCGCGTGTGTTATGGCTGGCTGCGTGCTGCATGACCAGCGCCATAGGTGGACCACCAATGGAGGTGGTGGTCCCGGTAATACCGGAAATAAAACCCGCCAGCGTCAGGTTTTTCGCGGTTGCCGGGAACGGTCTGGCAAAGGCGGTCACAAAAATGGCGGCAAAGACCATGATGGCGACCATAACCTGCAGCATCTGTACAGGCATTTGCGTAAGTACCCATGCGCCGAGAATCGTGCCTGGTATTCGACTGATCATGGCAGGGGAGATATGTTTCCACTCAATGCCCGATCGCTGACTCAGGGCATTCTGCACGCTGAGCACCAGGGCGACAATGGTCATGATGACCGGTACCCATTCTGGTCGGAATAAGACAATGATCGGGGCTGCAATGACCGCCATTCCGAATCCCAGCGCTGTTTGCACGGCGCACCCCATAAAAAGTGCGCCTGCGGCCAGCCACCAATAGAGATCAAACATTCATTATTCCTTCTGCTCCGACCCGACGTCTCAATTCAGGCGCGAAGACTATCGTTGATCTTGAGTACATACAATGATTCCGAAACAGACGATGCGTTATGCCATGAAGTGGCTATGATTTGGCCCAATTTTTAAGCAAGGCTTTTTTGCAGTTGCGCTCCGGTTGAACGACTCAGATTTATTATGGGTTAATGCACAAGTGTATAAAATTCTTGCAAGTTTTGAGTGAAATCGGTAAAACCCCGTTTCCCTGATTTGGAGTGACAGTGTGAAATTTGTATTGCGAAATATTCTGGGTGCCGTTTCCATGGTGTTGTTGGTTATCCATACGTTGATCATCGGCATATTCGTGTTTTCGTCGATTCTCTGGAAAGTGTCGCTGCCGGCAAAGCATCGAGGTAAATACGCCGATCCTTTCGTTGTCGGTGTTGCTAACGTCTGGCTTGCCGTGATTCTGTTCTGGTTGCGCCACGTATTGCGGATTCGCTTCGAAGTCGATAATAACGTCGAGTTATCCATGAACCAGTGGTACATGGTGATTTCCAACCACCAAAGTTGGGTGGACATTTTCGCTTTATTTCATGTGACTAAGGGCAAAATCCCGCTGTTGAAGTTTTTTATTAAGAAGGAGCTGGCTAAGGTGCCGGTCGTCGGACAAGCCTGGTGGGCGCTCGATTATCCTTTCATGCAACGCCATTCACGTGCCTATCTTGCAAAGCATCCGGAAAAAGCCGATGACGATCTGCGCGCCACTAAAAAAGCCTGCGAAAAGTTCTCTCACAAGCCCACTAGTATCGTGAATTTCTTGGAAGGAACCCGATTTACTCAGGAAAAACATGACAAGCAAAAAGCGCCATACCAGTACCTGTTGCGTCCGAAAGCCGGTGGGATTGCCTTTGCCATACAGGCGCTGGGGGAGCGGTTTTCATCCATGATCGATACCACCATTGTTTATCAGGGGACGCCCCCCAGCTTCTGGGATCTGGCGTGCGGTCGGGTCGGTACGGTGCAGATGCATTTGCGTCACGTAGAAATTCCGCATCAGTTTCATACGATGGACTACCAGCACAATCGTCAGGACAAAAAAGATTTTCAGCAATGGCTGCACGAACTGTGGTTAGTGAAAGACGCGCACATCGCGCAAATCAAAACATCCTGATTAAAACGGAGGGCGGGGCTGCTGCTCAAGCAGCCGCCGCAAGCGGCGACGAATCGCTGGAATAAAGGCGAAACCAAGAACCAGCCCTGAAAGCAGACCACCGATATGGGCTGCGTTGTCGACCGGGAGAATAAACCCCATCCCCAGATTGATCACCAAAATAGTGCCAACGCTCTTCAGCCACTCATCTCGCAAGTCCTTACGAATAATATTACTTAACAGGATCGCAATAAAAACGCCAAACAAGCCGAATATAGCCCCGGAAGCACCGGCACTGAACACATCCTTATTGAATGTGAAGCTGGCGGCACTGGCGATAATGCCCGTCACAAAATAGAGCCCGGCAAAATTGAAATAGCCCAAAAGCGGTTCGATGATGCGTCCCAGAAACAAAATTGACACGCAGTTGAAAATTAAGTGCATTGGACCGAAATGCAAAAACAGGCTGCTGACAAACCGCCACCATTGTCCCTGTTCTACCCAATTGGAAAAATTAGCACCAAACCAATACATACTGGCCGGGCTGAATTGAGTAAAGGACAGATTGGCAATGGAAAAGGCAATAAACACCAAAATATTGGCCGCGACGAGAGTCGGGCTTACTTTATAGCCGGGTTCGGGTTTTAACAGATTCATGAATACTCACAGCGGTAGATAGCGATACTGGCTTTTGGGTCACTATGGTAGTGCTTTGCGATGGAAACAACGGCCGGAGCTCAGTCTTACATCAATGTTACAAACGTCGAAAAAATAGTCAGGGTCTGCTAGTATTACCGGTCGAGTTACGTTTTAGCGAACAGTTATGAAACCGGTACGAACAAAAAAAGATCTGCAGGCTGATCTGCAAGCGCAGGTAGAGGCGTTTTTGTCGCATGGGGGCAATATCCGGCAGGTAGAACGTGGTCAAAGTGGTTTGTCGCATGAAAAGCCCTGGATCAACCCCTTTAAATCGGGTGAAACCGAAAAAGCGGCCAGCCGAACGCCGCTACCGGATGTCGTTGCTGCCATTGACGCCCGTAAACAAAGCAAAAAGAAACCCACCCCGAAACGACGCAAGCCAGAAAAAATCTGGATACTGGATGATTTTGGTGAGCCCGTGCGTTGGGTTTGGTCCGACCAATCTTAGTTCCTGCGCAGTGACTCTCGTTCTTTAGTCTCACCCGATCAATTTCTTCCTTGCCCTTGGTATCATGCAGGCAAAACCTGTTGGATGCCTTCATGAAAGCGAACGCCGCTGATTACAAAGTTGTCATACTTGCCGCCTGCGGCCTATTGATTCTCTCTTTTGGATACCGCGCTGGTTTCGGATTGTTCCTCCAGCCGCTGAGTTTGGCGCGTGGCTGGGATCGCGATGTTCTTTCACTGGCGTTGGCGCTGCAAAACCTGGCCTGGGGTGTGATCGCTGTCTTTGCCGGTGGCTTGGCAGATCGCTTCGGGAATTTGAAAGTGTTACTGACGGGAGTCCTTTTGTATGCAACCGGGATGTGGGGAATGGCATACGCCCAAACTCCGGCTCAGATTATCCTCACAGCCGGTATTCTGGTTGGCGGCGGTATTGCCGGGACTGCGTTCGGGATTGTCTTGCCAGCCATGGTTCGTGCCGTGCCTGAAGCCAAAAGGGGGTGGGCGCTGGGAGTCGGCACCGCGGCCGGCAGTTTCGGACAGTTTCTCGTCGTACCGATCATGCAATGGTTGATTGAATCTTGGACGGTGTATCCCGCCATTCGGATGTTGGCGGTGTCAACGTTCATGATGGCCTTGCTGGCCATCCCGCTTGCGCCTTTCAGCGGGGCTAACGAAGCAAAACCAGATGGTCAGACGGTGTCCATGTGGGCGATCCTGGTCCGCGCTTTCCGGCTTAGGTCATACACGCTGCTGGTGTTTGGATTCTTTGTCTGTGGTTTTCACGTGGCGTTTATCACTGTGCACATGCCCGGTTATGTCGTCGATTTGGGGTTCGCGCCCTCTGTTGGTGCCTGGAGCATCAGTCTGATTGGACTGTGCAATATTGTTGGCGCTTATTACGCCGGTGTGAAATCACAGACTTTGCCTAAACATCGAATATTGGTGGCCATATATTCACTGCGTGTTGTGGCCATTAGTTTCTTTTTGATCTTGCCCGTAAGCCTGGTGTCCATTCTGGTGTTCAGTGCGGTAATGGGTTTCCTTTGGTTGGCCACGGTGCCACCCACATCTGGGTTGGTGAGTGTGTTTTTCGGTACTCGATATATGGCGTTTCTGTACGGAATCGTCTTTCTCAGTCATCAACTGGGCAGTTTTTCGGGCGTCTGGTTGGGAGGTTACCTCTATGAAACGACTGGTAGCTACAATGGCATCTGGTACGCCGGTATTGTGCTCGGTATATTAGCCGCGATGTTGCATTGGCCTATTCGAGAAGCCGACGCGCAAGCATCCTTGCAGGTGGCGTAATCGTTGCTTAATTTGTTGCTCTGACGCAATGTAACTGGTCATTTATGACAAGATTAATAAATTTTTCATGAAAATGAATTATCCTGTGCGAGATCGCTTGACAAGGAAGCTGAAATTGATCAGTTTACAAAACTTGAGCAGTTGGTCGATTATTTAAGTCGGCCTTAAAATAATTCAAAAAAAGATAGCTAAGGAAGGGTAAAGCTCAGCCTCACGTCAGCTACATTACCTGAACGGCACCCGTCGCATCAGGGCATGGCAGTACGTAAACAGTGACTCCACAATAAACTAACCAAATTCGTTGTAGAACGTTGAAAGTTACAATTGAGAATGAATCTTGATGACTTTTAAAACTGTGATAACGAAAACGGAGATAAGAATGAAAATCTGGAACAAAACGTCCGTAAGCCTTTTGGCGGCATCCATCGCATTAAGTGGGTGTATGACCATGGGTCCTGCCTACGAACAGGACAAAGAATATCAACTGACTATCTTGCACACGAATGACCATCACGGTCGCTTCTGGCAGAACAGCAATGGCGAATATGGTATGGCAGCGCGTAAAACGTTGATCGACAATATTCGTGCAGAAGTCCAACAGGCCGGTGGTGAAGTTCTGTTGTTGTCTGGTGGTGATATTAACACCGGGGTACCTGAATCTGACTTACAGGACGCTGAGCCAGATTTCAAAGGCATGACCATGCTGGGTTATGACGCCATGGCCGTTGGTAACCACGAATTTGATAATTCGCGTGACGTGCTGATGAAGCAATCTGAATGGGCAGACTTCCCATTCCTGTCTGCGAATATTTTCGAGAAGGGCAGCAAAGATACGTTGTTCCCCGCGTATGAAATGTTCGAAGTGCAGGGTAACCGCATCGCAGTTGTCGGTTTTACCACTGAAGACACCGTGAAAATCGGCAACCCTGAATACACGGCAGACCTTGACTTCAAATCTCCAGTGGAAGTGGCTGAAAAACTCATTCCTAAACTGAACAAAAAAGCGGACCTGGTGGTTGCAGTGACACACATGGGTCACTACGACAACGGCAATTACGGCGGCAACGCCCCAGGCGATGTGACTCTGGCGCGTTCAGTCAGTGGCATTGACGTTATCGTTGGTGGCCACAGTCAGGTGCCTTTGTTTGAACCAGATGTGCAGAACGGTACGTTGATCCTGCAAGCCCATGAATGGGGCAAGTACGTGGGTCGACTGGATCTGACCATTAAAAATGGTGACATCGTTGCCTCTAAGTACCGACTGATTCCAGTTAACCTGAAAGACCGCGTGAAAGACGCTGAAGGTAACAGCACTTACGTATTGAAAGAAGCTGAAATTCCTGAAGATCCAGCCATGCTGGCCTTATTGAAGCCATACCAGGATAAGGGCGCGGAATCACTGAACGTAGTGATCGGCACTTCTAATGGTAAATTGGTTGGTGAGCGGGCCAAAGTGCGCAGCATGCCAACGAATTTGGGTGTTCTGATTGCGAAAGCGCAAATGGAAAAAGCCAAGGCGGATGTTGCAATCATGAACTCAGGCGGTATTCGTGCAGATATGGCTGAAGGCAACATTACCTATAAAGACGTGCTGACCGTTCAGCCTTTCGCGAACATCCTGACCTTTGTAGACCTGTCTGGTGTTGAATTGATGGAATACCTGAAAGTGGCGATCAGCAAAGAAGCGGGCAGCGGTGCGTTTGCTCAGTTCTACGGTGTTGAAATCATTGCCACCAATGGCGAGATTAACTCTGCAGATGTAAACGGTGCGCCAATCGACGCCAATAAAACCTATCGTCTGGCGATCAACTCTTTCATGGCGTCAGGTGGTGACGGCTATCCAAAAGTCAGCGATCACCCGAACTTCGTGAACACAGGTTTTGTTGACGCAGACCTGCTGGCGGAATTCATCAAAAACAACAGCCCAATCAAGGTTGAAGATTTTGACCCAGGTTACATGATCGATCGCATGTAAACGCGACTATCATTTCAATATTCAAACCGGCGCCCTGTGCGCCGGTTTTTTTTGCCTCTCATATCGTCCGATAGCAGGTTAGGGTTCTTTTTCAAAAGCCAATCGTCAACCGACAGAGAAAAATAAGTACCGATATTTCCATAATTCACTTATCGTAACGCCAACCGCCATGGCGGACGGATAGAAAGTGGTAAAGGAACGGCGTATGTATCGAGTACTTGTTCATTTGGAAGTGATTGACTTTTATCGGCTTGCAGAGTTTGAAGATCAGGCTGCCGACATCATGGCAGATTACGGTGGTCAAATCCGCGAAGCTTATGAGGTGACTCGGCAGGGGGCCGGACCGGGAACGGAAGTTCATTTGGTCGAGTTTCCCAATGAAGACGCCTTTCAACAGTATCGACGCGATAATCGATTGTCAGCTTTGGCATCTCTGCGAGACTCTGCCATTGGCGGGATGAGCCTACAGCGGTTGGGTGCACAAAAACAATACGGCACATTGCAGTATTAACCAAGCCGGATGGTGGTGTTACCGGATCGCAGACATATTCTGGAGGAAAACGAAATGAAAGCTGCACAGCACACCCGCTATGGCGATGAGCAAAACTTGCACTTGGTGGAACTGCCGCTTCCTAAGCCCGGACCGGATGATGTTGTCTTACAGGTGGTCGCCACCTCAATTAACGCCAGTGATTGGGAGTTTCTCAGCGGTACTCCAGCCTACTCGCGAATCATGGGGCTGACCAAACCCCGTAAAGTGGTGTTGGGCTCGGATATTTCCGGGATCGTAGTTGCTGTGGGCGCAAACATTACAGAGTTTGCGATTGGCGATGAAGTGTTTTGTGATAATTTCGAAGTCTTTGGCGGGTTTGCCGAAATGGCTCGGGTTCCTGTCGGCAAGCTTTTGCGCAAGCCTGCCACCCTCAGTCATGTGCAAGCCAGTGCGATTCCACAATCGGCCGTCATCGCGCTACAGGCATTGCGTAAATACGGTGAGGTGACTGCCGGTCAACAGGTATTAATTAATGGCGGTGGGGGCGGGGCGGGCAGCTTCGCAATCCAGTTTGCCAAGCAGGCGGGCGCGCATGTGACCGCTGTCGATCATGCCAACAAGCTTGCTTTTATGTCAGAGCTGGGTGCCGATACCGTCATCGATTATCAGCATCAGGATGTCACACATGGTGCGCAACGCTTTGACAAGATAGTTGATTTTGTCGGTCATCATTCTGTCCGGGATTACTTCCGAATTTTGCAAGCCAACGGCAGTTATGTGATTGTCGGTGGTTTACTGCGTGATATTCTGTCCACCCTGACTTTGGGTTCCTTGTTGACCTGGGTATCTGGCAAAAGAATGAGCATTTTAGCGCATCAGCAAAATGCGACCGATATCATGTCGGTGGTCCGCCAGGTTGAACAGGGCAATATCCGCGTTTGTGTTGATCGAACCTATCCTTTGCAGGATATTCGTTCTGCTTTTCAACATTTTCGTGAGCAGAAGGTTCTGGGCAAAGTGGTTATCGAAATTGAAGGGAAGTATTGATGTACATACGTGATGTGTTCGCAGAAAAAAATCCAGAAAAACTGAGGCAATGCATGCAGGCCAATCCGTTAGCCATGCTGGTGGTGAATGGTGATCCATATCCTCAGGTTTTTCATTTGCCATTGCTTGTTTCCGGCTCCGGTGAGCATATGCAGTTACGTGGACATATAGCACGGGCTAACCCGTTGAGTCAGCTGCACGGAGTGTCAATGTTAGCGGTATTCAATGGTCCAGATGCCTACATTTCGCCAGCGTACTATGCCTCAAAGCAATTGGACCCGAAAGTGGTACCCACCTGGAATTATGTCACCGTGCAAGTACAGGGTAGGTTGGTTTTGCATGAAGAACCCGAATGGAAGCTGTCATTGCTGACGGAGTTGACTCAACAACATGAACAGCACCGCCAAGACCCATGGCAGGTGACCGATGCACCGTCGGACTATATTGAAAAATTGAGTCGCGCAATTGTGGGCGTTGAGATAGAAATTGAACATATCCAGGGCAAATGGAAAGTGAGCCAGAATCAACCGGAACTGAATAGAAGAAGTGTAATGCATCATTTGCAAGAAAGTGGGGAACCGAAATCTCAATGCCTTGCTGAAAAATACACCGTAACCAACTATTGGAAACGGTGTATTGCAAACAGCTTCAGTTAAGGGCGCCTCTGGGTAACTCTGATTAATTCGGAATCATCTCAGTCCTATCAGATCGATAGGATGAGCGTGAAATTCCCTTCAGCGTTTACCTCGTATTCCACGTCGCTAGCATACGCGCAGAAATTGACGGACTTTTTTAGAGGTGCCCCTAATATAATCAAAAACTAGCGGAAGGTTGTGCGTTGTTATTGCCTGTATTCAAGACATTGTTATTGCCGCTTTGCCAAACAACGCCCGATGTCGGAGTGCTTTCATCACGCTTAACACATTTCCACTCAATCGTGGTGTTTTTTGGCAGTGATAATGTTGCGTTCCAGGTTGGGTAAGCAATCGGATCCAGTTTGAATCCATTCGCAGGATTCCAGTTGCCAAGTTCTGACCGATTTCCAACCACATATACGCTCTGACCAAAATACGTTTGGCCATTAAAGCAAGTAAATGTGGTTTCTACTTCGCTCGTGGTGCAGTCTACGCAGCAATTTGAACCTGTACAGGCATCGTCGACAATTGCGTTGATATGAATCGCAGACGCATTGTTATTGTAAATGGTGAAATCGGCAAATCCGTTTGCATCCACTTCAATGGTTTGTCCCGAACAGCTTTTACTCGTAGCGTCATAATCACCAGAGATAATATCGCAATAAACGCCAGCTGGCATACCGGTATTGAGTGTTTGATCAAGAGTTGAATTTTCCATATTGATCACGGCAAACCCGAGTCCGCCACGACCCCAAGCGATTTGGTTGTTGCCATTTGTCCAGGTATTGGTCACGTTCTGGTTAGATGTTGTTGCGTTGCGGAATGCCACCATGTTCGCAATTGCACGAATACGGTGTTCGCAGAGCCAGCCATTATTACAGGCACTTGCACCACTGGATGGCGGTCCCTGGTCGTGATCGTTCCAATCGTAACTGGACATGACTTTCGGGTACCCATATGGCCATCCGAGCGCAAAGACATGAGCAAGGACATTGACATTATTTCCATCCTTGTGCGTGACAATGTTCGAAGTGTCTTGACGTTGATTATCATGATTAGCAACGAAGGTGACAGCATCGCTGCTGTTTAACCACCCGTCCCATGAACCAATATTCATCACCTCTTTTAACGGACCTCGCAGTTTAAAGTAATGCCCCACTGTTTTCGTGAAATTGAATTCAGTGACATCTCCGATATAGGTGTATTCCGACGGTTTAATGGGCTCATCCCCAGAACCGATCACTTCCTGGTAGATATAAGGGGATCCGTTTAATTTACCCTTTATCGCAGCGATGTCTTCAGCGGGAATATGTTTTGCCGCGTCGATACGGAATCCTGCCACGCCAAGACCTATCATATCATTCATGTAGTCGGCAATTTTGCCACGGACATAATCTTTCTCTGTTGCCAGGTCGTTAAGACTGACAAGGTCACAATTTTGCACCTGCCAGCGATTGCTATAGTCGATCCCTGTCGTGCAATTGTGAAAATCCCATTCAGAGTATGGGACTTCCGGAAAATTTCGATCCCACGCCGCCATGTGATTGACTACGGCGTCCACATAGATATCCACACCCGCTGCTTTACAACGACTGACCATACTTGCAAACTCTGAGCGGTTGCCAGATCGACCTTCAATGGCATAGCTTACTGGCTGATATCGTGTCCACCATTGACTGCCATTGATGGACTTTTGCGGTGGCGATACCTGTACCGCAGCATACCCCTTTGGTCCCAATACATTTTCACATTCCGAAGCAATATCGTTCCATTGCCATTCAAAGAGATGGACAAAGGCTGTGCGGGGTTCCGCATGCAACGCAGTGGCAGCGGCGGTTATTAAAGCCGCACTGCTGATCATTGTTACGAGCTTTTTCATAGTTAGTTCCCTTGTTTTTTTTGAGTTGTTATTTCAATTTGAGCATTCAAACAGCATTGAAATGAGTGTGGCGGGCAAGAGCCCGCCGAATTCTGAATTAACGTAGATAGGTGCCGTCTGTCCCTATTTTTCCAGGCCCGTCAAGCACGTACACGCCGATCGAATAGCTGCTGACGTTAAAGGAAATAACACCGTTGCTGACCACGAGTGTGTTTCCGGTTACTGCATCACGGTAGGTGCCATTGCGCACGCCACTGACCGACACGGAACTATCCGAACCCGTTGCCAGTCCGACCACCGCATAACTTTCACCCTGATTATAGTTGCGCACAAAACTCATGCCGGAACCCCATTCACTAACGTTTTCCATCACACCTTTTTGCAACGCAGGCACCGCTGAACGGATTTGATTCAGACGCTTGATGTGCTGATACAGTTCATGATTTTGCGCTTGGGTTTTGTTATCCAACACCGGACCGAAGTAAGCGCGCCCGGTATCCGATATGACGTCGTTGTTACTCTGGATGTCCTGTGGCATGCCAGCCTGGAACATCACTTCTTCGCCATAATAAAGTGTCGGTATTCCGCGAATCGTCCAGAGTACGTTGTAGGCTAAGGCAGCATTCGCTTGTTCGCCGCCATATCGGTATTTAAAGTCGTTGTCTGGACCGACATCATGATTCTGAAAAAACGTAACCAATTCCGTCGGGTCGGCATAGGTCCAGTCCATCGCCAATGCGCCACCGATACCACTGAGGGAACCTTTGGTGACATTATCCCGGAACGTTGAGAACAGGGGGAAATCAAACACAGACAGGTTTGAATCGCCGCTTGGGTTCGATGGATCCTGTCCGGTACGGGTATACCACCAAGGCCGGATTTCAGCAGGACCATTATCGTTGGCAATTTCCGAACCAAATCCAAGGCCTTTGACCAGCACTTCGCCGAAGACAAAGGTGCCGGGTTTATGCGCTTGCCAATGATGCACATAGCTGAGTAACTCATCTCGTTCAACGTGCTTGGCTGTGTCCAGGCGAATGGCATCTACGCCCATGTCGAGATACATCTCAATGGCACTATTCATATAGTCTTTAACGTTCTGGTTTTCCGTCGCCAGATCAATGGTGTCTCCGGCCATGTGTTTGCGTTGCAAAGAATCTGGGTTTTCCCAATCCCCGCCTGCCATGAAGCCATCCAGGTGATACCAGTTTGGATCAAGCGTATTGGCGTCGATACCAAAGAATCGATTCGCGTCATAACCGGCCAATGGCACGGTAATACCCGTTTTCGGATCGACCAGCGGCACAATGCCATCCGGGTCACTGTTGTGGCGCTCGCGAAACCAAGCAGGTGCGACGCTGTTGTCGTTATCGTCACGGTTCGCACGTTGATAATCACCCAGGTTGCCGAAGTAAGGGTCGTTTACCATGTCTCCCTGTTCGGTTCCTGCCTCGACATAATATTTAATGGGCAGATGATCGATCCAAACCTCGTCGCGGATACCGTACTGACTGGAATGGTTGATCACGACATCCTGGACCACCTTTAAGCCCAGGGCATGCGCCGCATTGATGAAGTCCTGATACGTGCCGCCGTCGGATTCAAGGCGCGGATCGACGGTAAACCAGTCGTAAGCGTGATAGCCGTGGTAGTCCAAGCCAGACCGGTTTTCGACCGGAGGCGTTACCCAGATTGCGGTAAAACCGAGGTCTTTGATGTAATCCAATTGCGCAATCAGACCTTTAAAATCTCCACGCCATTGGGGGTCTCCCAGTTCAATGCGATCCCGGTTGTAATAGTTATTGGACGCGTCGCCGTCGTAGAAACGGGCGGTCATCAGGAAATAAATTGTTTCTTCACGGAAGTCGACGGCAGCCGTTTGGTTAGGGTCAATCGTGTATTCAAATTGCTGTTTTGCTTCGTTGCCATTTTCATCGATGGCCAGCGTGCGGATGGTGAGATCAACGCCGGGATCGACGATATCATTTACGGTTATGGCTTCACCCGCATAGAGACTGGCGTTGACCGTCGGTTCACTGCCGTCGAGTGTGTAATACAGTTTTGGTGAAATGTCCTGATTGTCGGTAATAGTGAATTGAACGATTTGCGAGGTTGCGAATATGCCCGCATTGGGTGTGCTCATTACCGAGGGAGGCTGGGTATCCTGAGCGTTAATGGGTGTCGTTGTTATGACTTTGCTGCTGGCATTGAAGGAAATGGTGTATGTCGCGAAATCTGTGACGATGACATCCTGACTCGGGTAGTTTTCGCTCCAGTCCGCGAAATGGTCAATTTTGAAGCGTGCGTTGCTGTCTTCACCGTTAAAGGTCACGTCCAGCACGTAAACATCATTGCCAACGTAGGCCATCTCAGAGGCAGACCAGCCGTTGGCCGTACCTCTGAAATACCAATTGTCGACAGGGGCAGGTTCAATAATGTAGTCAAACGTTTGCACCTGTTGGTTGCCGGATGCGTCAATTGACAAAGTCTGAATGGTCAGGTCAATGCCGTCATTAACGATGTCCGAGACCAGAATAGTCTCGCCATTGTAAATAGGTGATGATTCCGTCACCGCGCTGCCGTCGGTGGTGAAGTGAAGAATCGGTTGGGTATCCTGATTGTCGCTAACGCTCAGGCTCACGGTTTGATCGGTGTTGTATGTTCCAGCGGCTGGGCTGGCTTGAGATTGCGGCGCCTGTACGTCCACACCATCGACTTCGGTTGCTGTCACAGTAAAGGTGTTCGCATTGAATCGTATGTCGTATGTGGTCAGGTCGTTAACGACATAGTCTTGTGCGGGGTAGTTTTCGGACCAGTCCGCGAAGTGATCAATTTTAAATCTGGGGTTCGCATCTTCACCATTGAAGGTGACTTCCAGTTGATACGAATTGTTCCCCAGGCTGTTCATTGGTGTGGCTGCCCAACCGTTGGCGGTTCCCCTGAAAAACCAGCTATCTTCGGTCACTATCGCGTCGCAATTCGACACCGGTGTGGTGGTGATTGCGTGACTAGTGCTATTGAAGGTAATACTAATGGTCGTATTGTTGCTGACCGCGACATCAGACGCAGGATAGTTTTCAAGCCAGTCACCATAGCGGTCAATTTTAAAGCGCGGTCCACCGCCGCTGTCGCCACTTGAAAACGGTTGGCAGGTACTGAAGGTTCCGTCGCCATTATCGGTTAGAGGCGTGGAAGTCCAGTCGTTTGCTGTGCCCCGGAAAAACCAGTCTGCCACGGCCAGTTGGCTGAGGAGCACCATGCTCAACAGCAAAAGTATTTTTTTCATCGTAGTTCTCTTTTTTGTTTTTTAGGTGTGATGGAAGGCGCCCGCGAACGGGCGCTCCATAGTATTAATCTTGATACAGGACGGTAACGGCTGTGCCTTCAATGGCAATTGAGCCACTGACTGTCCGGCCATTGCCAGCCGCAGGGTTGTTCTTTTCGACCGCGACTTTCCAGTTGCCGGAGGGCAGTGGATAATTGAAGTTACCACCAGAAGCGTAAATCACCAGAATTCGGTTCCAGTTGTCTCCATTAGCGGCAGCGTTGATGTCGGTGACGAGAACGTCGTTCGCGTAACGGATCGTTGTCACGTTTTGATCAATTTCGTCCCAGGTGTTCATCCTGAAACCCGGGTGGTTTTTGCGCAGTTCAATCAGATCTTTGTAGTAATTGAAAACGTCAGCGTTATCGAGCTTCCATTGCCAACGAATTTTATTGATCTCGTCCGAAGAACGGTACGAGTTGTGGTCACCTTGTTTATCGCGCATCAGCTCCACGCCGCCATGCAGGAATGGAATGCCCTGAGCTGTCAGAATCATGCCGTTGGCGTAATTGTGAATACGACGCAGATAACCACTGCTGTGCGAAACACCGTTTAGGTCTGCCCATTCCAGAATCTTATCGCGCAAACTCAGGTTGTCGTGCGCAGACACATAATTAATCGATTGCTCTGGGTCTGTGGTGAACATAGGGTCCCATTGATCAATCACTTGCCACGGATTATTGCTATAACGTATTGAGGCTCTTGATCCGAAATCCATTTGCCAGATTTGCCCTTGGTTGAAGGCAAAGCCACCACCCGCACCACTGTCATTTGCACCTTTGATTGCTTCTCGGTATTTCGGGTTAAATACGCCGACATGCGCATCGGCTTCGCGTGCGATGGTGCCCAAACGAACCCGTTGCGCATCGCGCGGGTCACTGGCATAACCATTCCACGGTTCACCGTAAATTAACAGATTTCGGTCCGGGAATGTTGCATTCAGATGGCGTCCCCAATCGCCGAATTCGTCGTGATCGAATATACCCACCAGATCAAACCGAAAGCCATCAAGGTTATATTCTTCGAGCCAATATTCCAGTGAATCCTGAATCATTCTGCCAACCATCGGGACATTGGCATCAATGGAATTTCCGGTGCCACTGAGATCCAGATCGGTGTAGTACTGATTGGAAATCGCTTCGAACATTTCGAAGTCGTAAGTGTGGTTGTACACCACATCCATGACGACACGTATTCCTGCTTTGTGGAATTCGTTCACCATGGTTTTCAACTCGCGTGCCCGTTCATCATAGTCTTGCGAGATGCTGTAGCGTTCTTCGGGCACATTATAGTTACGCGGATCGTAACCCCAGTTGTAGCAGCTGGTGTCGTTAACATCCGGGCACGAGGCGAAATCGTAAAAAGGGAGAATCTGTACGTGGGTAACGCCCAGTTCTTTCAAATGATCGATCCCAGTCGCTACCGTTTGATAGCGGGTGCCGGCTTCGACCATACCCAGGAATTTACCACGCTTCTCGGCGGAAACGCCGGAGCTGGCGTCGATGGTAAAGTCTCTGACATGAATTTCGTAAATGATCGCGTCTTCACGTTCAACGAGGGTTGGTCGGTCGGCCCATCCTCCTACTGGATCTGAACGGTTCATGTCCATGACCAGATTGATGTCTTCATTGGGCACCGCCATCTTGCCGTAAGGATCGCGAACCTGAACGCCACCCACTTTAAAGTAGTAAGGCTTGCGGTGGAGGTCGCCGACCACGCGCACTGCGTAAACCTGACTGTAGCCAAGCTGATCCTGTATTCGCGGCATCGGGTAGTCGACGCCATCCAGGTTCAGGACCACATCGGCCGTTTCGGGCGACCAGATGGCAAAGGTTGTGCCCTGCGCGTCGTACTCCGCGCCCAAACGTTGAATGGACAGCGAGTTCGTGACGGTCTCATTGACGCTAAACGACTTTTGTTGGGTATTGAAGCAGATGTCATAGGTTTTGTTTGCACTGACCAGGTAATCTTGCGCTGGGTAGTTTTCACTCCAGTTGGCGAATCGATCCACTTTAAAACGTGGGCCGCCATTATTGTCGCCGTTGGCAAAGGTCTGTGTTGTGCAATAGTTTATGTTGTCCTCGGTGGTCAGTGGCGTCGTGTTCCAGCCATTCGGTGTGCCACGGAAATACCAGTCTGCGCTGGCAATGCTGGTGAACCCTGCCAGGGTAAGAACAAAAAGTGAAATGCGTTTCATAATGCCCTCGTTATTGGATTTGTTTGAGCATCACCAGTGTCTAAGATTGTTCAGGATCTGTATTCCTCCGGAGCGGACGTAAAATGTAACAAGCGGTGTAAATAGGTACTGCGTCTAAAAAAAATCCCGCGACATTTCTTGTAATGCAGCGGTTTTTGACGGTTGTCTGCCGTGTGTTTTTTCTGCAGCTGAGGGCAAAAGAATTCTCTTTAACCCAGTGAACAAGCGGATGGTTTCTTTGGGCGAGGGTAACGTCAACCGTCGAATATCATTGAGGGTGATAGTCGCTGTATTACTGTCTTCAGATTTCGTCATCGCAAAGTAGTAAAAACAGCACGCCCGATCCAGCGATAGACGGTTGTAATCCCCTGTGACGAATTACGCCCCCGGAGGAGGAATACAAGCGTCACTCGACGAACCTAAAGTGACCCTCGATAAAGGAGCGAATGCCGTTATTTTTATGTAGAGGTTTGCAGATCGTGTATTCCGTAAAGTTCCAACCGATCCATGTTGCAGGGAAAAGAGTTCATCGACCTCTGGTGCAGCAGATTCTGGATGATGTGCGCCCATTGACCCTGGTGTCGGCACCTCGGGGGTTTGGCAAATCTGCCTTGGCGTTGCAAGTTTATGAACAGGCAAGTGGCGAGCGCCTCTGGGTGAATGCCGGGCAGTATGCCGATAGTCATGAATGGTCATTGTCTTTGTTGCAAGACATTGCTGTTAGGTTGAATCTGGATACGACAACCGACGCGGTGCATGGCAGTTTTGAAGAAAAAATACAGCTATGGATCCAAATTATCGCGGATGCTCTGAATGCTCGTCAGGGTACCTTCCTGTTGGTGATCGATGGAATATGCCACGCGCAGTCACGTATTCTGCTGCGAGCGTTTGTAGACATTTCTGCGTTGATTGCTTCCCGCCATCGTGTTGTGTTGACCGTACGCCAAGAACTTAACGAGTGTCAGGAATTGCTGCGCGGGTCACCCTCGTGTCGGGTGGTGACTGCCACCCAACTGAAGTTCACGAATGCCGAGGTGGCCGATTTAGTTCCAATGTCTTTGCGTAATCAGTTTGATCTGATGCACTTGCTTGAGCGTTACCACGGTTGGCCAGCGCTGGTCGGATTTGTGTTACGCGAATATCAACCGGGGAAACCGGTCGCCGAGTTGGAGCAGCAACTTCTGCATACGATCCACGACAGTGTGAAATCCTATTTTTCAGCAGAGTTCATTTCATCGGTTGCGCCTTTGTCGCAAATAACCCAATTTGATGAAAGCCTGTTTCGCGCCTTTGATCAAAAAATTGCCGGCTATGTGTCGCGGATGGTGGTCGCGGGTTTCATTGAACAGACTGATCGTTTTGGCTTCGAGTTTCATTATCGTTGGTCCTGTTTGGTTCAACAGGTACTGCAGACCGCTGTCAGTGAGCAGAGGGAGACGCTTTTTGCACGTTTACGTCTACTGGCGTGGGCTGACAGTCAGCAACGTTGGTCGGACTCGCTGTATCTGGCTTTAGCGGTCGATACTCCGGAGGCTATCCGTCATCGGCTGGTGGCGACGGGGCGTCGTATTCAGGAATCGGGGCAGGCGCTGTTGCTGCGTAAGGTGTTAACCTCCATTCGTTGGGAGGCTGATTTAGCATCCGACGATTCACTGGAGTTACTGTTTATCGACCTGGCGGCTTATTGTATGCGACCGGTCGCTATTCTGGCCGATAAGATTCACCATTCGTATCAGATTCTCGAACAGTTACCAGTGGCGAAACAACGCATCTATGCCACCTGGGTAGAGTGTGTTGAAGCGCAATTGGCCATGCGTGAAAGTGCCACAGAACGTGCGCAAGCGTTGGTGCCAAGCATTCGTAACCATGTTAACGAGCTGCCACCATATTATCGAGCACAGGCCTACTCGGTTCTTGGTGAGCTGTCATTGATAGACGGTGAGCTATCGCAGGCCACCGAGTATTTCAGTTTAGGTGCCGACATCGCTGAGCGAGATCGCTGGCCATCGTCTTTGCTCTGGCACAAGCATCAACTGGCTCAAGTATATTCGCTGGCCGGGCAAACGACGTTGGCTGAGCAGATTCGTTTCACGGCTATTCAGTTAGCCAGAGAAATGAACGCCACGAATTTGTTTCCGTATCGATGTTTGATGCGTGCGCATTGTGAATGTTTGCTCAATGAGTTGCGGGTCAGGGAAGTCGAGCCGTTTTTGCGTGAACTGGAACAAGCCTCGGTTCTGTTGAATGATAACGACGCGTTGTCTATTAACCTGATTCGTCTCGAATTTCACCGGCTCAGTTGTCTGTTGGATGGTCAGTACCGCAGTGACATCCAGAACACGGTCGGCGCGATTGAGCGCGCACTGTTGCATCGTCATCATCCCCATGTGGTGGTTCGGGCCGAACGCAATCTGTTGAACTTTTGGTATCAGTCCGAGCAAATTCACTTGATTGCCCAATGGTACCGACGTCAATCCATTATTGGGTTGGATGTGGCCGGTCCAGATCAACTGATTCATCTGCGGAATCTGGTTTTTGCGCATTTGGTTTTACAGGATTTTGATATTCTGGCGGATCGTAAATGGGTGCTGTTTACGGCGCAGGAAATGCGCCGCTGGTTGCGTTGCTGGCCGAGTCTTGCACCTGCTCCTGTGTTTTTACTGGCATTGGACGAGTCTGTTGATGATCCTGTGCAGAGTCGGGAATGGATGTCATTGGCGCTGGGTATGTTCAGTCAGAGTAATACGCTAGCAGAACCATTAGCCTATCATTCCAGTTGGCTGGAACCGTTGCAGCAGAACGAAGTCCCCCTGCAACGTTATCAGGCGACGTTTATGTCGCGGTTGAACGCGATCTGGGGCAACCGGGTGAAGTACAGCATTGTGCGGGATGCGGATGAACAACCGAACAGCGCAGCCCATGTTGGGTTGTCTCCACGCGAATGGCAGTTACTACAGAATGTGGCGCAGGGCATGAGTAATGAAACCATTGCCGAGCATCTGAACTTGAGTGTGGGAACGGTAAAAAACCAGTTAACCAAAATTTATCGAAAACTAGGCGTGACTGGTCGCGGCGCAGCCCGCTCGCGTTATAAGTCTTTTGCCGAGTCTGCCTAGCCCGGAAACTTCACGATGTGGCGTAAAATACAGCTGTACCCCAACGTTGGCCTAAGATTCGGATAAATGGACTTTGGTAACAACTCTTGACCCCAGTTCGCCGATTGAGTCTGTGCACAATTCGCGGACAATCGCACAGATGGTTGCGGTTATTTTCCCGCAGTGCTGAACCTACGACGAAGTTTCCGGGCCAATGGTTTCACTGTGCGCGTCAGCCGATAACCGGAGCATTCAGCGGGTGAGGCTGATTTCTGACTTAGCCACGTTAAACCGTTGCATAATGCGTATCTTCGTCGCTGGTATTGTTTGTTCAACATTCCACATCGAGTTAGACAGTGGGCTTGCCTGTCTCCTGCAACCAATCCCGTGCAGTTTCGGTGATGGCCAAAACCGCTGGATTGGAAAGCGTGCGTTCCGGCGAAATGGCGTAAAATTCCTCGCGGACATCCTCGGTGGTGCCGACTTTCACAACTTGGTATTGCAGAGCCACTTCATCGGCAATAGCGGTGGGGACGGTAAAGACACCCGTACCGGCTTGGCCAAATACTTTCATCAACGCACTGTCGTCAAACTCGCCCACAACCCGAGGGTACAGATGATATTTATCGAGCCATTGTTGCAACCGGTGCTGCACCATCGACAGATCACTGAGCATTAAAAAGGGGACGCCGTTCAGGCTACTGGGAAAGTCCTGACTCAAGGTCGATGCCAGGGAAGGCGCTGCCATAAAGGTGATGCCACAGTCACCCAATGGATGATTAAAACCGCGAACACCCAGACGTTGAGGCATTGGACCATCGGCAATGACCAGATCGAGCCGATGCAGTGCGAGTTCGCCCAGTAAACTGTCGAGGCTGTTTTCCTTGCAGATGAAACGGATCGGGTCGGTCAGTGTTAACGCGGGTGCCAGCAGGCGATACGCAATGGACTTGGGCACCACGTCTGCAACGCCGACCCGCAGTACTTTTGGACGGTTTGTGGGGGTATTGCGCACCGATTCTGTTAGCTCATCGCCGAGCGAGAAAATCTCATCGGCGTAACTCAGCGTGACCCGGCCGGTTTCGGTTAATTCAAGGTTCCGACCGGTTTTTTGGAACAGCGGCGCTCCCAGCTGTTCTTCCAACAGGCGGATCTGGCCACTGATTGTCTGCGGTGTGATATGTAAAGTTTCGCTCGCCCGGATTATTCCGCCCTGCTTGGCTGCAACCCAAAAGTAGTGCAAGTGCTTGAAATTAATCATGATCCGCCCATTGTTCGTAAAAAACTGATTAATTACATAGTTTATTCGAATATTTCTTAGTATTAAACCTGATTAGGGTGTGACCTGAACTCAATATATTCCGAATGGAATACAGGAGAGCACTATGACATTGGACATCCAAGCGCGGCACCTTGTGCTGACTGACGCGCTGAAAGACTACATTAAACGGCGGTTGTCGTTTGCATTAAGTCATCGTTTTGAACGTATCCAGAGCATTATCGTGACCTTGTCAGACGTAAACGGACCCAGGGGCGGCAAAGATAAACGCTGTCAGATCCTGATCAGTGCGCCGGGTATGCCCGATATGATGATCGACGAAACGCAAATGCAGATGTCGGTTGCTATCGATAAAGCCGCGGCGCGAGCCAGCCGAACACTTGCCCGTCGAATGTCCAGGTTGCGTTTGAACGCCACCAGGAGAAATACAGTGCCCAGTCATTTGCCCTCAATCCAACAACCTTTTGTCAGTGATTCAGGAGAATACCGATGAACACCGAACTTTCCCGTCAACCGCAAATGGTGGCTAACGATGCAGCCGCCGCGGGAAGCCGTAATAAAGTTATCCGCAATACCTACATGCTGTTATCCATGACGCTGCTGTTCAGTGGCGCAACTGCGGGGCTGAGCATGGCGCTGAATCTGCCGCACCCAGGGTTGATTGTAACCTTGGTCGGTTATTTTGGGTTGCTGTTCGCAACTTCTAAGTTCCGCAATAGCGGCTTGGGTATTGTTTTCGTGTTTGCGTTAACAGGCTTTATGGGGCTTACACTCGGCCCTATTTTAAATGCCTATTTAAGCTTGCCGAATGGCGGCCAGATCGTGATGAACGCGATGGGTGCAACCGGCGTTATATTTCTTGGTTTGTCCGCTTACGCTCTAACGACAAAAAAAGATTTTAGCTTCATGGGCGGTTTTCTGATGGTTGGCATTTTGGTGGCCTTCCTGGCGGGAATTGGGGCGCTGGTGTTCAGTATGCCCGCGTTGTCATTGGCCGTATCAGCCATGTTCGTGTTGCTGATGGGTGGACTCATTTTATTTGAGACCAGCAATATCGTGAACGGCGGCGAAACCAATTACATCATGGCGACTACCACGCTGTATGTGGCGATTTTTAATCTGTTTACCAGTCTGTTGCACCTGATGGGTGTCTTAAACAACGACTGACCATTGGCGGAAGTGGGAGAAAGTCCATGAATGTACAGAACTTGCTCAACCAGTTTATGGGGTTAAACACAAGCACGACCGGCGCCGCACGTCCGGCTCAACCTAGCCTTAAAGGCAGCTTTGCCGGTGGCGCGGCTGTCGGCGGCGTCGCCGCGTTGCTGATGGGCAACAAGAAAGCCCGTAAGGTTGCCAGTAAAGCGGCCACAGTCGGCGGCGCGGCTCTGCTCGGTGGTTTGGCCTTCAGTGCATTTCGGCAATGGCAACAGGGTCAGAATGCGGAACAGAATTTGGCTGCGCAAGCTCGGCAACCGACGGCCACTCAGGCCAGTTTTCAATTGGCCGTGAACCAGGATGACCGCTTCCAGTTAACCTTGATTAAAGCCATGATCAGCGCTGCAAAAGCAGATGGTCATATTGATGAAACTGAACAGGAGCGTATCTTTAATTCGGTCGATGGTCTGCAATTGAATGCCGATGAGAAAGCCATGGTTTTGGACTTGCTTCGCTACCCGGCCACCGTCGCTGAATTAGCACAAAGTGTGACTAGTCTGGAACAGAAAAGTGAGGTCTATTTGATTTCATGCTTTGCGATTGACGCCGACCACGCCCACGAGCGGGCGCATTTACAGGAATTGGAACACGCGTTGAACCTTCCCAAGGGTTTAGCGCTCCAACTTGAGCAACAAGCGGAACAGGCGGCTCTCCAGGCTGCTTAATGACCTGAATCTCCGTATTCAGGTTGGTTTCCGTATTGCAACTGGCAGTTTGCCCGCTCACCCTGGCGGGCGTTTTTTTCCCAGGGACAGAATCTCCGTTTTCATGTGAACCACCTTGCGCTCATGAACCTGGAACCATGCACCAAATCTGCGAGCTGCTATAGTTATTACGGCAATTCGGATACGGTGTACGCAATGGCTATTCGTTTCATATCTGCAGCAATAATAATGGTGGGCAGCCTGTGGGTTTCAGGTTGCGATTCAACATCCGATCAACGTGATACTCTTGTGACTGAGCCAGCAAAACCTCGAGTATTACTGGTGATGAAGTCGTTAGTGAATCCCTTTTACATCGCAATGGAGCAGGGGGCACGACAAGCCGCTGAAGAGCGTGGTGTAGAACTGGTGGTTAAATCTGGCACCAACGAAACCCTTGTTGAACAGCAAGCTGAATTAATTGAAGAGCAGTTAAATATCGGTTTCGACGCACTGGTCATTGCTCCGGCAGACTCCATTGCCATTATCCCGGTTCTGCGAAGAGTTCATGAAGCCGGGATTAAAATTGTAAACGTTGATAATCAGATTGACCGAGCCGCTGCGGAACAAGCTGGACTCCCAGTGATTCCGTTTGTGTCGGTGGACAATTACGAGGGTGGTTTTCTGGCAGGGCAGTACCTGGCTTCGTTGGCCAGCCCTGGAGCCAAAGTGTTAATTCTTGAAGGTCCGCGCAGTGCTGCGAACGCTCGGCAACGCAGGGACGGGGCACGTGATGCGTTCCTGAAACAGCCGGGGTTAGAACTCGTTGATTCTGTGGTTGCGGACTGGAAGTTGGAGCAGGCCTATGCTCAAACCAGTCATGTTTTCAAAGAGTACCCAGATCTTGATGTTGTGTTTGCGGCAAACGATATGATGGCACTCGGTACCGTGCTTTATGCGCAAGAGAATGGCCTGGACCAATTACTGATTGGTGGTTATGACAACATTCCTGACGCCAATAAAGCCGTAAGTGAAGGTCGATTAAAGGTGACGGTTGATCAACAGGCGGATCAGCAGGGGTACCATGGTGTGATGGCGGCGACAGATTTACTGCAAGGCAAACCCGTCCAGCCAAATGTTCTGGTGGACGTCATGCTTATAACGCAATAAAGCGGAGCGTTTAATTTGGCCATAACATGGTTCCGCAAACTTCAAAATCGCCTCGTCGTTTATATGGTTCTTGGGGCACTGTTGCCCGTACTGATACTCGGCTATTCGTCCTATCAGATCAGTCTCGACGGTTTAAATGCTCAGGCAAATGAACTGACGCAGACCATCCTGCACCGGGAAATACGCAACCTGGAAAATTTCGTACGCGCCGCGCGTCGATTAGCAAACAACACCGCGCAATCCGAAACCATTCAAACAGTGATAGCCGCTGTTGAAAGCTCGGAGGGTATTACCAATCTGGAGCGATTAAGGCTTCGCTCCAGCATCGAAGATGAGTTGGCATCCATGTTCAGTATTCAAGGCCTGATTGGTATCGATTTAATCGTCGGTACCGATTTATTCAGTATTGGTGATTTCACCGCAGACATGGAATACGACCACAGTCTGGTGCTGCAATGGTTGGATCGTTGCGGTGATTTTACCGGGACGTTGTGTTGGCCCGGCATTGAACTCAATCCACTGACTGGGTCACGGTACGGCTTTGTCATTCCTGCCGTAATTCAAGTAACTCGCTTTAACGAAAACTCACTGCAATATGATCGGGTTGGAATGCTGATTTTAAAGTATGACGTAGATACCGTTTACGAAGAGTTTTTTAACGACAGTGACGGCAACATGTATAACATCGTATTGGATTCGATCGGACGTACTGTCTATCATCCACACCAGTCAAAACTGCGGTCCCAGTTTCAGGGCGTTGATCTTCCGCAGGCAGCCGGGGTCGCGAAACCGGTTGATGCTGTCGTCGACGAAAAGCAAGTCCGTTTGTTGGTGAAAACCATATCGCCGATGAACTGGTATGTATTGGGTGTTATTGAGCTGGAACCCATATTAACCCGAGCCCGCAACATACGACTTTATACTTATGGTTTATTTCTGTTTGCGATGTTCCTGTTGGCCGTTGCCGTGTACTATCTGTCCCGAAAAGTTGTCGCCCCGATCGAAGCCATTACCAATGCGGCTAAACATCTGGGACAACTGTCTGCACCTTTGGAAAGCAATACGTCAATCATTGAAATCAATCAGCTTGAACATTGGTTCAATGTGTATCGGACCGTCGTCGATCGTGAAAAAATTCATCAGGAAGAATTGCAGCAGGCCTATGAAAATCTGCAACAGACGCAACAACAACTCGTTGAAAGCGAAAAACTCGCGGCCTTAGGTGGTCTTGTTGCCGGAGTCGCGCATGAAATCAATACACCCTTGGGTGTTGCCATTACAGCAAACTCAATATTGGTTGAAAGAACACCTGAGATAGAAAAGAAGCTGAAGTCGGGTGCCATTACCGTCAGCGATCTGGAAGACTTTCTGGATCAATGTAAAGAGGTGACCGGAATTCTGCAGTTTAATTTAGGCAGGGCTGCAGAACTTGTGAGCACCTTCAAGCGTACGGCGGCCAATCAGGTTCAAGATCACCTGACAGACATAGAATTGGTTGCGTATATCGAAGAGATATTGAGTAGTTTAAAGGTTGCTATGAAGGAATATGCTGTGACGGTTAACGTGACGGGTGATTCGAGTATACGTATTCAAAGTTATCCAGGGCTGCTTTGGCAGATCATATCCAACTTAGTCATGAATTCCCTCTATCATGGGTTTGAAAAAGATAAGCCTGCTACGATCAGTGTCGATGTCTCTGTCGTGGCAGAGAAAATTGAAATTGTTTATCGAGACGATGGTAAAGGTATTTCGCAGGATATTTTAGCAAATATCTTTGACCCATTTTTTACCACACGACGTGGGCAGGGATCGACCGGTTTAGGGTTAAGCATCATTTATAATCTGGTGGTGCAAAGGCTGAAAGGTAATGTTTACTGCACCAGTAAGTTGGGTGAAGGTGTGACGTTTAAAATTCGCATGCCGAAAGCGCTGCAGGAATAACACCTGTCCGATCAATCCTGATCAGTTTTAAACATCCAAAATAAGTAAGTAATGAGATGCGTCGGTTGCCGTGAGTGCGACACTTGCCGGGGTCACCGTTAAATAAAGTCGAATTATCCGTATGATGATGGACACGGCCATGAATCTCATCATTCTGCCACTGATAAGTGGGAAAGCCTTATGGATTCGCGGCTCTTGCATTCATGTCTGTTGATCCTATTGCCATTCTCGTGCGTATTAAGCGGTCCATATCTTTAAAAAGGTGGTGCTGTTGTGTTTGCGTTTTTGAAAACAGACCCTGTTAAAAAATTGCAAAAAGAATTTGACCGATTATCCGAAAGAGCGTTCCACGCGCAACGCAATGGCGACATTCGCGGGTATTCAGAATTGACGGCTGAAGCGGAAGCTTACCGTCAAAAAATTAAAGAGCTGCAAGCTGATGAACACAAAAGCGGAACAGTGTGAAACGTTGTTTTATGACGGTCAGTGCCCTATATGTTCAGCGGAAATCGCTAAACTGAAACGACTGGCCGATGCCGATATTCAGTTTCAGGACATCAATTCACTTAATCAAAGCCCAGAAGAGCGCGAACGGCTGTTTTCGCAACTGCATTTACGCAAAGCCGATGGCCGTTGGCTAACCGGATTGGACGCGAATATCGCGGCTTGGCAGCATACTCGCTGGCGACATTGCGTCGGTGTATTGCGTTTTCCGGTTATTAATACGGTTGCGCGGTTGGGCTATGGGCTTTGGTTGAAGTGGTATCAAAACCGGCGAAAAATTCGCCATAGTCGTGCCAGTTGACGAGATTCAAAACCAGACTTCTAACGGCGTTTTTACGAATGGAAATTACTTTTGCGTTTTTGGGGTGTATTCGCTGTATTTGCGATCCTGAAATCCATTTTCGAGAACTCCTTTCGCCGGTGGTGTCAGTCATTAACTGTCTCTCTGTCGGTTGACAGATTTCGTGCAGGGCAGCGTTTTCAACGCCATAGACGTGTGCGGGGATGCGCGCAAAATCGACCGTTCGACCGAACAAAATATCTGGAAGCGCACCAGTGCCGAAGGAACTTCAGTGTTGCTCCTTGTTAATCCTTTACAAACAGCACGCATCAGAATTTCCGCCCCCAGAGGAGGAAGACACTCCTCCCCAAAAAATACACACTGCAACGTACCTTAAATTCATCAAATAAAAACAACAAAGGTAATCGCAATGAAAACGAGTTTCCAAACGCTTGCTTTCGCAAGCTCGATTGTCGTCGCAGTAAATAGCTGGGCAGACAGTGCAACTTCTGCCAATGTCATGGCCCCCCTTGAAGTTTCGAATTGGGGTGAATTTGAATCCCAACTGAATACCGCGAAAAGCATCGGAGTCACAGGCGTGTCGGTTGACGTGTGGTGGGGCAAAGTGGAAAGTGCCGGTGATCAGCAGTTTGACTGGAGCTACTACGACACCATTTTCACCAAGATCAGTAATGCGGGTTTACACATCGTCCCCATCATGTCTTTCCACCAATGTGGCGGAAACGTTGGCGATACCTGTGATATCCCCATTCCCGGCTGGATCTGGAATCACTATGCCGGTCAGGGTGTTTCGGCATCGGATCTGAAGTACAAGAGCGAATACGGTAACGAATCCGTTGAGACTGTATCCCTGTGGCGTGATGATTATGTGCTGGACGAATACAAGGAATTCATGGAAGCCTTCGAGGCACATTTCGCGGGGATGGCCAATGTCATTGACGAAATCAACATCTCCATGGGACCAGCAGGGGAGTTGCGTTACCCCTCTTATAACGGCCATGACAATGGTTTAACCGGGTATCCTACTCGCGGCGGTTTCCAATCTTACAGCGAACCGGCGAAAGCCGACTTCCGAGATTGGGCGATTGCCAAGTACGGCAGCGTAGCCGGTGTCAGTGCCAGCTGGGGATTTACCCTGAACAGCATGAACGATATCAACCCTCCGTCAAATGCCGGCTCATTCATCAGTAGCGGGGAACAGTACAATACGCAGTATGGTCGCGACTTTATCCGCTGGTATCACGATTCATTGATGGACCATGGCTACCGAATGCTGGATAACGCTTTACTGGCGTTCGACGGAAGCTTTGCGAATATTGAACTGGGCTTCAAAATCCCGGGAATTCACTGGAAGATGTCGGCCACCGATAACACGGTACGCAGCGCTGAAATGGCCGCTGGCTTGATTCCCAGTGATGTGGATGTGAGCCTGGATGCCACCGGACATGGCTATGCGGACATTATTGGTGTCGCCGCAGCTTATAATAACGAGCCACGCGGCGTCACATTGCATTTCACTGCATTGGAGATGAACGACGATCCCAATGGAGGCGGTCAATCGTTGGCTCAGTCGCTCGTTTTCTGGGTGGCTAATGAAGCTGAAGTTCAAGGAGTTACCATTAAAGGTGAAAATGCGCTGTCTGGTGGTGCGAGCAGTACAACGGGTTGGGATAACATTGAAAACGCCTTTACCTATGCGTCTTACTCCGGCATGACTGTCTTGCGTATTAATCAGGTCACCGATGGGGGCACCGGTCAGTATCGGTATCAGCAATTCATCAATAACTTCCTGGTAACCAGCGGCGATTGGCAGCGTACTGTGATTTTCATCTACGGGCAGACGCAGGTGGGGCAGGATATGTTCGTCCGTGGGGGTATTGACCATAATTATGCCAACACGAACTTGGGACGTAATTGCCAGACCTACAACTTTGAATGTGCGATCCCGATCCGCCACAACAATCTAAGAAACACCACCACCGCACCCTGGAAAAGTGGTGATGCCTATCTGGACTGGTACGGCGCTGAAGCCGGGCAAAATGCTGCTTCTGTAGGCTCACCGTTAGATTGGACCACAAACAATGCCAGCAACCCCAATACTGTGGCGGTACAGGGCTTTGGTTATGAGCCATTGAACAGCTTCGGCGACCATTACTGGATGCTCGATGTTGAAATGGACTGCTCAAAAGCCGTGAACGGTTGGTTTGAACTGAAGTCGTTCATTTCCAACGGCCCTGGGTGGGAAGGCGACGTTGCGCAATCCGGCACGCCCTATTCATCAGGTAACCACTTTGCCCAATGTGGCAAAATGAATGTCTTCCAGCGCGGCTCCAGTTCCGCGATCATTGGTGACCTGTAAGCTTGAAGGGACCGCCACGACTGAGTTGTGGCGGTTCAACCCCTGGCTGTCGTAAGCCTCACTTGTCAGAAAGAACTGGTGGAGAGTCCTTTGGATTACTCCACCGCTCTCAACCCTAAAATCCTACCGTACAATTTTTGCTACTGCCCACAGTGGTGTTGCAATGACTAAAATGCTGAACATACGTTTGTCAGGTTACTGCCTTAAATGTCTCTGAATAAAAACAACAATCAGAGCCTTTGGATTCAGCCTTATAAGTTAATTACGCCATCGATTAACCAAAAACTGTTAGCACGGGAACGTCTGTTAACGTTGCTGGACCAAAGCCAATCTATACCCATTACCTGCGTTTATTCGCCAGCGGGTTTCGGCAAAAGTACGTTAGTCGTAAATTGGTTGCAGGAACGTAAGTTGGCCAATGGATGGTATTCTCTGGATATCAATGACAACGAACCCAGCTATTTTGCCAATCACCTGATCTACGCACTGCATCACGCCAGTGGTGGGCAGTGTCCGCTGACATTGGCCTTGGTACAGCAACAGGAATACGCCAATCTTCATAGTTTGCTCGCCAAGGCAATGATGGAGATCGCGCAGTCTCCGAACAGTTTTTTTATCGTGTTGGATGATCTTCATACCCTGACCAATCCGGTCATTCTGGATGCCCTGCGGCATTGGCTGAAATTGTTACCGGCGCAGGTGCATGTCATTCTCTGTTGTCAGAATGAACCACCGATGTCGCTCTCAGCATTCCGGGTTAAAGGGCGCTTGATTGAAATCGGTGCTGAACAATTGGCCTTTAACGAAGCAGAGACCGCCCAGTTTCTGGCTCAGAATCTGGATTTTCAGGTGCCGGCAACCGTGGCGCAAGAGTTGGCTGCGCTGACCGCAGGCTGGCCCGCGGCAATGCAATTAATTACCCGCAGTGCGCGCAGCGCCGCAGACCTGTTGGATGCCTCCGGACGTCTCGGGCAGGGTGCTTTTGAGGTTGACGAGTTTCTGATCCAGGAAGTCCTGCTGCAACAGCCGGAGAAAATTCAGAATTTTTTGTTAAACATCTGCGTGTTTGAGCAATTTAATGCCGCTTTGTGTGACAGCCTGCTGGGGACACAAGACAGCGATTCATTAATTTACGAATTGGAACAAAGGCAGTTATTCATTCATCGGGTCGAAGGGCAGGAACGCTGGTATCGCTTGCAGGATATTTTCCGAGACAGTTTATTGAAAAAACAGCTGAAGCTCGGCAGTGAACAGCAGCAGGCCTTGTTGGGCCGGGCGGTGGATGCCTACCTGGATAATCAGCTCATTATTGAAGGCGTTCAACTGGGTCTGAATCTGAAGCAAGAGTCTGTTGTGCTGTCGATTCTGTCGCGTAGTGGTATCGACCTGTACCGACGTGGTCAATTTAATACCCTGACCAAGTTATTTGACTGCGTCCGTGTTGAAACCGTGAAGCAGGATGCTCGGTTAACATTGCTGCTGTCCTGGGTGTTGCTGGCCACCTATCGCGAAGATGACGTTGGTAAACTGTTGCAGGACTGTGTGGCGGATGCGCAAGATGTACCTGCGGAAGTGTGGGCAGAACACAGCGTCGCGCAAGCTCAGGCGGCCATTAATGTCGAAGAGTTCGAGCGGGCGCAAATGCTCGCCGAACAAGCCATTAATCAATTAAAACCAGACAGCTTTGTATCACGCACCGTCACCTACTCAGTGCTTGGACAGAGCGCCTTGTGTCGGGGCGAGTTGAGCAACGCTGTCTCTTTGTTAAAAGAGGCGGAAAAACACGCCTTTGAAAACAAACTGGTGCAGCAGAGGTTGTGGTCTATGTGTCTGATATCAGATGCATACACCGCTTGGGGGCAAATAGACACGGCTTTAGCGGTACAGCAGAGTGCAATCGACATGGCGCACGACAATTGCATCGAAGATGTTCTGCACATGGAGTTTCTGTACCGCAATCGGACTCATCTGTTAATCGAACAGGGTGATCTCAGTCAGGCGGATCGACTGTTGTTGAAAAGTGAACAGGTGATAGAGCCATTGGGGAATTATGGTTTGCTCAATATCCATGTGCATCGTGGGTTAATTGCCCTATGGCGCGGACAACAGGACGTTGCCCGGAACCTGGCTTTTCAGGTGAACTATCTGCTGCAAAGCTATGAATACCATACCGATTGGCTGGCCTATGCGAATGAATTCTTAATGGCTTGTCAGCGCGCTGGCGTGATCGACTTTGAACCTCATCTGGTATGGCGCGAAAAACATTTGAACTGCCCTCCGAATAATCATTTCTATCAGCACTACCAGCGTTTGTACGCCATTCATGGCTACTTTCAAGGTGACCGGCAGGGCGCTATTGCAACCTTAAAGTCTCTGGTAAACACAGCGGATCATTTCGGTCTGCGTTTGCAATCCCTGAAAAGTAAAATCCTGCTGGCGCTTTGGCACAATAACGAAGAAGGATTGAAAATCTGGGCAGCAGAATTGGCGCAATTGGTCGAACTGAAACCCCTGCAATCGTTGTGGTTAAGTTCTCTGTTCTGCGATGAACCCATGACCCGGGAATGGCCCGATTGGAACATCTGGTTCAGCCAGCATCAGGTTTCTTCTGTGACAACTACGCAACAGAACGATCAATTATTGGAGAATCTGAATGCTCAATACGCCGATCCTCAGGATTTGGTCACGCCCAAAGAATTGCAGGTTCTTCTGCTGATCGGTGCTGGGCTCAATAACGACGAAATTGCGTCCAGCATGCATATTGCAGTCTCCACCGTAAAAAGTCACATTCGGCGCCTGTATCGCAAGCTGGACATCAATAAACGTTCGCAGGCGATACAGATCTGTCAGCATCTGTAGTTGCATGCACGCCTCACTTGCCTGATTTGTTGATGCTTTGTATCGTGTCCAAAAACAGGGAACTCAATAATCATGAATCTTCAATTTATTCCGGCACTGGCGGATGATGCCACGTCGCTGGCGGAACTTCGTGTTGCCGCGATGCGACCCAGTTTAGAAGCCGTCGGTCGGTTTGATCCTCAGCGCGCACGTCGTCGATTTTTGGATACTTTTCACCCAGAGCAGACGTGGAAGATCCAACATGAAGGTGAATTAGCCGGTTTTTTTGTGGTGTTTAAAAAGCCGGACCATGTCTGGCTGGATCATCTGTACGTCAACCCGGCCATGCAGAATTCCGGATTGGGGCAACAGGTGTTGGCCCTGGTCAAAGCGCAAGCAACTGTCGCAAAGCAGCCTTTGCGGCTGTGCGCATTGCGAGACAGTGACGCTAATGGCTTTTATCAGAAGCAGGGTTTCACACCCTACGCGGAAGAAGAATGGGATATTTACTACCAATGGTTACCCGCCTGATGGCGACTTGTTGGTCAAGCGCACTCGGAATTCGACTTCTGATTCCATACCCGACCGATTTCTTCGTTATACTTGCGTCTACATGGGCGTTTGTGCCGCTGTCAATGTGATAAGGATTTTATGTCAACTCAGTTACCCGTTAAGGCGGTGATCGCGTTTTTTTTCAGGAACGGCACTACGCAAGCCTTGTTCCGCTGGCTCAGTTTCCGTTTGTTTGTTGCGCAGCAACCGTCACGCTTGGCGAATGACTCTGCTTCATTGTCGGTGATCGACTGCCTCGAACAATGGGAACAGCAGGCCCGCATTGTGACGCCGGTGCGCAACCTGTTATGGGTGTTAACCGGGCTTGCCGCGTTGATTGGCTTCAGCGCTATGGCCACGGTGCTGAATGTCACCGGAAACCACCCCATTAATATTTGGGTGCCTCTGGCGTTATTTGCTTTCCTGCCCCTGTTGTTGACGCTCAGCAGCGTTTACTTTTCATTTTGGACGCCAGTGACGCTTCGCCCTGCTAACCATCCGTTTGTGGCGTTTTGGATGGCTCGGTTTCAGATCAGTCAGTTTCAGTCTTACCCTCGACTGTTATTTGCCTGGATTGTCTGGCAAAGCCAGCGCATTGCGTTGGTGTTTTCGGTGTCTGCGGTATTGGCATTTTTTCTGTTAGCGACCTTTCAGGACTATCAGTTTGGTTGGTCTTCAACGTTGATCCGTGATGACAATACGATGACGACCATCATGCATTGGCTCAGCTGGCCTTGGCATTGGATAGTGGATGCGCCATCCGCTGAATTGATTCGCGACAGTCGGTTTACCATGCAAAGCTCCGCGGGAGGGCATGGCACAGATAACACCTGGTGGCAAACCCTGATCTTGGCGATTGCCGTCTACGGAGTTCTGCCGCGTGTTTTGCTGGCACTTGGCTTGCGCTTTCGCCTGGTGCGTTTGTTACGGTGGAGCATACAAAACACCGGGGACATTGAGCAG
Source organism: Reinekea sp. (assembly GCA_050293765.1). Taxonomy (GTDB): domain Bacteria; phylum Pseudomonadota; class Gammaproteobacteria; order Pseudomonadales; family Natronospirillaceae; genus Reinekea. Next base: position 210,933 of record JBNKNI010000002.1, read on the forward strand.
TTCATCGTTTCGCAACAACGCCAGGCCAGTGTTAACCCGATTCAGTCTTCAGATGCATTTCAGGCACCCGAAAATATTGACCTTAGCGATAATCGGGTCGATCTCATCAGCTGGCAACAACCGGACTGCCGCTGGGCCACAGTGCGTAATTTGGGCAGCGGATCGTGGCTGGAGGATGAGCAGTGGCTGCAGTCAGCCCAAAGTAAAAGGGCACAGCCCGTGGTTGTGCTGGTGGCTGCAAACCAAATACCAACAGGGGAGTTGGCTGACAGTTTAGCCATGTTGAAACAGGCCAATGCGGATGTCAGCCTGGTGTTAGACGACAGTGAGCAGGACCCATCCCGCTATGCAACACAACTGAAATCCTGGCAGTACTTTGCCCATCGCCAACAGATTACTCTGAAGAAGGTTTTATAAGTGACGACACCTGTATTTGCCGTTGTGGGACATCCCAATAAAGGGAAATCGAGTATTGTCTCAACGCTGACTCGCCAGGATGCTGTAAAAATATCCGAGATTTCCGGGACAACGACGCAATCGCAAGCGTTTGAACTCAGGTTGGATGACATTACTCAATATACGCTCGTGGATACGCCCGGATTTCAGCGCCCTCGTCAGGTTTTGTCCTGGCTAGAGCAGCATGCGCCGAACGCAGCCCAACGTAGGCAAACTGTTCAGGCCTTTATCGATCAGGAAAATCAGAACCCGGCCAGCAGTTACCGGGATGAAGCCGAGCTGCTACAACCTATCTTGAGTGGCGCCGGTATTATTTATGTCGTTGACGGATCACTGCCCTACAGCCCTGAGTTCGAAGCGGAAATGACAATACTGCAATGGACTGGACAGCCTCGGATGGCGTTAATCAATCCAATCGGCGGCGAAGCTTACGTTGAGCAATGGCGTGATGCGTTGAGTCAGTATTTCAGTGTGGTTCGGGTCTTCGACCCGATGACCGCCGATCCGCAAAAACAATTTACTGTTCTGTCTGCTTTTGCTGAGCTCTATGAACCCTGGCGTTCTGCGATCGAGTCCAGCATTCGGTTTTTAAAGACCTATGCTCAGCGGTTGCAGGAACAGGGGGCGCTCATCGTTGCGGAACATCTGGTACAGATGCTCAGTCACATTAGTGAGGTGAAAGTGCCGGTGGAATTTGCACAAAATTTGTTGCAAGACAAACTCAAGAGCGATTATCAGCAAGCGTTGCGGGCAAACGAACAACGTATGCACAAGCAATTGCAGGCGCTGTTTGCACATCCGCAAATGCAACTGAGGTCAACTGATTTGACGGCGGATTACCCGGATCTGTTCGATGCCAGCCACTGGTTTATGTATGGCCTGGATCGACAGAAAATCATTGCGTTGTCGACCTCGGCAGGCGCCGCTGCCGGAGCCGTTATCGATGTGGGGGTAGGGGGCGCATCGCTCATGGCGGGTGCCGTCGCCGGAGGTCTGGTTTCCGGTCTCGCGTCGCTGGCGGCGACCTGGAAGCCGGAAAAATTGAAAATTAAAGGCGTACCTCTGGCGGGAAAAACGTTGACGGCAGGCCCGGTTAAAGAAGCGACCTTTGCGTTCGTCCTGTTGGGCAGAGCGGTCGACTTTTTTGAGATGATTTTGGCGCGGACCCACGCGGACCGCTCCGTTGCCGAAATGTCTGATACGCGTTTGAATGATCGACTGACCCGTTTGCCCAAGTACGAGCAGGTACAATTGACCCGTTTGATATTGCGTGCACACAAGGGTCTCAATGATCAGGAGCTGCTACAGTTAAGAGATTGGATTCTGAAATTAAAGTAATCCTTTCTCAATGTCGGCGTGAAACGGTCGATACCAAAGAAGATGGGACTGGTCTTGTGGTTTGGGTGAACTAATTATGGCGTTATTTACGTTCGATGCGGGCGACTCAGAGCTGATTGTTGACTTTTTTGAAGACTACAAAGACCTCTACGATGCCGCCGAAAGCAACATACTGAAGCTGGAACACGAACCAAACAATGCTGAACTGTTAAATGCGTTATTTCGTGCCGTGCACACCATAAAAGGCAATTGCGGCTTACTCGGCATCTATCCGTTAGTCGATTTACTGCAATCCGTTGAATCGGTGCTGGATATGGTGCGCCATGGCGATATTGCTTTCCAGCCCTTAATTGGTGATCTGACCCTTCTGGTGTTGGATCGCTGTTCCAGTTTTATTGCGGCTCTGGAACGGAATATGGAAGCCGAATACGACGGCGGACTGTTCAGTGTCGTTGCCAGTCAGATCAATAACGGCTTGACCTCTAACGCCAAAAACCCTATTCCGGCGTTGACCCGGGCGCTGACGTTACTGGATCCGCTGACCAGCCAATTGCAGGCGGACGGGGATGGGGAGTCACTGTTTGAAAGATTCAAAATTACCGCCACAGACGATCTCGAATTTATTCTCCAACTGGCTGAGCAAACGCAATCAAGAGCGGCCTTCTGGCACGGGCGAATAGCGCGTGTGATGAGTTGGATTATGAGTCTGAATAATCAAATGGGGCAACCGGTTGACCCTGAACAGCTTTTCGTGGCGGTCTGTTTGCACGATATCGGGATGGCAATGCTGCCATCCGACGTCATTAACAAATCGGCGCAGTTGACGGAGCTGGAGCGTCAGTCAGTGCAAGACCACGTTTGGGTCGCCAGCCGCTTGGCATCGTCATTTCCGCGTTGGCATGTGGCAAAGAAAATTATCGATCATCATCAGGAAAATTTTGATGGCAGTGGTTACCCGCTGGCATTAAAAGGCGATGAGATTTGTGTTGGTGCGCAGATGTTAGCGGTGGTTCACGCCTTCGAAGCGATTACGCATGGCTACTCAAAATCGTTGAGCCGCAAGCGGCCGTTGATGCGGGCCGTGATGGAATTAAATCGCTACTCCGGTGTCCAGTTCAACCCCAAATGGGTCACCGCTTTTATGCAAATTACCCGTGAAAATCGGGATGATGTCTAGTGTCCTGAGTCAGAAGTTCGTATCGTTTCAGAGCTCCCTTTGGGCGCGTCATTCAAGCTCTCTAGCGTTGTTCTGTCTCTTGTCAATGGAATAACCATTGACTGCGAGACACGCCTAACTATAAAGCTTGAATGGCGCGCTGAATTCTTGCGAACTTCAGACTCAGGACACTAGCTTCTGTCCTTCGTCATTTTCATGTGGGTAAGCGCTGTGTGTCACTGTTTCTTTGCGATTTTCAGGGCAACCAGGTCGGTTGCGTCTCGAGTTTCAACGAGAAAGCCAATGAGTGCACCTTAAGAAATAGACTTTTGACAGGCAGAAATTTGCTCGGACTTTGGGTATCCTGCGCCGCATTATTATGAAGGAGCTGGAAAGATGCGGATAATCGGGAATTTTTTGTGGTTTGTGTTGGGCGGGATATTCATGGGATTGGCATGGTGGGCGGTTGGTGTATTAGCGTTCATCAGCATTATTGGTATTCCCTGGGCTAAAGCCTGTTTCGTCATGGGCCAGTTTTCGTTTTTTCCCTTTGGACATGAAGCGATTAATCGTGCTGATTTAAATTTAAGAGAGGATGTGGGGACCGGTGGGTTCGGTTTTATTGGCAATGTGATCTGGTTCTTTGTGGCCGGGATTTGGTTAGCCATTGGTCACACCATCAGTGCGATTTGTCTGTTTGTTTCTATCATAGGTATTCCATTCAGCATTCAGCAATTGAAACTCGCCGGGATCGCCTTAGCGCCCATTGGCAAAACCATTGTGCCGAAAGAAGTCGCTGCTGCGGTACGTGCTGAAAACGCCGCGGCATTTGTCGCCGATCGGCGTCGTTATTAACGGTTTAGCAGGTTGCCCCAACGACTTCGGCTCAGTTTATTTTGCCAATAAATCTGGCCAGTACTGATCTGCGGCGTTGATAAACGTATCGCGCTCCTGCAACCATTTTTCCTGAATTTTTGCGTTGTAATTCAGGTACAGTTTGCCATCAACAATAGTGAACTGATCCGGATCGATTCCGGCGGTACTGTTGTTGGCGACAGCGTAGGCACAATAACCGCCATATTGCGGCGCGTAACGATTAGGGTCAGAGACAAACATATCCCGATGTTGTGCGTTGGCAAAACGCCAGATAGCGCCCTGCCATTCGTATTCGAAATCGGCGTTGCCTTCTACAGCTCTGTTGTCGGTAAAATAGGCGACCGGGTCAAACCCTTTGATCGCCAGATTGTTATGCCAAGGCGTAAAGATAGGATCGACGGCCAGCGCACTCCCAATCAACCCAAAGATCAACAGAAATTTACTCAGCGGTTTCAACATATTTTTGCTCTCTTCCCAGTTGTTGTCGTTCATAGGTTGCTGTACCCGGTGCCAAACCAATGTGGTGCGGAACGCAAACGCCCCTGGTACTAGCCAGCAACGAAGCGTAGGCCATGTGGTGAATGGAGTGATTGATCAGGTACAGCAGCTCGCGTTCTATTGTCGATGGCATTTGCTGAGACTGGCACCGGTGCAGATTTATTTCAGAAATAACCTGGATACGGTGGTCAATTGACTCCAATTGGGCAAGCCAATTTATCAGCTCTTGAATGTTATCGAGTGCATGTTTGCTATCGATTTGTTCCGGTGAATTTCGTGTGCGAAAGTTGTAATCCACCTGACCGTTTACTAAACCATTGCGCAACGCGCGATAGTGATCAAGAACGTGCCTTACGTGATCCCCGATACCGGCATGTGCACTGTCCGTCGGTTTAATATAAACATTCTCGCAGCACGCAATCAGTTCTTTTAATTGGTTCAGTACTTCAATGTTTGCGTTACACAGTGCTTTCATGTTGCGTCCAGTATTGTTGATAACGGATAAGTCCTTCATGACCCAAGTATCGTTTTAGATAGCGCTCGGGCATGTTGTGTAAGTTGACGAGAATGAGTCCGTCGAGCGAATCATTGAACCCCTTGTTTACGGAAAAACCAACGAAGCGACCGTTTAACGCCAGGTAGTGGCGCAACAGAACCGGAATTGTTTTTCCTGGGTCACACTGTCCGACCAATTTGTTGAATACGCTGATGTCGCGGATAGAACTCAACATTCGTTTCGACCAGACTTTTCCTTTGACTCTTAACGGCATAATCGGTTGCACGTTTTCCAGAAATTTTTGTTCCGCACGGAAGCTTTCCATCATCGCATCCGAAATAAATGCACGTGCTGTTTCGGAATGATCTGAAGAAATACTGACGCAACCGAACAGGACTTTGTACTTGGGGTGGCGGACCACAAATTGGCCGATTCCGCGCCAAAGCAAATCGAGTGCCGACGGGTGTCGCTGATACGCTTGTGTGACAAAGGATCGTCCGACTTCTAACGCAGGTCCGAGGTTTTTGATGTAGTTGGCATCGTATCGGTACAGACTGCGGCTGTATAACGCGTTCACGCCGAACTTATCCACTATGGTGTCGGTTTCCCCGAGTCGGTAACCTCCCACAATTTTTTGTGCTTCACGATCCCAGACAAAAAGATGGTAGTAGTGAGGATCAAACCGATCAGTGTCTTTGTCGTTTCCGGTCCCTTCACCGGCCGCCCGGAAAGTCACTTCCCGCGCTGTGGCAATTGCGTCGAAAACCGCATTGAGCGCCGAATACGGCGCGCAATAAACGTCAAACTGATTCTTTTCCAAGAGTTTATAATCGCTGAGTTGATCCAGTTCCTGTTGTAAATCATGCGCTTTCGGAGAATCGTCTGCGTCGATGAGTTCGTTATGGCGAATCGCAGGGGATAAGCGCTGACTGTTTTCGAGCAGATAGGTCGACATGCGAAACAGGTTGGTAATTGTGTTCGCCTTTTTAAGAGAATGAAATTCGCGAGGGGAAATCGCCGTTCCCACAGTCATGCGGATGGTTTGACCGGTTTTATTGGTTAGCTGTCGTGGTAATAACAGCGTTCTCAGTCGTTTATGGATCAGGCCTGCCAGTTGGAAATAAGTTGGGTTTTTGCCATGCACAAATACCGGAACACAGGTGGCCTCGTACTTACGCGCGAGGCGGCCGATCATAGGGTTCCATTGTCGGTCTCTAACCGAAAAATTTCCCCAGGTCATGGCACTGACCTGGCCCGCAGGGAAGATCAACAGCAATCCGTTGTTCTGCAGATGTTTTGCAGCGGCACGCACGCTGGAAGCGTTTTTTTGCGCCGCATTTTTTGCCAGAACATCAACACCGAAAAAAACCGGTGCTAACTCCGGTATACCGGAAAGCATGTTATTGGTCAGTACTTTAGTATCTGGTCTCACCGCGAGCAGAGCCCGTGTCAGCGCAACGCCTTCCAGGCCGCCGTAGGGATGATTGGCAAATACCAGAGTCGGTCCGTGCTCTGGTATGACTGCAGCCAGGGGTTGACCATCCAGGTACACCTTACAATTCAGTGACGATAAGGTGTGATCGAGAAACTGCTCTGGTGTTGCTGCGAGCGGACGCAAGTCATATCGCTGTGCCAGCGGAGTCAATCCCAGAATATGCTCTAAGGTCCAGGCTAATGGTCGGGGCAGTGAAGACAACCGAAATGGGTTCAGGGTTGAGTCGTTCATATCAATCAGTCTCCGGATAAAATTGGGTTAAGTTCTGTTCCAGGCGCCAGTGCGCGATCAATGCTTTTAATCCGGGTGGGCGATGACCTTGTTGCCGGTTAGCGTGGCCCAGCTCAAATAAAGTTCGGTATTGAAAAAGCAGTGACCGAACTGCCGCTCGAAAAGGTGTGTTACTGTCCCAGATGTGTAATGGCTCGGAGCTGGCGGTGTTTATCTCAACAATTTGCATGTCGGTGCCGGTCGTGAGTTGGTCAACATTTTTGAATTTCACGTCCAACCGACCGTAGTGGAAATCCGGAATGTCGTGCATCAGTGCATCCAGTTTGCGGGTCAGCTCAGGCGTGATCAGGTGACTTGCATCTTTGAAAATGGCTCCCTTGCTGTGACTGGCAGAAAATATCAGCCGATAGGGCTTGCCGGCGGGCACAATCTCATGCCAATGCGCTTGATGACGGTTTTGATAGAGGTGTTGCAATTCACCAGCTCGGTCGTCACGGGCGATTAACTCGGCGAGAGTATGCTGCCCGTCGCCGATTACATAGGGCATGTATTTCAGCGCCATTGAGATAATCTCGCCCTGTGGTTGGTCTGGGTGGCGGACATAAAAGATGCCGGCTTCCGGTTCGTAGTCCGACAAACGCTGTATCATCATGGCTGCCCCAACCGGGTATTTGTGCAGGCACTGGACCAGTTCCTTACGATTCTTGATGAGTTTCACGCCAGCGCCCCGACAGCCAATATCCGGCTTACCCACGAAAGGGTATTGGATATGATGGGTCTTAAGGACTTGTTCGAGATTACCGACTTGCGCCTCCAGCACTTCCTCGGTTCGGATCACCGTAAACCAAGGCAAAATCTGTTGCTGCAGTTCCCCTTGGGCTTGCGACAACAGCTGACTCTTAGGGACTCCCACCATGCCAGACAACGGCAGTTTGGGGTTGGCGATAAGTGGTAGTGTCAGTGAGCGGTATTTTAGTGCCAGCGCCAGCCATTGGCAGACGACGGGAATGTACATCAGCCATGTGGGCCAGAATTCAAAAAAAGAAAACCGTTTGCCCAGGGTCAACGGCGGCATTCCCGGACTGACATAGGTGTGTGGCATTTGTTCTTGTATGGACATAACCGGTCCCTTCTCCCGATTTCAATGGGAGCATAGACTGCAGGTCATTCAGAAAGTTCCGGTATGTTGTTTTTAATGCTTTGGGCAAGGGGAGCGAGCGAGATGGGGCTTGCGGTGTTCGAAAGGTTGGATGAGCGCGAGGTAACTGACCACCTCACGCCATGGAAAATTATTTCAGGGCGGAATGGATGACCTGCAGATGTTCAACCAGTTCGATCCCGGCATCGGTCAGATAGCCACCGTCGTGAGCATCGGTGAAGCCTTTGTCGAACAGTCTTTGAGCGGCCGCAATGGTTTCTGGTGCGGCGTCATGGTGGATTTTAATACCGGTCATTAAACTGTCGGTTGGGAATTGAAGCAATAGGTTCATTTCACTGTGCATATCTGCTGTTATCGTCATAGTGTCACTCTTGTCGTTGTTGTGGACGTATCATGGTCAAGCCTTGCCACTATAACTAACACAGTCTAAAAAAAGTTGATATAGCGCCATAAAAAACACGGTTGTTCGACGTGGCATCCGCGCATAAAAAAACCCGGTGGAACCGGGTTTTAATTGAAAGGCATTTCTCAATGCCCGATAGCACGCGGATTAAACATTAAACCGGAAGTGCATGACGTCGCCGTCTTTTACCAGATACTCTTTGCCTTCAAGACGCCATTTACCCGCTTCTTTAGCACCCGATTCACCCTTATATTGAATGAAATCGTCATAGGCAATGGTTTCTGATCGAATAAAACCTTTTTCGAAATCGGTATGAATAACGCCGGCCGCGTTTGGTGCTGTCGCACCCACCCGTACCGTCCAGGCGCGCACTTCTTTAACACCAGCGGTAAAGAATGTCTGCAGCCCGAGCAGCTTGTATGAGGCGCGTATAACACGGTTCAGACCGGGTTCTTCCATGCCCAGATCGGCCAGGAACTCAGCCTTTTCATCGTCTTCCAGCTCGACGATTTCACTTTCGAGTTTGTTGCAGATGGCCACTACTTCGGCATTTTCGCTGGCGGCAATTGCACGAACTTTGTCCAGGTATGGATTGTTTTCAAAACCATCTTCATTGACGTTGGCGATATACAGCGTCGGTTTTGTGGTCAGCAGGTTGAACTGCGCCAGATCTTTCTTTTCATCATCACTCAGATCGACAGTTCGGGCGGGTTTGGCTTCATCCAAAACTGGTTTTATTTTTTCCAACAAGTCTGCGAGTCTGCGTGCTTCTTTGTCCTGCCCCTTGGCTTTTTTAAGCAGTTTGTCCAGCTGTTTGTCAACACTTTCCAGGTCAGCCAATGCTAGTTCGGTATTGATGACTTCAATATCAGCTACCGGATCAACCTGGTTGGCAACGTGGATAACGTTGTCGTTGTCAAAACAGCGTACAACGTGCGCAATGGCGTCAGTCTCACGGATATTCGCCAGGAATTTGTTGCCCAGGCCATCGCCTTTGGAGGCGCCCGCGACGAGACCGGCAATGTCCACAAACTCCATTGTGGTCGGAATAACACGCTCCGGTTTGACTATTTCGGCGATCTTATCTTGACGCGGATCTGGTACTGCGACGACCCCGGTGTTGGGTTCGATCGTACAGAACGGGAAGTTCTCCGCATCAATACCTGCTTGCGTGAGGGCGTTGAACAGGGTTGATTTGCCGACGTTTGGTAAGCCGACGATGCCACATTTGATACCCATTAGTTGATCTCCAAAAATTATTCGGCTTAAAAGCTGTGTAGGTTATTCATTGCCTTCGACCATTGTCCGTCGATCGCCAGGGACGTGTTATCCAATGCGCAATCGATGGCGCGTTCCAGGCTGACACGGTCTTCGACAGGCCCTTTACTCAATACATAGTTGGCGACGTCCCGGGCATTTCCCGGATGTCCAATGCCCAATCGCAGGCGATAGAATTCTTTGTTATTACCCAGGCAGGCAATAATGTCGCGCAGGCCATTGTGACCGCCATGCCCGCCACCCTTTTTAAAGCGAGCCGTGCCTGGTGCAATATCCAGTTCGTCGTGTGCGACCAGAATATTCTCAACGGGTATTTTAAAGAAGTTGGCAAAACCTGCCACGGACTGACCGCTGCGGTTCATAAAAGTCATTGGCTTCATCAGCCAGATTTTTTCACCGGAAAGCGTAATAGTGCAGGTTTCAGCCTGATATTTCGTATCGGTCTTCCAGCTGCCATTGTGCTGACGCGCAAGGGCATCGACGTAGTCGAAACCGGCATTGTGTCGGGTTTGATCGTATTGTGGTCCGGGGTTTCCCAATCCAACAATAAAGCGAATAACGTCTTTCATGGTTTATTCATTGCTAGGTTAAACGTAAAAAGGGCCTGAAAGGCCCTTTTCTGGAATCGGCTGGCAGATTACTCAGCAGCTTCTTCAGTGTCGTCTGCTGCTGCGCCACCGGCTTTAGCAATAGAAACGACAGGAGAGTCGTGGTCAGCACCCTTGTTCAATTCAACCAGGGTAACGCCTTTTGGCAGTTTCAATTCAGACAGGTGAATAACTGAGCCAACTTCCAAACCATCAACATCGACTTCGATGAATTCTGGCAGGTCGCCTGCTTTACAGGTAATTTCAACCTCAGAAGCAGTGTGCATGACACGGCCACCGGCTTTAGCAACTTTTGCTTCGTTCAAGAAGTGCAGAGGAATGCGCTTGTGAACAATGGTTGACTTAGTAACACGTTCGAAGTCGATGTGCATTGGGAAGTCAGTTGCTGGGTGACGTTGAACATCCATCAGGATGGCTTGTTCAGTCTTGCCGTCGATATTGACGTTCAACACGTGAGAATAGAACGCTTCGTGTTCCAGGGCTTTAACCAACTCACGTAATTCCAACGTCAGGCTTTGTGGCTTGCGATTCTTAGCACCGCCGTAGATGACAGCAGGTACTTTGTTTTCGCGACGCAGGCGGCGGCTCGCACCTTTCCCTGACTCTTCACGAAGTACTGCGTTGATATCATAAATAGACATTTTGTATAGCTCCAAAAGCAAACAAGCAGCACTTGCGACCAATGCTGCCTGTATTATAAAAGTGAGTGCCAATAGTTGAGTCGAAAATGACTCTAAATGCCGCGAATGTGCCGCTATCTAGCGGAACATTGCACTGATGGACTCTTCGTTGCTGACGCGCCGGATAGCCTCTGCGAGGATGCCCGAGAGCGAAAGCTGGCGGATACTATCACAGTTTTCTGCGGCAGGCGAGAGTGGGATTGTGTCGGTGACCACCAGCTCTATTGCGCTGTTGCTGATGCGTTCAACGGCAGGTCCGCTGAGTACCGCGTGGGTCGCATAAGCGACAACTTTGGTGGCTCCGAACTTAGTCAGCGCGTCAGCGGCCTGGCACAGTGTGCCGGCCGTATCGACCATGTCATCGACCAGGATACAGGTTCGGTTAGAGACATCACCGATGATATGCATGATTTCTGCCTGATTCGCCTTAGGTCGGCGTTTATCGATGATCGCGAGGTCTGCCCCGAGTTGCTTGGCGATAGCGCGGGCGCGCACAACTCCGCCCACATCCGGAGAAACGATGACCATGTTTTCGTAACCTTGCTTTTGGATGTCGTCCAGCAGGATTGGCGAGCCGTAGATATTATCAACCGGAATGCTGAAAAAGCCCTGGATCTGTTCTGCGTGTAAATCGACGGTCAGGATTCGGTCGATACCGACGACGGTCAGCATATCGGCCACGGCTTTTGCGGAAATCGGTGTACGTGCCGAACGCGGACGGCGGTCCTGGCGAGCATAACCAAAATATGGGATGACTGCGGTAATCCGGCCAGCTGAGGCGCGCCGGAACGCGTCTGCCATAAAGACGATTTCCATCAGGTTGTCATTGGTGGGCTGACAGGTGGGTTGGATGATAAATACGTCGGCGCCGCGAACGTTCTCTATGAGGTCAACTGAAATTTCACCGTCGCTGAATTTGCCGATTTCGGCTTCGCCGAGTGGAATACATAACCGTTCAACGACAAGTTTGGCGAGTTCGGGATTTGCCGTCCCGGTAAAAACCATCATTTTAGACACTTCTATCACCCTTGGTTTGCTTGAGCTGTCATCAAGATTGGGTGATTCAGTCACCCAATCATCTAAATTGGGTTACTAAGCCTGCCGCTTGTGCAGTTGCGTCACTGCCGTTGATACATTGGTACCCTGAGCCAGAAATACATTAACGTCAGGCAAGTTGTTTCGTATCGACATAGCTGCGTGTTCGGCCATTTCTTTATTTTGTATGGACATAAATAGACAGGCACCGGTTCCGGTGAGTCTGGCGTTGCCATAAGGACTGCTCAATCGGAAAGCCTTGTCTATATCCGGATAGAGTCGACGGACCAGCGGTTCAAAGTCATTATGGCCGCTGCCAGCCAATTCGGCGCGTATTGTGCTGGCTGGTGTGTCACGTGTCAATTCAGGATGAGAGAACAATTCAGCGGTAGAAACGTGTACGTTTGGATGAATAATCACAAACCAGTGTTCGGGCATAGGCAGGTCGGTCAGTCGCTCACCGATACCTTCTGCCCAGGCTGTTTTGCCGCGGACAAATACAGGAACATCAGCGCCCAGTTTGGCGCCTACTGACTGCAACGTCTGGGTGTTCAGGTTCAGGTCCAGCAATTTGTTCAGTCCAAGGAGTGTCGTGGCGCAATCAGAACTGCCACCACCAATACCGCCCCCCATGGGCAGAACTTTTGTGAGATGGATGTCGACATGGAATGTTTTTTCTGTATGTCTCTCCAGTGCACGTGCTGCCCGAAGTACAAGATTGTCGTCTGTTTCCAGAGTCGCATCGGAACAACTGAACCGGATGCCCTGCGACGAGTTTGGAGTAAAGGTCAGGGTGTCACTCATATCCAACAGCTGAAACAGGGTTTGAAGTTCATGATAGCCGTCTGGCCGACGGCCGATGATGTGTAGAAAAAGGTTGAGTTTTGCCGGGGCTGGCAGGGTCAGTGTCTGTTCTGGCACGATCGGGCTCTTATTCGGGGGTGGTCAGGGCGTTCCATTCACGAATGACCAGTTTACCGCTGTCACGCTGGTTGGCAAACGACAGTTTTCTGGGTCTGGGAGTCGTTTCATCGAAATAATCGCTGATGAGAACCGTCCAGCCAGACTGATCAATTTGAGATACCTGGCCGGTGTCATTGAGTTTGGCGAGGTGCGTCTCAAACGGCATGGGTTTGGCACGGACCCAGTATTGTAAGTGATCCAATGGTAAATCCATGCCCGTTGATTCGTACAACAGTCCATTCAGACTGTGGGATTCCAGTCGCTGATCACCTTTTATCAGCGTCACTTGTTGCGGGTTTCCTTTAATGATGACCTCGCCCTGACCGAGCGGACCATAGAGCCTGATTTGAAACGTTTCACCCATCTGCAGCCAGTCAACATTGAAGCTCTGTGCTTCTGTTGCATTGCGGATGGCCATTTTACCGGTAAATGACCAGTCCAGGTCGGCTGGCGTCGGTTGTGTCTTGAACGTACTGCAGGCCGAGAGCACCCATATCGTAGCCACAAGAATAAACAGTCGCAGACTGCTATTCATTGAACAGTGCCTTCAAAATATCCAGATAACGGCTGGAAGGGTTAATTCGTTCAATTTCTTGCAAAAACTGCTTTGCTTCAGCTTTGCGATCCAAGACCCACAGAACTTCTGCGATGTGGGCAGCAACTTCGTCATTTTCCATTTGACTGTAAGCTTTTTGCAGCCATTCTAATGCCGCCGTCGGTTTGCCAATGCGATAAAGGTGCCAGCCTTTAGAGTCCTGGAAGGCAGGGTTGTCTGGTTCTGCTGCCAGTGCCTGGTCGATATAGTCGCCGGCCAAAGTCAGGTTTTTATTGGTGTCGGCCCATGAATATCCCAAAGCGTTAAGCGCATTGATGTTGTTGGGTTCAAGTTCCAGGATAGTCACCAGGTTGCGCTCCATCACATCGTTGCGCTGTTCATTGGCTGCGATCATTGCCTGATCGTAAAGCAACGGAACACTTTCGGGAAACTCAACTAACGCCTGTTCTAACGTGGTCCAGGCTCTTTCATTCTGGTCTGTTAATTGGAAGTAATTGGCTTCCAAACGCCAGAAAACAGGTGCTTGCTCCGGTAGTGTTTGCTTACTGTCAGCAATGGCGATCATGATTCTGGCTTCGTCTTCCGGGCGAGCTAACGAAACCCACTCCGCGATGGCTGAACTGCGGAAAGGGGATTGCTGAACGGATTCAAAGTGGTTGATCGCAGAATCTGTCATTGCGTTAACCAGGTCAATACGGCCTAAAAAATAGTGGGCTTCGTCACTGTAGCCCAGCTCAAGCAGGTGTTGGTATACCGCTTGCGCGGCGTCGTAATCCTCAGCGTCAAAGGCTGCACGGGCATAGGTTCGGGAAATGGTTGGTTCGGTTGAAAAGCGATTGTGCAGTTTTTCAAGTGCGCTGAGATTCTGTGGTTCGTTGCGGAACAGAAAGCGCGCGTATTGCACGGCAACCTGTCTATTCTCCGGGTGTTTTTTGTCCAGCCTGCTGATCAGGGTTTTGGCATCATCCAGCTTACCGACAGTTTGCAGCAGCTGAAACTTAAACAGGTTGACCTGCAGGTTGTCATGGATGGCCAGTGACTCGTTCGCCAGCTTCATGGCCTGATCAATGTCGTTCAGCGCCAGCGCGATCCGGCTTCGGGTGTAATACAAACTGGCGGACTTTTTGTGTTGCGTTTGCAGGTTGGCAAGCATACCAGCAACCGACGTAAGCTGATCGGCGGTTAAATTCTGCAGTCCAGGCAAAAGCAGGCTGACATCAGCTTCGGGGTCTTTGGTCATCCAGTGTTCAATGCTGGTGTTGGCGATTTCCAGTTGGCCGGTGGCGATGGCACTGAGGCTATGTGCCCTTAATGCGGCGGCATCGTCTGGTCTGAGTTCAACCCATCGGCTGGTCAGCGAAAACATGCGGGGATAATCACCGATAGACTGATTCAACGCGGCTGCCCGTTCAATGACCGCCACGTCGTTGTGGTTTTCACCAATTTCACTGTACAGAGAAGCGGCCGCACCGAACTGTTGCCGATTGGTTGCTATCTCCGCCAGCAATAATTGAAACAGACTTTCTCCGCTGAGCTCTTCTGCCACAACGGGCGTCGTCGGTTGAATCTCGGGTGCTGACACCTGATCTGAGCTGGTCGCCATTTGTGCGCAAGAACTGAACAGTACAGCGGCGGAAAACGTCGTGAAAAAATGCGTGTGTGCTTTAAAGGCCATAAAATACCTGATAACAAGGTGGCAAGTTTTACATGATTTAAATCGATATTAGCATAGGTCTTATCGCCTATTTTCAGTAAAGCCGTTAGAATACCGCGTTTTTACACAATGAAGGTTCTACCTACGGCATGTCTTTGTTGGCCATTGGGATTAATCACAACACCGCGTCGGTGGAAGTGCGTGAAAAGGTGAGTTTTACCCCAGAGACGATGTCTGAGGCGCTGAAAGCTGTCTTGGATTTACCGGGTATCCACGAATCTGTCATTTTGTCGACCTGTAACCGCAGTGAAATTTATTGTTATACCGATGACCAGCTTAAGGCATCGGAACAGGTCGTTCACTGGTTATCTGAATTACACCATCTGGACCCCAAACAATTACGAGAATGCATTTATGTGCATGCCGACGAACAGGCAGTGACGCATATTAGTCAGGTTGCGTCAGGTTTGGACAGTATGGTTCTGGGCGAACCCCAGATTCTGGGTCAATTGAAATCCGCATACGCTGTTGCGCAAGAGCATCACGCTGTCGGCTCGATGTTGAACTATATGTTTCAACACAGTTTTAAAGTAGCAAAAAAAGTGCGTACGGAAACCGCCATTGGAGAGAATGCGGTCAGCGTTGCCTTTGCCGCAGTGAGTCTCGCGACACGGATTTTTTCGGATTTGGCAGATTGCCGAGCTCTGTTGGTTGGGGCGGGTGAAACCATTGACCTCGTGGCGCGGCATCTACGTGAAAAAGGGTTAACACAATTAACGGTTGCCAATCGAACGCTGGCCCGTGCTGAGACCCTCGCCAAAGAATTTAATGCTCGAGCTTGTTTGTTATCTGACATACCCGCTGAATTGCCTGGCGCTGATATCGTCATATCATCAACCGCCAGTCAGTTGCCGTTAATTGGCAAGGGAATGGTCGAGCGAGCGTTAAAACGCCGCAAGCATAAACCCGTATTTATGGTGGATATTGCGGTACCTCGGGATATAGAAAGTGAAGTCGCAGACTTGCAAGATGTCTTCCTGTACACCGTGGATGATTTGCGTTCCGTTATTGAGGACAACCGGCGCACGCGCGAAAAGGCAGCTGTCGCCGCGCAATCAATCATTGCTGAGCAAACAGAAAACTTTATTCATAATATTCAAGCGCGAACCGCTTCCGATGCTATTAAAGTCATTCGCAATCGTGCTAATACGATTAAAAATACTGAATTAGAAAAAGCAACGCGCGCGCTCGCTGCCGGTCAGAATCCGGAAGATGTTGCCAAACAACTGGCGCACAACATTACCAATAAATTAATGCATGGTCCTACCGTGGCATTGCGTAACGCTCACCAGCAAGGTGAGGAAGATGCGAGCGAGTGGGCATTGCGTTTATTTGATATCGACACCTAAGGTCATCATGAAAGAATCCATCCGTTATAAACTCACTGAGTTGTCCGAACGTTATGAAGAACTGGGCATGTTATTGTCACAGCCAGACGTTATTGGCGACCAGGATACATTTCGCAAGTATTCGCAGGAATACGCAGAGCTGGAAGATGTTGTGTTGTGTTTTGCACAGTACAACGCATGCGAGGAAGATATCGCAGAGGCGCAGACACTTTGCGAAGATGACGACCCAGACATGCGGGATATGGGTAAGGAAGAGCTGAAATCAGCACAGGAAAAACGCCAACAACTCGATGAGCAATTGCAGATTTTGCTGTTGCCGAAAGATCCCAACGATGGCAAGAACGTGTTCCTTGAAATTCGCGCTGGAACCGGTGGTGATGAAGCTTCCATTTTCTCCGGCGATCTGTTTCGAATGTATTCTCGGTACGCTGAGAAAATGGGGTGGCGTGTTGAGGTGTTGTCGGCGAGCGAAGGCGAGCACGGCGGCTATAAAGAAGTGATTTCCCGAGTGTCCGGCGCTAACGTGTATTCCCAGTTAAAGTTTGAATCCGGTGCGCATCGGGTGCAACGTGTTCCCGAAACGGAAAGTCAGGGTCGTATTCATACCTCGGCCTGTACCGTTGCCGTGATGCCGGAAGCCGACGAACTGGAAGCGGTTGAAATCGATAAAAACGAGTTGCGGGTAGATACGTTCCGAGCTTCCGGAGCGGGTGGTCAGCACGTGAACAAGACTGACTCCGCTATCCGTTTGACTCACTTACCTACTGGTATTGTGGTGGAATGCCAAGATGAGCGTTCGCAGCACAAAAACAAAGCTCGGGCAATGTCGTTACTCGCAGCAAAACTGAAAGATGTGCAGGAAAGCGCGGCGGCTAAAGAGCAAGCTGACCAGCGGAAATCACTGGTGGGGTCTGGCGATCGATCGGAACGAATCCGAACCTATAATTTTCCGCAAGGGCGTGTAACCGATCATCGCATTAACCTGACACTGTATAAGTTGGATGAGATTTTAGGCGGTCAATTGGAGCATGTGGTCCAGCCATTGCTGCAGGAGCATCAGGCACAACTGTTTGCTGAGATGGGGCAGTCGTGAGTGATCACTCCATCGCGTCTGTTAAACGACAGGCGCTCTCCCAAGGTGTCGATCCTATCGATATCGACGCGCTTCTTGCCTTTACCCTGCAAAAAGACAGAACGTTTCTGTTTACCTGGCCTGAAGCCAGTTTAACGCCTGAGCAATATTCTCTGTTTGCGGATTTGCTTGTTCGGCGCGCGCAAGGGGAGCCTATTGCTTATCTGGTTGGTGAACGCGAGTTCTGGTCGTTAACCATAAAGACGGACACTTCGACCTTGATTCCAAGGCCGGACACAGAAGTGCTGGTCGAAACTGTTTTGTCGCATTTTGATCAACAACCCATCCGTTGTATTGATTTAGGCACCGGCACTGGAGCCATCGCATTGGCTCTCAAATCCGAACGACCAAGCTGGCAGGTGACGGGAACCGATCGTTTGCA
The DNA here is from genome assembly GCA_050293765.1 of Reinekea sp. Taxonomy (GTDB): domain Bacteria; phylum Pseudomonadota; class Gammaproteobacteria; order Pseudomonadales; family Natronospirillaceae; genus Reinekea. The sequence continues at coordinate 228,738 of JBNKNI010000002.1, forward strand.
CACCGCGGTGCAGTTGGCCAGAGAAAATGCGCAACGATTAAATCTTGATGTCGACTTTGAAACACGGCACTGGTGTGCCGGACTGGCGCCGGAGAGTGTGCAGGTTTTTGTCAGCAACCCGCCTTACATTGACGCGGCTGATCCGCATTTAAGTCAAGGCGATGTCCGTTTTGAACCGGCCAGTGCACTGGTTGCCGACAATACAGGCCTCGCCGATTTTCAGCATATTGCTGCGGAGGCAATTAATTGCCTGATGGAAAACGGGGCTTTGTTTTTTGAACATGGCTGGAAACAGGGCGAGGCGGTGCGTTCCATTCTTCAGCAGTCCGGTTTTCAGCGGGTTCAGACGGTTATTGATTATGGCGGAAATGAGCGGGTGAGTTTTGGTTTTAAAAGGCCGTCACCAAAATAGTGACGGATGTTGCATCTAACAAATAGTTAAGGGCATCTCTAAAAAAGTCCGTCGATCTCTGCGCATGTGCTAACAACGTGCAAAACAAGGCAAACACTGCAGGGAGTGACGAGTCCTTTTCAAAGTGTTTAACGATGTGTTGTGCGTTGTTAGCCCGCGCCCTGCGGGGAGTTAAGAACGAACTTATGGCATCGTTGAAAATTCTTAACTTTGCCCGCTAGGTTTGCGAATTCTCGCCTCGCCTTAAGTCCATTCTTAAATCCAGAGTCAGATGGATTTTCTAGAGATACCCTTAAGGGTGTCAATGGGAATTCTGCGGCAGTATAACGGCTAAACTGTCGTTAATTAACAAACAATATTGCGCGGCTCAAATGTTGACGTGTATTCACCGGGTTCAAATCCGTCTTGCAAACCATCGAATTAAATAAAGAAAAGCATAGCCGGTGGGGCCATGCTTTTCTGCAGGGGCAGTTATCGAGGTCCCGCTTGAGTGGCAACGGAGTCTGGCAGCGTTGCTGGGTCGTCCAAACGATAAGAGTAGAGATTCACGTCGCCGAACACCGCGTTACCGCTGTCCCGTTCTGGGTCAGTGGCTGAGATGCCGGTATAGATGTTCCCTAGCGCGTTCATATAGCCTGACTCATTCCAGTGAGGACGACGGCTGTTTTCGAACACATTGTTTTCGATCAAGGCTTCGGCTCTGTTCGCGGTGCTGATCGCGAAATAAGTCACGTTCTTCCAATAGTTGTTAAACAGATGTACCCGGGTTTTGTCCCCAACCAGTTTCGGGTTACGACCGGAGACGTGATCAAAATAATTGTGATGCAGTGTCGCCTGAGTATCTTGTAGTAACAGGGTGTAGTGATGCTGTCTGCCGCAAACATAACCGTTAAACCCGTCGAAATGGTTCCAGCTTAACGTCATGTTCTGGCTGTTACGAGCATCCAGGTGTCCATCGCTGATGCGCTTGGTTTTTACATGGTCTATCCAAATATGACTGGCGTTGTCGGCGCTGATTGCGTCACCGGCTTCCACCAGATGAGGGTTGATTTCTTCAATACTGAGATTACTGACAATAATATTTTTCTGGCCAGACAGGTTCAGGCTAACACCCAGTAATCGACTGTTGGCACCGAGCCCTAAGAGCGTTTTGTTGGACTTTACGTTAATACGTATATCGTATCGGGGTTGCGTCACCGTAGTGTTGGTGTTGCTGCCAAGCTCTGAACAGGTTTGGTTACCAACCGGCACCCGATAGAACGTTTTTTCAGGTTCTCGATACGACGGACAGGAAATCTCACAGGCTTGAATCTTCCGAGGCTGAGTTCGGCAGTCCAATGTGGTATCCGGAATGAAAACGGTCAGTGCGCTGTCATGGGTTAAGGCGTTCTTCAGTTGATCACAGGTTTCAGCGACGATTGTCGATCCGGCAGCACCGCCCGTTGTGCTTTGCAGGCCGTCAGAGCCCGGTTCATTGGCAAAACCAACGGCATCTTGGCAGAAGCCATTGGTCGGATTGAAATACCAGCGCTGTAAACCTTCACCCTGTTCCTGCTTTTGAACAATGGCTGCGCCAATCTGATCCGACGATGCCGTGAGCGCTTTGCCAGAATGTCTGGCACGGACGCTGAACCCACCTGAGCTGGATTTGACCAATTGCCACTGTTGATTTGGTCCGCTCAGATAAGGCCATTGCACGATGGCGGCGTTGTCGTACTCCGCAAAGCCCAATACGTCCAGTGACATACCGCTGTGAGTGGCTTCAATGTTCCAGTAATTGCCATCCACCCGGGTGACTTTGAATGTTTGATTTGCCGCGCCTGTTGGTCGCCATTGAATAATCGCCGAGCCGGCTTCAGTCTCCTTGCGGTAAACATCCAAGGCCAGTCCGGATTGTCGGTTCACCAAGGTGTACAGTCCTCCGCTGACTGGTGCTGCATTACACGTTGACGTTGCGCTAACCTCAGTCAGCGATGCTTTTACTAGGCTTTGATCGGAAACGGGCGTTGCATCAGGCTCGTTGAGTGTTTCCACCTGACAGGCCGTAAGCCAGAGGCAGGCAAGCGTAACGACGCTTTGCTGTTTGATTTTATTGAGCGTGTTTTTTTTCAGCATAGAAATAATTCCTTTTACGGGACTCGACCTTCCCGACTGTCCATTGAGTTGTTTTTTTTAGCACCGGCCATGCTAAGGAGCGAAACGGTAGTCGTATAGAGAGCGTCACAAAGGATGAGAGATTGGTCACACAGAAAAAGCCCATTTGAATCGTAACAAATAGTCTTAACCGGCGATGTTTCGTAATTCGTGAATTTGCATGTTTACTTCTGAGATTAATTCATGAATGCACTGGAACGGGCATCATCTGATCCGGAACTGATGATTGCACTCATCGATGAAATTTTTCGGTGGGCTAACTAAAATTAGATGGTCGAAATGATGACAAAAAAATCCCCGCATCAGCGGGGATTTATGAAAAGTGTTAACTATTGGCGTGTATAGCGGTGCAGAGTTGGCTCGTCTTCTCCACTTTCTAAACAATAGAAACCGGTGTCGTCGTTGGCCAGAACCTGACAGGTAAAGTCATAGGGTTCATCTTCGTACCATTCTTCGTCACAACTGTCGCGGTATTGGTTAACCGATTCACTCTGAACCATGATTCCCATCGCGTTGTTCCACTGGTAACGGCTCTCGTAGAGATTACAGCTGCCACTTTCATCCTGCTCTGAATACATTCCGGTGCCGTCGTCATTCAATGTTTCGGTGCCGATGGCAACCCAGCTGCAGTCGTAATCCAGATATTCAAGCGCGTATTCACCGCTGATGTTGTTGCCGTAACGGTTCATGATGCTTTGAATGTCACTCATCGACATTGTCCAATTGGCTTCGAAACCATTGGCCGTAATATCGTCGCGACCTGTGAGACGTGCCGGGAAGCTCTTAAGCATCAGAGCGGCGCTGTAAAACTCAGTGCAACTTTCATCTTGAGAATAAGCAGACCAAGGGCCAATGGCTGTCAGCAGAACGTCGGCGGTTTTCTGGTAATCCAATGCCAGCGCTGCTGTGCCGTTTGCGGTGTTGGGTTCGTTCGCCATAGCATTGGCGACCTTCGTGCCCTGTTCGCCGCTGTAAGCCACCAGGTGTTTGCCTTTGATAGCCAGGAAGATGTCCATCGGCAGGCCGTTATCAGCCAGGTTCACTGGCGTGCCGTCTGTCGGAATCTGAGTACCCTGCAACATGGGCAGGTAGTTACTGATTAATGCAGCCAGAACCTCAGGCTTTTCGGCGGTGACGGATGCGATCATGTCAAAACGACCACCCGCAGGCAGAGATTCATCCAGCATAACGTCGAACACACCTGCACTGATGCCTGATAGTCCCTGCGCCATGCCGGTAAACATGGCGATCATCGCTGGGTTAAAGCCACTGGCTTGTGCCTGCATTTCCTGCAACTGCTCGCAGCTGAATTCAGCTTGAGTGAATTGCGTCCATAAACTGGTTAATACCGGAGACAGCGCATCGGCTGAAATGCCGAGGCTGATGCCAAAGGCTAGGGCATCGTTGTTCGTGATGTAACCGGGATTAAATCCACGCAGTTTTTGCAGCTCGCCCAATATCGATTCATTTTTAACTTCCAGCGCGTAGCTGAATTCGCTGGTCATGGTAGAGTCATCGAGTTGATAATCATTCAGGCCAATCACGAATCGTGGCGTACCGGCAACCATGTTCAGAACGTCGCCTTTGCATTGCCCCTGCAGTGCCGAGAAATCGGGTGCGTCGTCTCCGGCAAAGGCCAGAATCTGTTGAATCGCCTGGGAATCTTCATTCAGCAGTGATTTGGCGATATTCAGCAAGCTGACATAGCCGCGGAAGTACTCATTAAACTCGTAAGTTTCACCGTCTTCGTCCCAAAGGTCTGGGTTCATTGCCATGGCAGGCTTCGCCAGTGCGAAGCGTTGCGCTTTTGCCGCGTCATTGTCTTTGTTTGACAGGGCAGAGAGGGTTAATACCTTATCCTTAACCAGAATGCCGAGATGAATGGTGGCATTGTCTTCGTTGACCAGCTCAATCGTGGTCAGGCTGTTGCCATCGATGGTTGCAGTGCCAAGTTCCAAGTCCACTGCCTTAGCACCAGCTTTCAGCAGGTTCAGAAACGCATCTTCGTCTTTTACGGCAACTCGCATAACCGGATACAGGCCGTCCATGTAAAGTACGCTCGCGCCTTTGGTATCCAACCCATAGTGCGCATACAGTTTTTCAGTGCCTTCAGGCAGGGTTGCGTAATAGTCATCAAGCATCCACGACAGAATATCCAACCCTTTGGATTCCGGCAGTACTTCAAACAGTTCCGTGAGCCCGCTGCTCATCTCGCTGTAGTCAATTGATTGAATCATCTGATCTGCACTTTCCAGATATTCAGGATCGCTGATGCCACCAAAGAAAAAGGCCGTATCGGCGGGAACGTGCTCGATCATGGCGTCAATACTGTTGTCTTTTTTGAACCATCCAAACAGGTCAAAGGCGTAGCTGGGGGCTGTTACCACAGTCAGACACGCGGCCAGTGCGGTGGTTTTCAGTAGGGTTCTCTTCATCATAATTCCTTGAGAAGGGCACGGATGTGCCAAGAAAGTGTGGCCGGGATGATAAAGAATCCGGGTCATATTGGAAAGTGCACAGGTCACGGTGTTATTCGCTTATTTGATCTGGATTGATGCCAACACGCGTTATGGTCCGTTTCTTGGCTGGAAATTTTCAGGTGGAATTGCGATATTGGCGCATTCGACGAAAACAGGGAATCTCATGGATTGGCAATTAAGCGTGTTGCAATGGTTGCAGCAGTTTCGACATCCGGTGTTGGATGGTTTTTTTCAGTTCATCTCCTTTTCCGCTGAGGAGACTTTCTATATAGCGATTGCCGCCTGGCTGCTTTGGTGCCAGAACAAGCGTATGGCGCATCAAATCGGCTTTGCCTTTTTATCCAGTATGGTACTGAACCCGACGTTAAAAAGTGTTATTGCGCTAGAACGGCCCATTGGTATGGACGGTATAGACTCACTGCGCACCCACACGGCGACGGGTCACTCCTTCCCCAGTGGGCACACCCAGGGTGCCGCTTCGTTTTGGACAGCCATCGCCATCCAGATGAAAACGCGATGGTTTAGTTTGATGTGTGCTTCCATGATCGTGCTGGTCGCACTGTCTCGCTTGTATTTGGGCGTACATTGGCCGATGGATGTGCTGGCGGGCATCGGTATTGGTCTGCTTTGGGTGCTGTTTGTCAATTGGTTTATGGCCTATGCCGAGCGTACGCATCGCGGATTATTGTGGCTGTTACTATTGCCGTTCTTTTTGGCCTATTTTGCCTACCCGGACAATAAGGATTTGGTGACTGTTTTTGGCGCCGCGTTAGGGTTTCTGGCCGGTATGCAGTTAGATCTGAAAGTTCTCAACTACCAGCCAAGCGGACGTTGGTGGCAAAAGGCGGTTAAATTTATCTCTGGTTTGGCGGTTCTGCTGTTGTTAAAAATCGGTCTGAAAATGCTCTTGCCGTTCAATCCTCACATCGCCGATTTAATTCGCTATGCCATAATCGGTTTTTGGTTGTCTTTTGGTGCGCCCTGGGTGTTCATGAAAATATCCACACTGCGTACTTGATAGTAACGCGCCTACTTTTCACAAATTGAATTCGCAGGAGAAGACGAATACATGCAGTACCAGAACAGGATTGAACCCGACAACTGTACGGGGACGGATGACATTCGCCGGGAAATCGATGATATGGACCGCGAAATCATTGCGATTCTGGGCAAGCGATTTCAGTACGTGAAAGCGGCTTCATCCCACAAAACAAGCGAGTCTTCTGTGCGAGCACCCGAACGCCAACGAGCGATGTTGGAACAGCGACGACACTGGGCAACCGCTGAGGGGTTGAGCCCTGATGTGATAGAAAAAATGTATCGCGATCTCGTGCATTATTTTATAGAAGAAGAAATGGCCCAGTGGCAAACGGATTCAACGGCGTCCCAACCCACTCGCTGATTCACCTTTTAAATTGTCTGTATCCTGAAGCCTACAGTTTTTGGGTATTGGTACTTGTTAAATCTGATAAAGCGTTTCGCTCAAGCTAAGTAGGTTTTTTCTGCGGCGTAGGCGAGACCGCGTGAACAAATAAATACTCTGAACTGATCTAATAAACCTTTCGGCATTTCGGGCAAAGCGGTCCGGTTGTCAATCGGTTCTGGTTTCTCATAAACGTACGTTTCCTTGTACATCGAATATGTATATCCGTGCTGTATGGAGTCGGGCTGGGAAATGACCCGAGAAACCGATCACAAAATAGCGACGTTTGCGCTTACATATCCGGGGTATTGCCATATAAATGGGCTGAAGCTAAAAACACCGGGAATGAGCCTGAGAACGAGTATCTGCGATGAGGTTCGACACTAGGAAAATCGGGTGTTTGAAGTGCTTGGTTATTTAAAATACTTGTGCTGGAGCACAAAAATAAGGATGGTCAAATTGACATCCAATGCGGAAGCTCTCAATATGCTTGACTTAGAGGCGACATAGGATTGTTTCAGACAATTACATATGTGCGCATGAAAAATACGCAGTGGCGTACGAATAAGCTGTTATGTGCAAAAACTATGAACGAAAATATTAGGCTATCTGCACAAAGAGCATTGCTTGGCTGTGTTACTGGGGGATTGCGTGCAGTTTCAATCGAGTTATCCCACCAAACGATCAAGTGGCGCTGTGTATTTGGCTCTGAAATCGCTAAAAATTCTCAATGGGAAATATTATCCAAAGCTGCGGCAGAGGTTATCGCAGACTTCCCAGATCCGATGAAGATCGAAGAAGAATATTTGGTGGTTAGGTTTAGAGATTCGGAGCAAGGCAAACCAAATAAAATTCCACATTTGGAGCA